>JADZBU010000213.1 GCA_020851955.1 Chromatiaceae bacterium | reverse complement strand
TTCTGGCCTTCGGCCTCACCGCCTCCGCCGTCTATCTGCTCAACGATCTCCTCGACCTGAGCGCCGATCGCCGCCACCCCAGTAAATGCCGCCGGCCTTTCGCCGCCGGCACCCTGCCCCTGGCCTGGGGCCTGCTTCTGGCACCCCTCCTGCTGCTGGGGGCCGCCACCATCAGCCTGCTCTGGCTGCCCGCCCCCTTTGGCGCGATTCTGGTGGGCTACTTTCTCCTCACCAGCGCCTATTCCTGGGACTTCAAGCGCCGCCCCATCCTGGATGTCATGACCCTGGCCATGCTTTACACCCTCCGCGTCATTGCCGGCGGCGCGGCGGTGGCGCTCTGGCCCTCCTTCTGGCTGCTAGCCTTGTCCCTGTTCCTCTTTTTCAGCCTGGCCCTGATCAAGCGCTACGCCGAGCTTGACAGTCTCAAGGGGCGGGGAGAACTTACCAGCGGGGGACGCGGCTGGCATGTTGACGATCTGCCCCTGATTGGCGGCCTGGGCGCCGCCGCCGGCCTGGGCGCTGTGCTGGTGCTGGCCCTCTACATCGACAGCGAACCGGCGCGCCGACTCTACCAGTTGCCCGAGGCCCTCTGGCTGATAACGCCCCTGCTGCTCTACTGGGTCAGTTACCTTTGGTTCAAGACCCATCGCGGCGAGATGCATGAGGACCCGGTGGTCTTTGCCCTGCGCGACCGGGTCAGTCTCGGCATCGGCGCAATGGCCGTCGCTGTCCTCCTGTTGGCCACCCAGGGCTTCGGCCCATGAGCGCCAACCCTGAGGCCTGGGGCCGCTACCCGCGGGCGACGCCCGCCAGGATCACCCGCCTCATTGACCGCAACGCGCCGCTGCCGGAGTCGGACCTCCCACTGCTGGTCTATGGCAACGGTCGCAGCTATGGCGATGTCTGCCTCAATGACGGGGGTCAGGTGCTGCTCGCGCGGGGTCTGGACCGTTTCATCGCCTTTGATCCAGAGACCGGCATCCTGCGGGCCGAGGCCGGCGTTCTCCTGTCCGAGATCCTGGAGTTGGTGGTGCCCCAGGGCTGGTTCCTGCCCGTCACCCCCGGCACCCGCTTCGTGACCCTGGGCGGGGCCGTGGCCAATGACGTCCACGGCAAGAATCACCATGGCGCCGGCACCTTCGGCTGCCATGTGCGCGCCCTGGAACTGGTACGCTCCGATGGCAGTCGGCGGGTCTGTGCGCCGGGCGAAAACCCGGACTGGTTCGCGGCCACCATCGGGGGTCTGGGCCTGACCGGGCTCATCACCTGGGTGGAAATCCAGCTCCGTGCCATCGCGGGTCCCTGGATTCAGGCCGAGAGCCGGCGCTTCGGCACGCTGTCTGACTTCTTTAGCCTTTCTGAAGCCTCCGACCGGACCCATGAATTTACCGTGGCCTGGGTTGATTGCGCCGCGCGCGGGGCCAAGCTGGGCCGGGGCATCCTGCTGAGCGGTGACTTCGCCCCCGGGGACCTGGGGACCGGTAAGCCCTCCCAGGCCCATGGCCGGCTCACCGTCCCGGTAACCCCTCCGCTGTCTCTGATCAACGCGCTCAGCCTCAAGGCCTTCAATGCCCTCTACTATCGCAAGCCCGAGGGGGCCTTCCTCAGCCACTATGCTCCCTTCTTCTATCCCCTCGACGGTATCGGCCACTGGAACCGGATTTACGGACCCAAGGGCTTTGTGCAGTATCAATGCGTATTGCCGCCGGCCGCGGCGGAACCGGCGCTGCGCGACTTGCTGGGGCGCATCGCCGCCAGCGGGGAAGGCTCCTTTCTGGCGGTGCTCAAGCGCTTTGGTGATAAAACCTCGCCGGGACTGCTGTCCTTCCCGCGCCCCGGGGTGACCATTGCCTTGGACTTTCCCTTTAAGGGCGAGGTAACGCTGCGCCTGCTGGATAGTCTGGATGCCGTGGTCGCGGGGGCCGGCGGGGCTCTCTATCCGGCCAAGGATGCGCGGATGAGTCCGGAGATGTTTCGGCGGTCATTTCCATTACTGGAGAGATTTCTGCCTTTTCTGGATATTAGTTTCTCTTCGGGGTTATGGAAGAGATTGGTCAAATAAAGTTTTTAGGAGTCTGTTTATGCCTTCCTTGGTTAATGATTTTATTCGTCGTCCTGCGTCGTCCCTGTTTTTTATATTATTGATGGGCGTGATTGCATATATTGGTATTATGCATTTCAAATATAACTCAGAATACGGACTTGATGATAGTTATATAACCTACCGTTACGCCTATAATTTTGCAGAGGGCTATGGCCTCGTTTTCAATCCCGGCGAAAAACATTATGGTTCAACCGCAGCTGGTTATGCGATTATAGTTGGATCAATTTCCAAGGCAATAGCCTTTGCCGGCACATTCCTCGGGATTAATGAACCCAATAATTGGGACCTGCGATATCTGATTCCAATCGTATCGCGTACCATAAGTACATTTTCATTAATGGTCGGCGCGCTTGTTTTGGTTTTAATCTCAAGGAATGCTTTAGGAGCTATGGCAGGCAACATAGCTGGGGGATACACTGTGCTAATGTTGTTTTTCTCAAATCCCTCAAGCAGTGTTGTCGGACATGAGACCTATTTATTTCTTGTGCTTTGGCTTTTATCTTCATACCTTGCCATATTTTTTAGTCGATATTATTTGAGTGCTATCGTATTAGCTGTTGCTACCACAGTGAGGCCTGACAGCATTCTTTTTGCAGGCGTTTTATTTATAGCAATCGGATTTATCAGTTTTAGAAAAATAGGTCTAATAAATACAATTAAGGAAACCAGGTGGCCCGCGGTTCTATATATTTCAATTATTGCCGCTTGGTTACTGTTAATGTGGATATATTATGGTCAACCATTTCCTGAAACACGCATTGCAAAGCAAGCACAAGTTGTCCTAGGGCATTGGGCGCTCTTTGGTCCCAACAAAATTTTAAATTATCTCTCAGATAATCTCAGATTTTCTATTTTGGTATTAATGATAATTTTTCTGTTGGCAAGTATTGCGAGCTTTTTTTATTTAGCCGCAAAACGACATAACGACCTTGATGTAAAAATTAATTATAATCTAAATTTACTCGCATTCTCTGCAGTTTGGTTCATTGTAGCTATTGGACTTGTTCTTGCTTACACTATCTTAAACGTTACCTATTGGGAATGGTATGCTGTCCCCATATGGTTCGCTATTGTTTGTATGTTGCCCGGTCTATTCATCCCGGTTTTCGCTAATCTCGAATCTTCCTCACTGCTTATCAAGGGGTTAGGATTAGCGGGGCTTGCCAGTGTTATTGCTGCTTTTGCAATTTTCGATCGTGGTCATTTTTTGTGGTTATTTAATAAAATGCAGGTTGAGCAGCATATTAATGGACATATTGGCAGTTACAATGGCGTCATCGAAATACTGCATTTAGAACACCCAGAGGGAACTTCCATAGCTACTGCGGAACCCGGGCATCTCGGATTCGCTCTTGGGCCTAATTTCAAGGTTGTAGACACACTTGGTTTAACCAGCCCCGGTGTTGCCCGCGCTATTCTGGTAGGAGATATGGATTACCCTTTCAAGACTTGGGCACCACAATTCTTGGTTTCCTCATGGAAGGGTAAATTTGATCCTAAACAAAGAGCCTGGTTCAAAGAGACTTATCGTCTTCATTCAGAATTAACCGATCCATACTGGACTAATGCTCTAAAGGGGCCATACCAACTTTATGAAAAAATTAATTGAATTTATCTGCTTTGTATATAATTTGAGAAAATTATGTCTCGATACTTGATAATCGGCGCCACATCCGCGCTTGCCCAACAGATTGGACGTATTCTGGCCTGTTCTGGCGCTGCCCTATATCTAACTGGTAGAGACATCAATCGGCTCGAGATATCAGTCGAGGATCTGCGAGTGCGCGGTGCCATCCAAACCGCTACGGAACAATTGGATGTGGCAGATACTGCTAGTCTTGTCGGACTGATTAATCGCGCGGCGACCAGTCTTGGTGGGTTGGATGCCGTTATCTTCGCGGCAGGTCTACTCCCCGATCAGACTCAGGTGAACGCCGATTCCGACCTGTTGCACAAGACCATGGTAGTGAATGCCTTAAGCGCCATGGTTTTGTTAAACGAGGCCGCCATCTATTTTGAACACCAGGGCCAGGGCCAACTCGTCGCCATCGGCTCGGTCGCTGGCGATCGCGGCCGTGCCACCAACTACGCTTATGGCGCCGCCAAGGGTGCGCTAGAGATCTTCATGTCCGGACTCCGCCAGCGCCTGCACAAGAGCGGCGTCCAGGTGCTCCTGGTCAAGCCGGGCTTTGTGGATACGCCCATGACGGTGGATTTCCCCAAGGGCCCCCTCTGGGCCAGTCCCCAGCGAGTTGCCGAGGACATCGTCCGGGCCATGGAGAAGGGCCGCTCGGTGATCTACACACCCTGGTTCTGGCGCTGGATCATGCTGGTTATTCGCCATATCCCGGAGCGCCTCTTCGTGCGGCTGCGCTTCTGATGGCCAGGGACCTCGCCGCGCAAGATCCGGCCCCCGACCTGCGCTTGCAACGGCGGCTGCGCCAGGTGGCGCTGGTCGCCGCATTGGCCGTGCTCGCCTATCTGGGGCTGGCGGTGCTGGGAGACGGGGATCTGATGCGGGATGGGCTCCAGCGGCTGGGACCCGGCCAATGGTTGACGCTCCTGGGGCTGTCGCTAATCAACTATGGGCTGCGCTTCCTGCGCTGGCACGCCTACCTGCGGGCGCTAGGCGCGCGGGTCACCTTGGGGCGGGACCTCCTAATCTATGTCGCCGGCTTCGCCTTCACCGTCACCCCGGGAAAGGCGGGCGAGGCGGTGCGTTCCTTTTACCTGCGCGGGGTGGGGGTGCCCTGGTCGCCCGGCCTGGCGGCCTTGGCCGTGGAGCGGGTGCTGGATCTCACGGTCATCCTGATGCTGGCGGCGCTGGCGCTGCGGGTGTTCGCCGACCAGGCCTTGCCGGCCTTGCTGCTGGTGGGGCTGGTAGCGGGACTGCTGGTGGGGGTGACGCGCCCGCGGGTGGCGCGCGCCCTCCTGGGGCGGCTCCCCCCGGGTGGGCGCTGGGGACGCCTGGCGCGGGGCACGACGGCGATTCTGGACGATGCCCGCTTGCTGCTGGCGCCCCGGCGACTCCTGGTGGGTCTGGGCATGGGGTTATTGGCCTGGGGCGCCGAGGCTTGGGGCTTTTATCTGCTGCTGCAGTGGCTCGGGGTGGCCGCGCCGCCCGGCCACGCCATGGGCATCTACGCGGTGGGGATGCTGTCCGGGGCGCTGTCCTTCCTGCCCGGGGGCCTCGGTGGCGCCGAGGCGGCCATGATCGCCCTGCTGGTCGCCGGCGGCGCGGTCTTCGGGACCGCCGTGCTGGCCACCGTCATCTGCCGGGCGGTGACCCTCTGGTTCGCGGTTGTGCTGGGGATTGGGGCGGTGTTGCTAATGGGCCGCAGGTGAGGCGGCAGGAGCCCAACCCCCCCTGGGCGGTTCCCCTGCGTAGCCGTATCGCACGTCTGTTTCTAATCCTACTGCCCATCTGCCCGCGTAGCGGCGCCGACATGCGCATTATCGCTTTCGTCATCGAGGCCGCCCCGTGAGGCAGTTTTCCACCCACATTGCCGAGCCCGCCGAGCCGCCTCGGTTCGTCCCAGAGTGCTTGCCGCCGGCCTGGTAACGATCCGTCGGTCGTTGCCATACCGGACTGAGGTTCCCTAACGCAAAGGTTCCCCGAGTTTGTCTTCGACCAAAAAGCGCAGTGGTCGCCCCCCGTCCATGGCGAGGCAACGCAGCCGGCCAGCAGGGGATCCGCATTTTAGTTGACCACCACCATATCGCAGTCGGCGGGATGGAGGCGGGGTTCAGCCACCGGCGTTCCCACTATCCGCCGCCCGCAGACGCGTGATAAGCAAGCGCCCGAGGTGCATGCCGGGCACCTCGATCAGGCGATAGGCGACCATGCTTATGACCAACACCGCTCCCAACGTGAGCATGGCGCAGGCGATGAATGCCCAGGCCCCGACAGTCGGCTCTAGTACCGCATAGAGTCCCTTATTGACCGGCGTCAGACCAAAGATGACCATGGGGTGGATCAGATAGATGCTGAAGCTCCGCTCCCCAGCGAACTCGAAGGGGGCGGCCCCCAGCACCCGCGATGGGGCAAGGGCTTGCCAGGCTATCAGAGCAGTGAAGAGCACCGCCCAAATGAAGATGTCCGGTCGCCAGACCAGCCCCGCTAGGGGGTTCAGGCGGTGCGAGGCGAGCGCCGCGAAGAGCCCGATCACCACCGTCGCCAGGCCGAGAAGCAGTCGCCGGCGCGCCGTGTCACTCAGTTCCAGTCCGCGCCGATAAACATGGAAGGCCACCATGCCCAGCGCGAAGACCCCCAGCGAGACCACGAAGGAGAAGGGGGCGTACTGCTGTAGCACCCCACCCGCCGCTACCAGTTGGATGCGCACCACCGTGCCAATGAGCAGGGCCAGGCCAGCAAAGGCCACCGTCTGCCACAGGCCTCGCAGGGTGAGCAGCAGGATCGGCAGCAACAGGTAAAAGAGCATCTCCACGCCGATGGTCCAGCCCGCCGCCACGACGGACTCGTGCTTACCCGGCACGAAGTTGTAGATCATTAGCACGTTGAGCCCCAGGTTTGAGGCCTCGAAGCTCACCCCGCGTAGGGTGAAGAGGGTTACCCAGGCCGCCAGCATGGTGTAGAAAAGGGGGGCGATGCGGAAATAGCGCTTGATCAGGTAGTCGCGCACCCAGTCCTCGCGGCCGATTGAGTCCACCGTGGAGTAGCACAACGAGAAGGCGCTGAGCACGAAGAAAAGCTGTACGCCCAGCCCGAAGTGGGTGGCGATGAAGCCGAGCGCGGGCGGCAGTGCCAGGCCGGTCAGGTGGTGCAGGTGGAACAGCACCACGGAAAGCGCTGCCAGGCCGCGCAAACCATGCGTTGCCGTGAGCAGGCGGCGGGCGGGAATTTCAGACTTGATCATGAGTGCTCCAGTGTGGATGAGGGGTCAATGCGGATGCCACGCCTGAGAGCACGTCGGCAAACAGCACAACCAGCTACCATTCATCGGCGTCATACGCCTTGTCGGCCAACCAGGCGTCCGCCCCCAGCCCAACAGCAACTGATGGGCCCCCCACCCCCAGGGCTAATCCGTTCTAGCTAGGATTCGTCGTCACAACCGGCAGTTGTCCGCAACTCTGGACACAGCCCGGTTGTCCGTGTATAAAGTGCATCGGTCCCCTGCTGCCCGAGGCCCCGTGCATGAA
>JADZBU010000212.1 GCA_020851955.1 Chromatiaceae bacterium | reverse complement strand
TTTTCTCGCCGGAAAAGAGGGTGATGGCGGTATCCACGGCGTCCTGCTGCTGGCGGAAGTCGAGGATGTTGCCATAGGGCTTGGTGCCGTTGAGCACGCGGTTGGTGCGGGAGAAGGCCTGGATCAAGCCGTGGTGCTTGAGGTTCTTGTCTACGTAGAGCGTGTTCAGGTATTTCGAATCAAAGCCGGTGAGCAGCATGTCCACGACGATGGTGATGTCGATCTTGTGGTGCGGGATAGTCGGAAAGGCGCGGCGCAAGTCTGCTTCCGGCCACTGCTGGTCCTTGATGCGCTTCTGCACATCCTGATAGTAGAGGTCGAACTCGCCGAGGCGGTGATGGGTGCCGTAGCGGGTGTTGTAGTCGGCGAGGATGGCTGCAAGCGACGCCTTCTTGCCCTCGGGGTCTTGCTCGTTGTCGGCCTGCTCCTGCGGCAGGTCTTCCTGAATCTGCTTGACATCGGGATCGCCCTCGGCGGGCGGGGAGAAGACGCAGGCGATGTTCAGCGGCTTAAACTCCGGATCGGCGGCCTGTCTGACCGCCTGCATGGTCTTGAACAGCGCGTGGTATTCGATGGCGTCGTTGATGGACGCGGTGGCCAGGAGGGCATTGAAGCGGCGTCCGCCGGTGGCGGCATCGTGCTTGGACAGGATGGCCTCGATGACGGCCTGCTTGGCGATGGCCTCGCCGGGTTTCGGCGGGTTTTTGCCTTCCGGCTTGAAGTAATCAATGTGGAAACGCAGGACGTTCCCGTCCTCGATGGCATGGGTGATGGTGTAGGCGTGTAGCTGCTTCTGGAAGAGATCTTCCGTGGTGCGCATGGAGGCCTGGGTGTCCTCGATCTTCTGCAAGGAGGCGTTGGCCTCGAAGATAGGCGTGCCGGTGAAGCCGAAAAGCTGCGCCTTGGGGAAGAATTCTTTGATGGCCTTGTGGTTCTCGCCAAACTGCGAGCGGTGGCACTCGTCGAAGATGAAGACGATGCGCTTGTCCTTCAGGGCGCCGAGCTGTTCCTTGTAGGTGGCCTGGCCCTTCTTGCTGCGCTGTTTGTTGCGCTTGCTGTTCTCATCCAGGGCGAGGCCGAGCTTCTGGATGGTGGTGACGATGACCTTGTCCGCGTAGTCCTCGGACAGCAGGCGGCGCACAAGGGCGGCGGTGTTGGTGTTTTCTTCGACGCAGCCTTCCTGAAAGCGGTTGAATTCCTCCCGCGTCTGGCGGTCGAGGTCTTTGCGGTCCACGACGAAGACGCACTTGTGGATGTGGTCGTCTTCCTTGAGCAAGGTGGAAGCCTTGAAGGAGGTGAGCGTCTTGCCGCTGCCGGTGGTGTGCCAGATGTAGCCGTTGCCGTCATCGTCGTCGATGCTCTTTACCATGTGCTGCACGGCATACACCTGATAAGGCCGCATGATCATGAGCCTCTGCTCACTCACGACGAGCACCATGTAGCGGCTGATGGTCCGGCCGAGGTCACACTTCTTCAAGAAGCGCTCCGCGAAGGTGTCGAGGTGGGTGATCTTGCGGTTGTCCTCGTCCGCAAACTCATAGATGGGCAGAAAGCGCTCGTCGGCATTGAAAGCAAAATGGCGGGCGTTGTTGTTGGCGAAGTAGTAGGTGCGGTCGCGATTGCTGACGATGAAGAGCTGCATGAAGCAGAGCAGCGTCTTGGTGTAGCCGTTGCCGGGGTCGTGCTTGTATTCGACGATCTGCTCCATGGCTCGCCGTGGATTGACGCCGAGGGTTTTCAGCTCGATCTGCACACAGGGCACGCCATTGATGAGCAGGATGACGTCGTAGCGGTGGTGGCTGTTGTCCGTGTTGATGCGGAGCTGGTGGATGACCTCGAAGTGGTTCTTGCACCAATCCTTGAGGTTTACCAGGGTGTAGTTCAGCGGCGTGCCGTCGTCGCGGGTGAAGGCATTGATGCTCCGGAGGGTCTTGGCGGCTGTGAAGACATCCGGGGTGATGATTTCATCCACCAGCCGGGCGAACTCGGTATCCGTGAGACGGACTCGATTCAGGGCTTCGAATTTCTGGCGGAAGTTATTCTCCAGCCCGGCGCGATCAATGATGTCCGGGCGGTACTCGTATTTAAGCCCCGTCAGTTTGTCAATGAAGCTCTGTTCGATTTGTTGTTCAATCATTGTTGGTGCTCAGTAATCTTGGTACCGCCCTTGGCAACACAAGAGACTGGTAAATCTCTACAAATAGCCGCCCCTTCAAACCATTGAGCATTCTGAATAATTTCACTTCAGGATGTTCACCTTTGACACCGTGTGGCCACCTAACGCCACGGATCACGCGCGGCCGTAAGCCGTCGCGTTCATCCGATTTTTCGGCTATGCAAATCTCATATTCGCCTAAGTCAGGTCATCTTACCTTACAAAATCCTAAAAAAAATCCGAAACGGGCGAAACAGATGCTCCAGGCCTGACAGGTATCGTGTCCCGAGTCTTTCACCCCCACTCGTGGTCCCCGCTACTTGTAGCGCCACCACCTGATACTTGTAGCGCGAACACCGATAGCCTATTGAATCTCAAGCATAATCCCTAAGCCCATCTGTTGCTTGCAGCATCCCTCAAGGTCTCCGGGCCGATGAGGCCGTCCTCACGAATCCGCAAGGTGCGTTGCAACAGCTTGATGGCGGTGGCCGGGCCTTGGTTGATGGCGCAATCCAGCAACAGCAAGTCGAGGCCGGGCGGAAACTGGTTGCCATGCAGGACTTGCCAGTAGTCGCGGCGATACAGCGCCTTGGCGTCGTTGAGGGTGAGCGCAGTTTAGACGTATACTTTGCCGGTGGTACTGCATCCCTTGGAACGCGGGACGCTCGGTAGCCGGTGGGGTGTTTGCTGGCGGGTTTGGGGGGCGTTTTAGCGGGGCGGGTGATGCGGAATCAGCCGGTTGGCGGATAACCGGGCGAATAGTACCACTCGGTGGTGCGTTTGAAGGCACCTTTTAGGGGGTCGAAAAACAAGTTAGGGGATACTTCTCCCCTGATTTTCTTAAACTCCTCACTAAATGTGGGATAAATGGAAGAAAACGGTATGAAAATGAAAGTATCGACATTTTTCGCGACCGCAGCTTTCTCTGCATTCTTCATAGCTTCGAGTGCGCATGCGGAATGCAAACTGTCCGGGGGAGGTGTTATCCAAGACAATGACTTAGTGAGATTCAACACCAATCTCAACGGAGAAACCCAATATGCCAGAACATTTACCGACACCAGCATGGCGGGAAAGTCGCTGACCGTAAGTCCAAGCGAGAAATGTGACGCCATCGTTTACCAAGGTTCTGGAGCTCATATCAGAGTAAAGCGGGGAACCAGCGGAGACGTACCATCTGATGCCCGTGGCGTCGGCTGCGACTGCCGGTAAAATCATCGCAACCCTGCTTGCCGGGAAAGGGCACTTCTGGAGGTGGAAGCCCTGAGTCTCCAGGTTGGCCATGACCTTGACCACGTCCTCCTGGGCCAGCCGCCGTTCGGGGTGGAGGGCCAGTTCCATCACGAAGACTGGCGGGCCGAAGTGGTCCAGCAGGGCGGGGGGGCAGGGCCGCGAAGCCCTTCTGGGTGGCGAGGTAGAGGTACAGCTCTTCCTTGCGGGGGCTCTTGTAGATCCAGCAGGGGCGGGGTTCCTGGCTCATGCGCGTGGGGCCACGGCGGTTGGGGTTGGGGTTGGGGTTGGGGCGCTACTGTACCGCTTAAGCCCCGGGCCGAACCAATCCGGGTTCAGGCGTCGGGTCGGGGCCCCGCCCAGCGCTGGAGCGCGTACTTGCGGGTCTCTTCCAGGAGGCCGAAGGCCAGGGCCAGAAGGACAATCCCTCCCAGCCCCTTTCACCCGCACCGCGCGCCCTGCTCCTTTTAGTGCCGCTAGCCGCTCCTTTTAGTGCCGCTAGCCGCTCCTTGTAGAGCCAACTGCTATAGCGGACTGATTCTTAATGTTTTTCCAGAACACCATCTGCTAGTTGTAGATTCCCTGCAGTGAGCGGTTACCTCTTGATTGGGTGAGCCCTTCGCCTTGCCCCCTCACCCCATCTGCCCCTAAACTCGCCGGCAACCAAACCCGCTCAGGCTAAGCCCCCGGCCTGGGCCAGAATCGCGGGGAATCCTGGGCCAATCGCCAGGCGACCATGTTCCTGATCCACGCTCTACACCACACGGGAGTGCCGCGTATGACCGAGCCCCTGTTTGAACTTGGCCAGGTCGTCATGACCCGGACCGCGCAACTGGCCCTGGATAAGCGCGGGCAATTGCACATCGTCCAGACCATGCTCAACCGCCACGCTCTGGGTGACTGGGGCGACCTGGACAAGGAGGATATTCAGGCCAACAACGCGGCCCTCCGGGATGGGGACCGGCTGTTGAGCGCCTACCAGTTCGACGATGGCTTCAAGGTGTGGATCATCACCGAGGCCGATCGCTCCGCCACCACGGTCCTTCTGCCCGAGGATTACTGAGGCTCTGGCCATGAACTTCCCGCGAGGGTGTCTCGATGGCGTGGGACGCCTGAAAAGGGGCCGGCGCCGCTAACCTGTTATAGCTTATGGTGTTTTTCATGCGTTCGCGTAAACCGCCCCTGGATGCCTGTCCCTGTGGCGCCCCTCACGCCTATGCCGACTGCTGTGGGCGCTATCTAGACGCGGGTCAGTTGCCGCCCACGGCGGAGGCCCTGATGCGCTCGCGCTACGTGGCCTATGTCCGGAAGCGCTCCGACTACCTGCTGCGGACTTGGCACCCCTCCACCCGGCCCGCCCAGCTTGATTTGGAGACGGAATCGGTGCCTTGGCTGGGCTTGAAAGTTGTCCGGGCGGTAGCCGGCGGGCTGGAAGATGTCCAGGGCACCGTGGAATTTGTCGCCCGCTACAAAATCGCCGGCCGGGCCCATCGGCTGCATGAGATCAGCCGCTTCACCCGGGAGGATGGCCAGTGGTTTTATCTGGATGCCCAGGATTGATGCCCGAGGACCGCCTGCGCGGGACTTGGTGAGGCCTGTTGCCAGTTGGGGGCTGGGGTAAGCGTCACCACTGGGTGCCTGGGATTTTGGCGTTAAAGCCGCTCGATAGCACCCAGGGGCAGCCAAAGGGTGAGTGGCGAGTCCGGCAGGCGCTCGAACTCGAAACGTTCGTACCAGCTTCGCGCTTGCTCATGCTTGGCATCGACAATGACGCCAATCATGCCAATTTCCCTGGCTAGACGGAGGCAGCGATCCAAGGCATCGGCCAACAGCAGTTCGCCCAGTCCCTGCCCTTGATGGTGAAGGTCAACCGCGAGGCGGGCAAGCCGGGCGGCCGGTAAGGGAAAACGCGGCAGTCGTCGGGCATGCTCAGGAGGCAATTGATCCTGGCGAATAGCGGCCATGGCCAGGCTGTAGAAACCCAGAATCACTGCTCCCTCCGCGGCGACGTAGGTGCGACTGACATTGGCAGCGGCATGCTGGCGTGCAAAGCGGTGCAGATATTCATCCAGATCCGCCTCGCCGCAGGCGAAGGCTCGACGCTGGTGATGCGCGCCCAGGGCTTCGATGAGCATGCCGAAAGGACCTAAGGTTCCGCCTTCTGGGATTGCCAGGCGTGATAACGCTGCATGGCGGCGGTCAGCCTGGGTCGGGGCTTGTCAAGATGGTCCAGCGCGGCCATGAAGGCGTCCCAGTCGCGCGGGGTGAAGGTAATTGATTCGGTCTCGCCAAGCACGGTTTGGGCGTGCTCCCGGGCGGCGCTCAACAGGAAGGCGCTCACGGACAGCCCCCTGGTGGCCGCGGCACGAGTAATCAAGGACTTGGTTTCTGCGGTCGTGCGCAGATCGATGCGCTCCAAGGCGGCGGACATGATGGCTTCCCAAACGAATGGCGGTTAATGTACGGAAGGATCATAGGATGCCGGTTGGACTTCCACAAGTTTGAGCGAGAGGTTCGGGACCATGTCATACCCTGTAGATCAGCAAGCCCCGACACCCGGGGATCGCCTGCGCGGCGCCCTATGGGGCCTGTTCGTAGGCGATGCGCTGGCGATGCCGGTCCATTGGTATTACGACATCGCCGCCCTGCGGCGGGATTTCGGGACCCTCCGCGACTACCAGGCCCCCAAGGCTCGCCATCCCAACTCCATCATGCCCCTGGCCAGCACCGGTCGCGCGGGACGTGGCTCCCAGGAGGGCGAGGTGGTGGGTGGCGTCATTCTGAAGGGCAAGAAGCAGCTCTGGGGCCAACCCCATGTCCATTACCACCAGGGGCTGGGACCGGGTGACAACACCCTGAATCTGCTCTGTGTCCGGGTACTGCTGCGGACCCTGAACGCCGCCGGCCGCTATGATCCGGCGGCCTTTTTGCGCGACTATCTGGCCTTCATGACGGCCCCGGATAGTCACAATGATCTCTACGCCGAGTCCTACCACCGGGAGTTCTTCGCGAATTTCGCCCGGGGCTTGCCACCGGAGCGCTGCACCGGCGCGGAAGGGCACGATACCGCCTCGATCGGCGGCCTGGTGGGCTTGCCACCGGTGATTTTCGCCACCTGGCTGGCGGGCGCCGACCTGCCGGCGGTGCATACCGCCCTCCTGACCCATCTGCGCCTGACCCACCGTTCCCAGACCCTGGAACGCTATGCCCTGGCCTTGGGCGACTTGCTGGTGAGTCTGCTGCGGGAGCCTGCCGCCCCGGTGGCGCCGCTGGCTTGCAGTCTGGCCCAGGGGCTGGGCTTCCGGTTGGGGGATCTGCTCCAGAAGGTCCAGCGCAACCGGTTGGGGGATCTGGACGTCATTGGGGGCCTGCTGAGCCCGGCCTGTTACATCGATCAGTCGTTCCCGGCCGTCCTCTATCTGGCGGCCCGCTATGCCGATGATTTCGAGGCCGCGCTGGTGGCCAACACCAACGTCGGCGGTGACAATTGCCATCGGGGCGCCGTGTTGGGGGCCATTCTGGGCGCGGCCCTGGGCTACGCGGCGATCCCGGAGCGCTGGATTCAGGGACTGACGGCGCGGGCCGAACTGGAGGGTGAGATCGAGACCTTCATCGCCCGGTTCGAGCGCCCGAAGGGGCTGCGGCTGTGATCGGCGACCAGGGCGGCGATTGCGACGCCCTATCCCCGATCTCGCTTTGGTGCTTACCCCTGTCCCTTGCTGCCTGGGTCCGCGTTGGTCCCATCTGAAGATTGGCCCTCGGCCGCGCCGCGCTGACAG
>JADZBU010000211.1 GCA_020851955.1 Chromatiaceae bacterium | reverse complement strand
CGGTGCGCCTCTGGCCCAGCCCCACCGCGGCCCGGGACGAACCGCTGACGGCCTATCTGACCCTCTCCGCCGGGCTGGGCAGCGCCGCCCACGCCAGCTTCAGTCCGGATGGCCTGAGCATCGGCGCGGCCTACCGCAACGATGTCGCCCTGCTCTGGCAGGTGTGGAACGAGGGGCCGGGAACGGACCCGACGCTGGCGGAAACCTGGGGGGCGGATCGGGCGCGCCTGTCCCTGATCCAGGCCGTCCGGCGCTTCATGGACGAGAATTTGCAGCCGGTCCGGCCCCTGCCGGCGCCGTGAGAAGCGCGCCCAGCCGTGTTGGGTTCGGTATCTCAAGCCGCTGATTCTCTTGCTCCCTCCCCCCTCGCGGGGGAGGGTTGGGGAGAGGGGGCTGACCCGCGCGCCAGGCCCGCAGGTCCGTTACTAATGCCGCGGCCAGGCGGTCGGCCAGGCGGGTGGCGGCGGCGGCCATGGCGGCGGGGGTCTCCCCCGCGACGATTTCCTCGGCATCGTAGCGACGGACCAGGAGGGGGCGGCGGTCACTGGCCCGCAGCAGGGTCAGGCTGAGGGTGCCCACCACCCGGGGTGGCGTCGCGGTGGGCAGGTGCTCGAAACGTTCCACCTCGCCGCTAAGAAGGTAATCGGCGTTCCCTCGGTCGGCGGGGATGAGGACGAAACGAAAGAGGCCAGCGGCGCGAATACTGGCCGCCAGGTGGCGGGACAGGGCCCGCGGCACCGGTTCGTCCCAGAGCAACTGGTCGTAGCGCTGGGTTTGCCAGGGGTCCGCCGTGGTACGGAACAGGACCTGCCGCCCGCCGAGAAAGCCGCGGGCGGCCAGTTCGTTGACCTGCAGATCCTGCTCGCGGGAACCGCTGGCGGGCGCAGGACCACTGAGTTCGGGAGCGGTCGGGGGAATCAGGGAGAGGTATTGATCCTGCTTGACGGTCACCGGCGCGCCGCAGCCGCCCAGGCCGAGGCTCAGGAGGCCGATGAGGATGAAGCGCTTCATTTGAACCATGGAGCTTGCTCCTCTGTCTCCCGCGGGCGCAGGAGTTGGGTGGGATGGGAGCGCAGTTCCTGGGAGAAGGCGGCCAGGTTGCGGCTGGCGTCCTCGATGTTGGTCAGGATCGGCGTCAGGGCCGCCGCCAGGGACTGCAGGAGGAACTGGGTGTCGTCCAGGGAGCGCTCCAAGGCGGGGCGGTTCTCGTTCACCAGGCCGCGGATGTCGGTGGCCAGGCCATCATAGTTGTTGACGGTCCGCTGCACGTCCTTCGTGCTGGCGGCCATCTCGGCGGTGATGCGCGCCAGGTCGGCGGACATGGTCTCGACCGAGCCGAGGATGGCGCCGATGGCCTGGGGGTCCACCACCTTGACCAGGTTGTCCGACAGCAGGCGCAGGTTCTCGAAGGCCCCGGCGAGCTGCTCGCGGTTCCCCGCCAGGCCCTGGTCCTCGCCGCCGCCGACCAGGAGCTCGATGGTCTTGACCTGATCCCGGATGCTGGCCAGGGTCGGGGCTATGCTCTCCTCGACCACCAGCCGCACCGTCTCGGTGAGGACGGCGAGTTGCTGGGTCAGGTCGGGCTCGGGGGCGAGAGCGGCGATCACCGCGCCGGGGGCCAGCAGCTCCGCCGACGGGCCCACGGCGATGCTTAGGGCGTTGCCCTTCAGCAACCCCAGGGTCGTCAGGCGCACCTGGCTGTCCCGGGGAATGGGCCACTGATCACGGATACGCAGGGTGGCGCGGAAGCAGGGCAAGGTCGGTGAGCGGGGCGGGGCCCCGGCGGCGGGCGGCGGGCAATGGCGGCCATGATCCGGGTCGCCGGGAAAGACGGGCTTGACCCGCTCGACCAGGCCGATCACATAACCCTCCTGGACCAGTTGCATCCCCGGGTCCAGGCCCTCCGCGTCCGGGAAATAGGCCTCCAGCCGGTAGGTCTGGCCCAAGAGCCCCGGCAGGATGAGGGCGAAGGCCGCCACGACCACCAGGGCCATGGCCAGGACGAAGACCCCCGCCAGGAGCAACTGGCGGCGCTCGGCCAGGGCCCGGCGCTTGCCGGGGGCCCCGATCTCGGGCGGGGCATAGAGGCGGTCCAGGCGCCGGGCGGCGGGGGGGATGGGGTCGTGGTTGCTCATCGGATCGGCTTATCAGTCATCACGGCAGGCATGGCGCGGTTTGTGGCGTGATTAGATCGGGTCGGGTGGCGTCTGGCGGGGGACGCCGTGAATACGTCCCTATAGGCTTGACGCCAGCATCCCTGCTGGCGACACCCCCGCCAGACGCCACCCGACCCGACCACCACTCCCGGTGGAGACGGGGAAGGGATTGAGCCTGGGTTGGGGTTGAGGTCAAAACCGGCCTCCCAGGGCGGCGCCGAGTTCCAGGTCCCCGGGGCTGGCGGCGGCCAGCGCTTCCCGCGTCCCCTGAAACAGCAGACGCCCGCCGCTCAGCACCGCGACCTGGTCTGCGGTGTCCCCCAAAGCCTCCGTGGTGTTGTCGGTGGCGATCAGGGCCATGGCCTGGCCGCCGCGCAGGCTGCGCAGGACGGCGAGGATCTCCCGGACCACGGCCGGGTCCAGGCCGTCGGAGAGACCGTCCCAGACCAGGAGCCGGGGGCGGCGGATCAGGGCCCGCGCCAGTTCGACCCGGCGCTGCTGACCCAGGGAGAGGGCCTGGGGCGGATGATTTTCCAGCCCGTCCAGGCCCAGCAGGGTCATCACCAGCCGCGCCGCCCGTGCCATCTCGCCGCGGGTCAGGGGCGCCTGGCGCAGGGGCAGGAGGATGTTCCCCAGGACGCTGTGATCGGCGAGCAGGGAGCCGCGCTGGATCACGGCGCCGACCTCGGCGCGCAGCCGCTCCATTCCGCGCCCGTCGAGTTGCGCCAGGTCCCGCCCCAGGACCTGGACGCGGCCGGCGGAGGGCCGGTCGAGGCCGAGGATCAGCCGGGAGAGCAGCGTCTTGCCCGCGCCATTGGGGCCGCAAACCAGGAGCCAGGCGCCCTCCGCCAGCTCCAGACTCAGGTCCTGGAGGGCCAGGCGCCCGGAGACATGCTGGAAGACCCGGTCCAAACTCAGTGCCAGGGCCATCCTGCGCCTCTCTTGATAGCCCATTGACTGCTGCCACCGCCCACGGCCGGGTCCGGTGCCATGCCGCCAGTCCGACGTGGTGCGGCCATCATCGCCCTCAGACCCGCGCCAGGACAATATAGAGGAGGTCCGTGACCAGGATGGCCGTGACCGCCCCGATCATAGTGCCGGTCGCGGCGCCGGCGATCCCCCCCGCCCGGCGACCCGCGCCGATGCCGTTCAGGGTCGCGATCAGGGCGATCAGCACCGCGAACAGCAGCGGCTTGATCAGGGCCTCGACCAGGGCCGCGGGGGTGAGGGCGCTGGTCAGCATCTCCAGAAAGAGGGCCGGCGCCACCCCGGTGCTGGCCCAGAGCCAGGCCCCCGCCACGCCGAAGGTCACCAGGGTCCCCCAGACCATGAAGGCGAAGCTCATCAGCAGCATGGCCAGCAGGACCGGAGCCAGGGTGAAGGGGATGGGCCGCACCCCGCACACCAGCAGCCCGTCCATCTCGCCCGTGGCCAGCAGGCTCGCCTGCCTCACCGCCAGAGCCACCCCGGCCCGGCCCGCCACCAGGATGCCGACCAGGACCGGCAGCACCTCGATGATGATGACGAGGGCCACCGTTAGGATGACCACCACCGGCAGGTCGAACTGGGTGAGGATGCCTTCGACCTGGTGCCCCAGGATGAGGCCGATGGCGGCCATGACCAGGGTGATGGCCGGCAGGATCGACAGGCCGGACTGTTGCAGGGCGGCGGCGAAGGCCGGCAGGTCGAAGCGCGCCCGCCCCGTCAGGACCCGGCCGTAAAAGGCCAGGCAACTGGCGAGGGCCAGGGCCGCCAGCCCCAGCGCCTCGATCCAGCCCCGGGGGCCACGGAAGTTCAGCCGTCTGGAGTCCATGTCGTTCGATCGCGGAAGGTCAGTAATCGAAGGTCCATGTCAGGCCGTCGCCGTCCGCGTTGAGCAGGATGAATTTATCCGGTACGCCCGCCAGTTTTTTGATCACGCCAACGTCGCTCGCACTTTTGGCGGGGGCCTGACCGGGGGTTCCCGTCACGGTGTCTGTTCCGGGGCCATGGGTATCAGGAGCGCTGCCGGCGGTGCGGGCGAGAAGGCGGGGCTCGGCAAAAACTCCCTTGCCAACGCCGACGGGGGCCGTCAATGCCCGTCCCGCGACGCGGGCGGGCAAGGTCTCGCCCAGGATGAGTTGGATCTCGGCGCGTCGGGCGAACCAGGCCGCCAGTTCCCCCTCCCCGCGCAGGCTGATCCGCCGTTCCGCCTGAGCCAGGAGGGTCAAAAAGTCCCGGCGAGCCGCGGTCGGGGTCAGCCGGTCTAGGAGGTGATGGAGGGGCTGTGGCAGGAGCAGGAAGAGACTGGCGCCCCCGGCATCCTCCATCAGCTCCCGGACCAGGTCGCGTTCACGCTGATCCGCCAGGGTGGCGGCAATGACCAGGGCGCGGTCCGGATAACGCTCCCGCAACCGCTCTCCCAGCCCCGTCGCCAGGCGCCGCAGGGGCTTGCCGCTCGGACAGGCGGGACCGGGCGGGTGGATCCCGAGGATGAGCTGGCGCTGGATGCCGAGCCCCAGACGAGCCGCCAGGGTCGGCAGGCCGCGCACGGCGAAGCGGTCCAGGTCCTTCATGGGCTCCGACAGCTCCGCGTAGGGGATGAGCTGGGGGTGGAGCTTGCGGGCGTTGTCGCGCACCGGGCCGTAGGCCCAGCCATCCAGGTAACGGTCCGCCGCCCAGCGCGCGTGTTCGACGATCGCCAGCCGCTCGACCTCCAGGGGGGTCAGGGCAAAGGCCTCCACCAGATCCTCGACCACCGCCCGGCAGTCGGTGACGGCGAGCTTGGCCCAGACGTGATCGGCCTGATGGCGGTTGGCCTGGCGATAGGAGGTCGCCAGCCGTTCCCAGGGCTGGCCGGCGGGCTCCTGGGACAGGTCCCGCCCCTGGGCGGCGATGGTGTCGCGGTAGTGTTCATGGATGTTGCGCGCCAGCTCGTCTCCGGCGCCGTCCAGGAGCAGGGCGGCGCGGCAGGCCTCGTGACGATAGGAGATCGGGATGATCTGGCCATCCCAGTCCTCGATATCGGCCCCGGGTTCGGCGGCACCCACCTCCAGCAGCACCGGGGGGGATACCCCCTGGCTGGCCGCCAGTTCTTGGATCAGGCGGCGGGCCAGAGTCAGGCCGGGAGGGTCAGTGGCGTCCGCGGGGGGGCGGTCGTGGGGGGCACTAATATGTAACCCTTCAGCCCCCTCTCCCCAGCCCTCCCCCGCGAGGGGGGAGGGAGTAAGAGAATCAGCGGCTTGGGATATCAAACCCGACCCCTGTGGCCCGGGTGTCGCCCCCCTGCCCTCCCCTGCCAGGGGGGAGGGAGCAAGAGAAGCAGGGGTTTGTGCGGCAGGGTCCCGAGGCGGGCGGGGAGCATCCTTTAGGCAAACCACGGCCAGGGTGACCGGCGGATCGGCCAGGGGGGGTGATTGGAACCTTTCAGACCCCTCTCCCCCACCCTCCCCCGCGCGGGGGGAGGGAGCAGGAGAACCGGAACCCAAGCCACGCGGCTTGGGTGACTGAAAGCTTACCCTCACCGCCCCTGGCCGATCCGCCGGTCACCCTCGCCGTTGTCTGTATCGAGGATGCTCCGCGCCCGCATCGGAACCCCGACTCTGCCGCTCAAACCCCCG
>JADZBU010000210.1 GCA_020851955.1 Chromatiaceae bacterium | reverse complement strand
GTCTATCGCCCCGGCAGCGACGAACTCATCTGCCCCGCGGGCACCCTCCTGGATGAACAGGGGGTGGTGGCCATGGAGCACGCCGGTATCGACCAGGTGCGGGTGCGGTCGCCCATCACCTGCGAGGCCCGCTCCGGGGTGTGCGCCCATTGCTATGGGCGGGATCTGGCCCGCGGCCATCTGGTGAACATGGGCGAGGCGGTGGGCGTCATCGCCGCCCAGTCCATCGGCGAGCCGGGCACCCAGTTGACCATGCGCACCTTCCATATCGGGGGTGCCGCTTCGCGCGCGGCGGCGGTCAGCAGTATCGAGATCAAGTCCACGGGCACGGCGCGCCTGCACAATCTGAAGGTGGTCCGCCATCAGCTGGGTCATCTGGTCGCCGTCTCCCGCTCCGGCGAGCTGTCTGTCGTCGATGCCCTAGGCATGGAAAAGGAACGCTATAAACTGCCCTATGGCGCCACCCTGCGGATTGGCGATGGCGATCTGGTCGAGGGCGGTCAGGTGGTGGCCACCTGGGACCCCTTCACCCACCCGGTAGTGACCGAGGTGGCCGGGCGGCTGCGCTTCGACTCCTTCATCGAGGGCGTCACGGTGCAGCAGGAGACCGACGAGGTGACGGGCCTCAAGTCCCTGGTGGTGATCGATCCCAAGCAGCGGCCCGCCGCGGGTAAGGATTTGCGGCCCATGGTCAAGCTGCTCGACGAGAACGAGCAGGAACACAACATCGCGGGCACCGATATCCCCGCCCGCTATTTCCTGCCCGCCGGGGCCATCGTGGGCGTCGCCGACGGGGCCGATGTCGGGGTGGGCGACGTGCTGGCGCGTATCCCCCAGGAGTCCAGCAAGACCCGCGATATCACTGGCGGTCTGCCCCGGGTAGCCGATCTCTTCGAGGCCCGCCGGCCCAAGGAGCCCGCCCTCCTGGCGGAGGCCTCGGGCACCATCAGCTTTGGCAAGGACACCAAGGGCAAGCAGCGCCTGGTCATCACCACGGACGACGGGGAACAGATCGAGGAACTTATCCCCAAGTGGCGGCACGTCAACGTCTTCGAGGGCGAGCGCGTGGAGCGCGGCGAGATCGTGTCCGATGGGGAGCTCAACCCCCACGACATTCTGCGGCTGAAGGGCGTGACTCAGCTCGCGGAGTATCTGGTGAAGGAAATCCAGGATGTGTATCGCCTCCAGGGCGTCAAGATCAACGACAAGCACATCGAGGTCATCGTCCGCCAGATGCTGCGTAAGGGCGAGATCCTGGATGCGGGCGACACCCGGTTGCTGCGAGGCGAACAGGCGGAGTTGGGCCAGGTATTGATCGAGAACGAGCGGGCCCTGGCGGAGGGACGCCACCCCGCCCGTTACGAGCCGCTCCTCCTGGGCATCACCAAGGCGTCCCTGGCAACCGAGTCCTTTATCTCCGCGGCCTCCTTCCAGGAGACCACCCGTGTGCTCACCGAGGCGGCGGTCCGGGGCTCCACGGACCGCCTGGGGGGGCTCAAGGAGAACGTCATCGTGGGGCGGCTCATCCCGGCGGGTACTGGCCTGGCCTCGCACAAGGAGCGCCGGCGTAAGCGGCGGGAGGAACGGGAGTTGGAGGCCGAGGCCGGTGGCGCCAAGATCGAGATGGCGAGCGCCGAGGTTGAGGAGGCCTTCAAGGAGGCTCTCAATATTGCCGAGGCCGAGTGACGGAATTCGCGACCTTGAACCCGGAAACTGCGTCAAGGTATTGACATGATCTAGGGTCAAACCTATACTTTCGGGTCTTAGCCAAGCCGGCCATCTGGTCGGCTTGATTTATTACTGGGCAGGCGAGGCGCCGAGGGTCAGTCCGG
The DNA here is from genome assembly GCA_020851955.1 of Chromatiaceae bacterium. Lineage (GTDB taxonomy): Bacteria > Pseudomonadota > Gammaproteobacteria > Chromatiales > Chromatiaceae > M0108. The sequence continues at coordinate 1,467 of JADZBU010000210.1, read as the reverse complement.
CGTTTCCCGGATGTGGTGCGCGAAGGCGCCGCTGGAGAGTGATTGCATGACAACCATCAATCAGTTGGTCCGCAAGCCGCGTAAGCGTCAGGTGGCCAAAAGCACGGTGCCAGCACTTGAGGAATGCCCTCAGAAGCGTGGCGTCTGCACGCGCGTCTATACCACGACGCCGAAGAAACCAAACTCGGCTCTGCGCAAGGTTGCGCGTGTGCGTCTGACCAACGGGTTTGAGGTGACGTCATACATCGGCGGCGAAGGACACAATCTGCAGGAGCACTCGGTCGTCCTCATTCGCGGTGGCCGCGTCAAGGACTTGCCTGGTGTTCGCTACCACACGGTACGCGGGACCCTGGATACCTCGGGCGTGGATAAGCGCCGTCAGGGTCGCTCTAAGTATGGCGCCAAGCGCCCAAAGAGCTGATCGCTCGTCGAATATTGAAGCTCGGAGTCACTAAATGCCCAGAAGACGCATCGTTGCCCGCCGTCAGGTTCTGCCGGACCCCAAGTTCGGAAGTAATCTGCTAGCCAAATTTGTGAATATGCTGATGGAGGACGGCAAGAAAGCCGTTGCCGAGCGCATCATGTACGGTGCATTGGAAACCATGGCAACCAAAAAAGGTGGCGAGCCACTAAACATGCTCGATCAGGCTATGGAGAATGTACGCCCCGTGGTTGAGGTTAAGTCTCGGCGGGTGGGTGGCGCGACGTATCAGGTTCCCGTCGAAGTACGCCCGCAGCGGCGGAACTCGCTGGCAATGCGTTGGTTGATCGATGCCGCTCGCAAGCGTTCGGAGAAATCCATGGCCCTGCGCCTTGCCGGCGAACTCATGGATGCATCTGATTCGCGTGGCACGGCGGTCAAGAAAAAGGAAGATACGCACCGCATGGCGGAGGCAAACAAGGCCTTCTCGCATTATCGGTGGTAGTGATGTTGTGGGAGCGCGGAGAACACTTTTCCCGCACCTTGCCCGAGATCCTGATTTGCCCTTTTGCTGTTGATTGCGAAAAGCACCTAGCACCGCGAGTTGGACGAAAGGCACGGCACCTGGTTACTACAACCCCGGGTAGGGTCTGAAAAGATTGCTTAGGAATAAGCAAACCTGTTTAAAGCGACGATCGAGTCGCCCAGAATTGACTCTCAGTGCGGCTCTGGCGCCGCCAGAAATCAATAGAGGCCTAGGCGGCCTTTGCGGAGTTGAAGGGTTCGATCAACAACTCACGCCAGGGCAGGCAAGGATTTGCCACCCTACTAGGTAATCTGTTCCAAATCACTGAGGTACCGGCTAACCGCCGATACTGTCGCCAAGACACACTAACGAGCACATTTAGGGTAGATCGGGATGTCCAAAGCCAAATTCGAACGCAAGAAGCCGCACGTCAACGTAGGCACCATCGGCCACGTCGACCATGGCAAGACCACCCTCACCGCCGCCATCACCAAAGTCATGGCCGCCAAGTATGGTGGTG
>JADZBU010000209.1 GCA_020851955.1 Chromatiaceae bacterium | reverse complement strand
GCGCCCGAGCGGGTGGGGGTCTTCTGGGGCTGGGCCATGGGGCTGCTGCTGGATGTCAGTATCGGCACCATCCTGGGCCAGCACGCCCTGAGCCTGGCGGTGATGGCCTGGCTCATGGTGAGCCTGCAGCGCCGCCTGCGTCTCTATCCGCCGTTTCAGCAGGCCCTAGCGGTCTTGCTGCTCCTGCTGGCGGAGCGGTTGGTGTCCCTCTGGGTCATGGGCGCCCTGGGCCAGCCAACCCCGGGCCTGCCTTACTGGCTCTCGACCCTGACGGGGCTCCTCATCTGGCCCTGGATCGCGCTGCTGAGCCGCGGCCAGCGGCGCGGTTACGGGTTGGGCTGAGCACGCCGTGGCCGGATCCTGGTTCCACGCGGCGGATGGCGAGCGACGACTGTTCGCGCGCCGCGCCTGGGTGGCGGCCATCCTGGCGACTCTGCTCTTGTCCCTGGTGGTGGCGCGGGTGGCGCATCTGCAAATTGACAGCCACCAGCATTTTTCCACCCTGTCCCAGGACAACCGGGTGCGGCTGGAGCCCTTGCCGCCGGTGCGGGGTCTCATCTACGACACCCAGGGCGTCCTGCTGGCGGCCAACGAGCCCTCCTTTACCCTCACCGTCACGCCGGACAAGGCCAAGGATATGCCCGGGCTCCTCGAGGAGTTGTCCAAGCTGATCCGCCTCGACGAGGCGGATATCAAGCGCTTCGATCGGCTGCGTCGTCAGGGCTCGCCCTACGCGGCGGTGCCCTTGCGCCTGCATCTGACGGAGGAGGAGATCGCCCGCGTCTCCCTGGATGGTCATCGCTTCCCGGCGGTCGATATCCGCACGGATCTGTTGCGGACCTATCCCCTGGGGCTCTATACGGCCCATGTCCTGGGCTACGTGGCCCGCATCGACGAGGAAGAGGTCAAACGCATCGACGCGGCCAATTACCGGGGCACGGACTTCATCGGCAAGAACGGGCTGGAGAAGTCCTACGAGGAGGTACTGCACGGGCGCGTCGGCTATCGCCAGGTGGAGGTCAACGCCAAGGGCCGGGTCTTGCGCACCCTGGAGAGCGAGCCGCCGACGCCGGGCAAGGATCTGCGACTGCACCTGGATATTCGCCTGCAACGCCATGCGGCAAAAGCCCTGGCCGGCAAGCGCGGCGCCGTGGTGGCCATCGATCCCCGGACCGGCGGCGTCCTGGCGCTGGTCAGCAACCCCAGTTTCGACCCCAATCCCTTTGTCGAGGGGATCGGCGCCAAGGAGTACGCGGCCCTGCGCGACGACATCGACGTGCCCCTCTTCGATCGCGCCTTGCGCGGCCAATACCCGCCGGGTTCGACCATCAAGCCCTTCATCGCCCTCGGCGGGCTGGAGACGGGCGTCATCACTACCGGCAAGACCAAGCACTGCAGTGGCGCCTTTCAGTTGCCCGGTCAATCCCACCGCTATCGCGACTGGCGCAAGGGCGGTCATGGCTCGGTGGACATGCGCCGGGCCATCGTCGAGTCCTGCGATGTCTATTTCTACGACCTGGCCCATCACCTGGGCATCGACCGGCTGAATGACTTCCTGGGCAAGTTCCACTTCGGCCGCAAGACGGGTGTCGATCTGGCGGGGGAGCTAGGTGGCCTGCTGCCCTCGAAGGAGTGGAAGCGGCGGGTGCGTCATCAGGCCTGGTATCCCGGCGAGACCCTGATCGTCGGTATCGGTCAGGGGGCCTTTCTGGCCACGCCTTTGCAGTTGGCGGCGGCCACCGCCGCCATCGCCAATGGCGGCCGTTATCTCGAACCGCGCGTGGCGAAGGCACTGGACGCGGGCCAAGGCCAGCTCGAACCCATCCAGGCCCCCCGGCGCGATCTGGGGCTGGACCCCGATCATGTGGAAGACATCATCCACGCCATGACTCAGGTGGTGGAGAGTCCCCGGGGTACGGCCCGGCGCATCCGCAGCCCCGCCTATCGGATTGCCGGCAAGACCGGCACGGCCCAGGTCTTCACCGTGGGCCAGAAGGAGACCTATAAGGAAAAGCAGGTCGCCGCGCGCAAGCGTGACCATGCCCTCTTCGTCGCTTTTGCCCCGGTGGAGGACCCGCGCATCGCCGTGGCGGTGCTGGTGGAGAATGGCGGTCATGGGGGCTCGGTGGCCGCGCCCATCGCCCGGGCCGTGATGGACAGCTATCTGCTGGGCCAGGAACCCCCGGGGGACCTGGACGCCGAGCCCGAGGAGGAGGCCGAGGATGGCGATTGAGCCGAACAAGGCGGGCCTGGATCGGGGCCCCCCGGCCGGGTCCCTGGCCCTGTCCCACCGGTTGCACCTGGACCTGCCCCTGGTCTTCGCCCTGCTGCTGGCGTCGGGCTATGGCCTGCTGGTGCTCTTCAGCGCCATCGACCAGGACCCCCAACGGCTGGAGGCCCAACTGCTGCGCCTGGGGCTCGCCTTCGGGGTCATGATCCTCGTCGCCCAGATCCCCCCCCGACTCTGGCGACGCCTGGCGGTCCCGCTCTATGTGGCCGGGGTGCTCATGCTGGTGGCGGTCCTGGCGGTGGGGGAGATCGGCAAGGGCGCCCAGCGCTGGCTGGACCTGGGCTTTCTGCGCTTTCAGCCCTCGGAGTTGCTCAAGCTGGGGGTGCCGCTGATGCTGGCCTGGTTCCTGGCGCTCCGGCCCTTGCCGCCCGGCGGCTGGCGCACCTTGCTGGCGGCCATTCTGACGGCGGTGCCGGCGGTACTCATCGCCCGCCAGCCGGACCTGGGCACGGCCTTGCTGGTGGGCAGCGCCGGGGCCTTCGTCCTCTTTCTGGCGGGCTTGTCCTGGCGGCTCATCGCCCTGCTGGCGGCTCTCGCCGCCGCCCTGGCCCCCCTGCTCTGGAGCCAGATGCTGGACTATCAGAAGAACCGGGTGCTGACCCTTTTCGACCCGGAAAGCGACCCCCTGGGCACGGGCTACCACATCATCCAGTCCAAGATCGCCATCGGCTCCGGCGGCGTCTATGGCAAGGGCTGGGGCCTGGGCACCCAGTCCCATCTGGAGTTCCTACCCGAGCGCTCCACCGATTTCATCTTCGCGGTCCTGGGGGAGGAGCTGGGCCTCTTCGGCGTCCTGGCGCTGCTGGGTATCTATCTCTTCATCATCTTCCGGGGGCTCTACATCGCCAGCCAGTGCCAGGACGCCTTCGGCCGCCTGCTGGCGGGTGGCCTGACCCTGGTCTTTTTCGTCTATCTCTTCGTCAACACCGGCATGGTCTCCGGCCTGCTGCCGGTCGTGGGCGTCCCCCTGCCGCTGGTGAGTTATGGCGGCACCTCCATGGTGACCATCCTGGCGGGCTTCGGGCTAATCATGGCCGTCCATACTCACCGGGAAGGCGCGGGGCGCTAGGGGGGCCAGGCGAGGCCCGCGGCGGCCAGGTGCCTCGCCCCCTGGTTTGTCCTCAGGCGGCCTGAAGCAGGAATTCGACCTTGATCCTGTCAAAGGGAAACTCGACGCGACCCTCGGGCGAGCGGCTGAGTACGCCAGCGTCGAGCAGGGCGGTCACATCGCCATGCACCCCCTTCACATCTCGTCCGACGCGCCGCGCGGCCTCACGGATGGAAATCGGACCGGCGCCACACAGGGTTCTGAGTAACGCCCAGCGCTTCGCCGTGAGGACTTACCACAGTAACTCGGGGGTAGCGAAGGCGATCCTGGCTTCCGCGTCGCTCTGACCCGACTTCATGGCGCGAGAGGCGTCGGCCAGGGTATCGGCCAAGCTGCGCACTTCAAGAACGACCGTATTCATGGTTCCACCTCGCAATATCGGCCTGAAAGTCCTGCATCAGTTGATCCGGGGTTGAGAAGGCGTAGTCCGATTCATCCGCCGAACTCGCCGACCTGGACCGGTCGATCAGCGACGGCAGGCGCTGAGGGGTCATGGGCGGGTCCTGGCCGAGGCAAAGGGCGGAATGGGCAGGGAGGACCAGGCCATCGGTCTCGCAAGGCGTGAAATCCCGATGCGAGGATTCACGTTTCTCTTTTGTTGTTTCTCGGCTCGCGCCCTGCCCTTGCAGGGCACCTTCCTTCGATGCTACATTCCCCGCCCCCTTTGCCGGCAGCCGAGTGCTCAACCATTTTCCGCGCATGGCAGGCTATCCCGTCGGTCGTAATAAAGGTGCGCACCCAGATGCGGAAGATAGGCGTCGAACCCATGGACCGGAAGCCGGACCCTTCCAGACGGCACGATGCCCACCTCATCAAGTGGATGGAACGCCTTGTCCCATCAGGATATCGGGGGGCTGAATGAGTACCGCGCGCGTCTTGGTGCTCTTCAACTACGATTGGGATCAAGTCGGCTATGGCCGCTGGTCGTCGGCATTTCCGTTGGATTCGGCCGGTTTCGACCTCTTCAGCTTTCCCAGCAATCTACATCTCGTCACCTTTGACTTGCAGCGCTTTGTTGATGGCCTTGCTGCTCGCGCGGTGCGCAAGGGCTGGTGCGCTGTAACCTCGAATCACGAGCAGTTTGGCGCGCTGGCCGCCGCCTTGCTGGCCGAGCGGATGGGCTGGCGGGGTACACCGGTTGCGGCGGTGCTGGCCTGTCAGCACAAGTTGCACGCCCGGCGGGTTCTTGAACAGGTGGCGCCGGAGGCCAATACCCCCTTTGCCCCCCTTGAATGGCGGCACGGCGATCCGCCGCCGGACAATCTGGGGTATCCCTGCTTCGTCAAGCCGATCAAGGCGGCGTTTTCGGTGCTCGCCCGGGTGGTGCATGACCGCGATGAGTTGATAGCGCTGACCCGCTTTGGTTTCTGGGAACGCTGGGTCATCCGCCATCTGATCGAGCCTTTCGAGCGGGTGGTCAAGGCGCGCTTGCCGGAAGCCGGGACTGCGCACCGGATGTTGCTGGAACAGCCGGTCAATGCCTTGCAGTACAACCTGGATGGCTATGTTTTCGCGGGAGAGTTGCGGCCATTGGGGTTTGTTGAATCGGTGATGTATCCCGGGACGCAGGCCTTCATG
>JADZBU010000208.1 GCA_020851955.1 Chromatiaceae bacterium | reverse complement strand
GTTTGCAGAATGGCCCGCGCCAGGTTGCGGTGCCAGGGCGGCACGGCGAAGACGATATAGAGGGCCTGGAGGATGTCGAGATAGCGCTTGAGGGTGGTGGGCGACACGGCCAGGTCGCGGGCAATGGAGGCCAGGGACAGGGGCGAACCAACCCTTTCGCGCAGCAATTCGACGAAGAGCCGCATGGTATTGATCTCCCGAAGGCGGGAAAACTCCAGAACGTCCTCGCGGATGAGATCGGTGAAATACTGCCGCCGCCAACGATCGGCATCCTCGGTCTTGTCGGCCAGGCAGGGTTCGGGAAAGCCGCCCCGTTCCAGGATGCGCGCGAGGGCCGCCGCCGCTGAACCGCCCTGCTGGTCCCGCCATTCCCGCACCGAGAGCGGGTGCAGGCGGAAAGCCAGGTAACGGCCAGCCAGCGAATCGCCGCTTTGGCGCCAGGTTTCCATGCGCGCGCTGCCCGTGACCAGCAGGGCCTGTTCCGCTGGCTTACCATCCACGACGCCCTTGAGCCAGTTTTTCCAGTCCGGCATCTTGTGGATCTCGTCCAGTGCCAGCAGGCCCGCATGGGGGTTCCAGCTCTGTCGATTCAGGATGTTGCGGTCTCCCAGGACATCCCAGTTGAGGTATTGGGCAGAAGGAAAGCCGGTCATGACCTGGCGGCAAAGGGTGGTCTTGCCCACCTGGCGCGGACCGGTGAGCAGGACCATCTTACGGCGGAGGTCGGTCGCAATCTGATCCAGGAGGTAGCGGTTCATGCCGACTATTTTAGCGGCTACTGGAAGAAAATCGCGACTATCTTCCAGTAGCCGCTACAAAAGTCGATAAACGGCCTTTACCCGTTGCCGAAAGCCTGGATTTCCCGTCTTCGACACCTGGCCAAGGAGGGGGTCGGCCAGGTGATTTTCAGGCAGGAGTAACTTCATGCCCCTCTAGCTCTGGACGAGAACTCCAAAGTATCGCGACCCACAAGGATCACAGGGCGGAGACATCATGACCGCTAGTTCAGCAGGGCAAAGCCCAGGTTCACCAGCAGGGCATTGGCCGTATCCGCGAACAGGGCGGCGGCCAGGGTGACGGCCAGCAGGGCCTTGGGGGCCGGGCCGAAGGTCGCCGTCAGACGATTCATGACCCCCAGCCCCACGGGCATGGCGCCCAGGGCGACGCCAATGAAGCCGCCAGAGGCCACGGCGCCCTCGTGGCCCCGGCCCAGCAGCGGATAGACCAGCAGCAGGCCCACCAGGCTAACGATGGCCACCTGGACCACCAGGGTGACGAGCAGCGGCAGGATGAAGGCCTCCAGTTCCCAGAGCTTGAGGCCCATCATGCTGATGGCCAAAAAGAGGCGCAGGGCGACGGTCCCGGTCAACTCCGCCACCGCCATATCCACGGGATGGCGGAGCAGATCGGCGCCATTGGTGAGCACCACGGCCACGACCATGACGGCGAGAAAGCCTGGCATGACAATGCCCGCCTCCGCGGCCCACTGGCGCAGCACCTCCCCCAGGGCCAGGCAGAGGGCGATCACCAGGGTGATGACCAGCCAACGGTCCGAGTTAAGGAGTTCGCTTGAGGTGAGGTGCGGGACGGGTTCCGGGATCACCGCCGAGGCCGGGGACGCCCCCCCGGCCAGGCGGGGCTCCCGCCGCATCAGCCAGGAGGCCAGGGGCCCCGCCGCCAGGCCACCGGCGATCAGGCCCAGGGTGGCGCAGGCCATGCCAACTTCCAGGGCGCCGCCCAGCCCTTGGGCGGGGGCCGCCTGGGCCCAGGCCGCGGCGGTGCCATGGCCGCCGAGAAAGGCAATGCTGCCGAAAAAAAGGCCCAGAGCCGCATCCAGACCGAAGCCCGTCGCAATGGCCACGCCGGCCAGGTTTTGCAGGCTGATGACGACAACGATGGCGAGGCAAATGACGGCCACCCCCAGGCCGCCACGAAAGAGGGCGGAGAACTTCGCCGACAGGCCCACCCCGACGAAAAACACCAACAGCAGGGTTTGGCGGATACCATCGGCAAACAGGATCTCGATGCCAAAGGCCTCCCGCGCAGCGGTGACCAGGGTGGCGATGAGCAGCCCCCCCGTGATGGCCGGGGGGATATTCCATTCCCGGAGCCGGGGCAGGACGTGATGGGTCAGGATGCCCAGCCGGATGGCGAGGACGGCCAGGATCAGGGTCCAGATTTCGCTGACGGGTGCGGCCATGGGGTTCCTTGAACAGAGCGGGGAGGCGGGAAGTCCGGGAGCAAAATCGCTAGGCCAGCGAGATGCCTTGAAATATAGTAACCGGCATTCAATGGAGGCGGAAGAATGCAGTTTTTTCAATTGTTAACCTGCCGAGGCGACTCCCCGCCACGGGGGAGACGCGCGCAACGCCTCGGGGGCCACATCCTGGCCTGCGCGGTCATGGTGGTGGCGTGCCTGGCCCAGGCCGGCGAAACACCGCCCCCCCTCTCGCCCGGAGGCCCCTTGGCGGGCAGCCCCCCGGCCACCACCCGGGTGACCCTGCTGCACATGGGTGATATCCACGGTCACTTGCTCCCCCGCCCCAATCTGCGCAGTGATGGCAACGGCCGCCCCCAAGGGGGGCTGGCGCGCCTCTTCACCCGCATCCAAGAATTGCGCGCCGCCAACCCTAACAACCTCTTGATCAATACCGGCGACACCCTGCAGGGCTCCGCCGAGGCCCTCTTCACCCAGGGCGCGGCCCTGGTGGTGGTCCTCAACCCCTTCGGCATCGACGCCTTCGCCGCCGGCAACTGGGACTTCGTCTATGGCACGCGCCGCTTCGTGGAGTTGTTCGCGGGTGAGCATCCCCTGGCGCCCTGGGGAGCCCTGGCGGCCAACCTCTACTATGCCGCCGGGGACTACCAGGGCAAGATCACGCCCTATGCCGACCGCGCCGGCCAGCGGGTCCTGCCGTCCTTCATGATCAGGGAGGTGGGCGGGGTGCGGATCGGCATCATCGGCCTCACCGCCGACCGTGGCCCTCAGGCGGTGGCCCAGGCGACGACCAGCGGCCTGCGTTTTACCGACGGCGACCGCGAACTGGCGGAACTGCTGGCCCGGCTGCGGGGCCAGGAGGCCGTGGCGGCGGTGGTCCTCATCTCCGAACTGGGGCTGGCGGCAAACCGCTACCTGGCGGAACGCCACCCGGGGATCGACATCGTGCTCTCCTCCGACATGCACGAACTCACCCGTGAACCCATCCTGACCCCGGGGGGCACCTGGCTGGTAGAGGAGGGCCAGGACGGCACCGTCCTGGGGCAGGTCGACCTCCTCTTCGAGGCGGGTGTGCTCAAGGGCCGGCATTGGACCCTGCACACCATCGACGACCGCATCGCCGAGGACCCCGCCATCGCCGCCCTGATTACCGCCCAGCGCGCGCCTTTCGTCGCCGGTCCCGCCTTTACTCCCCACCTCAACCCCATCAACCAGAGCCTCCTCGCCACCCCCATCGATACGGTGGTGGGCCAGACGCGGATCCCCCTGCACCGGAGTAACTTTTCCCACGAGGTGATGCCGGCGGTGATCGAGGGCGCTTCCCATGACTTCCTCGCCGACGCCTTCCGTGCCGTCGGCGGGGCCGACATCGGCGCCATCCGCGGCTTCCGCTATGGCACCCAGGTGGCCCCGGGGCCGATCCGCCTGGAGGACCTCTACCACTTCATGCCCATTGGGGCCCAGATCGCCGTGGGAACCATCCGCGGCCAGGACCTGGTGGACCAGATCGAGGCGAGCGCCGATGGTGCCCTCAACCCCGCCGTCGATCACTGGACCGGCGGCGGCTTTTACGGTTTCAGCGGGGTCGAGATCGAACTGAGCCCCTACAGCCCGCGGGGCCAGCGCGCCGTGGCGGTGCGGGTGGGCGATCAGCCCCTCGACCCCCGCGCGCCCTATCGCTACGCCGCCTATTGGTACCCCGGGGATCCGGAGCTGATCAATCGCCTCCCCGCCCAGGACATCCGGGTCCTCACCACCCCCGAGGGCGAGCCGCTGGATGCCACCGAGGTCGTGGCGAGCTACCTGCGGAGCCTGCCGGATCGGACCGCCGATCCCCAGCTCAACCGGGTCCGCCTCACCGCGCCCCTGCCAGCCCCGGAATTCGGCTTCCCGGTAATGCAGCCCCTGCTCGGCGCCTATATCCCGGGGGTACCCGCCATCGACCTGCGCATCGACATCCCCGTGGCTCTCGAGGGGGGCAAGATGGTCTTCAACATCGGCCAGGCCGACCTGGAGGGCGACGTCCCCGCCGGCATCAAGTTCATGGGTAAGCTGGCCCGGCACCTGATTGACAAGGGCGTTGCCTACCGCATCGTCGGCATCTTCAAGGGCGACGCCCTCTACCTGCTGCTCCAGGACCCTGCCTACAATCGGGTGCGTCAGGTCGCCACCGGCAACCCTTACCGGGAGATGGTGGCGGCGCTCCTGCGCGCGGGGATAGAGCTCGAGGCCTGCGGCAATACCATGGAGACCCGCCACTTCGGCAATGCCGATCTCCTGCCCGGCATCCGCGTCAACGAGGGAGCCATGTTTCGCACCCTCGAACTGGTCCGCGAGGGTTTCGTCCAGTTGGAACCCTGAGAGGCGGCAAGAGGCCTACACGTCAAGCGGGGCGCCACCGGTCAGCGAGGACGGCGCCGCCCCTCGACCTTGAACCGTCACGCCTCCCCGGCGATCCCCGACCCCCTCCAACCTCGGTCAATACCATCCTTCCTACCCCTGGAGAATCCATGAAAGGCAAAATCCTGACGGCCACCCTGCTCGCGGTATCCTGCCTCGTCGAGGCCAGCGACGCGCCGGACACCGTACCGCTGCGGATTCCCGCCGTGGCCAGCCTGCCCGCGGGCGAGATGGGGGCGAGCATCGTCCGGGGCCGCGCCTATTTGGCGAAGACGAAGGAACTGCTGCCGGCCTTTGTCGGCAATGGCCTTACCTGCAAGAACTGTCACCTGGGCAACGACACGGAAGTGGGCGTTATCGCCGATGCGGGACCCTTCGTCGGGGTGGTCGCCGGCTTTCCCCAGTACCGTTCCCGCGATGGCGCGGTGAACCTGCTGGAGCAGCGGATCAACTCCTGCTTCGAACGGAGCATGAACGGCAAGCCCCTGCCCCTCGACCACCCCGCCATGGTGGACATGGTGGCCTACATGACCTGGCTTTCCCAAGGGGTGCCGGTGGGGGGCCGGGTGGCCGGACATGGGATGCCGCAACTGGAACTGACCCGGGCCCCCGACCTGACCCACGGGGCGGCGGTCTATCAGGCCAAGTGCACCGCCTGTCATGGCGTCGCGGGGGCGGGCTTGGCGGGTCCCGACGGCGGCTATGTCTTCCCGCCCCTGTGGGGACCGCAATCCTTTAATATCGCCGCCGGCATGGCCCGCCACTTCACCGCCGCCGGCTTCATCAAGCACAAAATGCCCCTCGGCCAGGGCAACAGCCTGAGCGATGACGAGGCCTGGGACGTGGCGGCCTACGTCATCACCCAGGACCGCCCGGACTTCGCCGGCAAGACCCAGGACTGGCCGGGTGGCGACAAGCCCAAGGACGCCCGCTACTAGGCCGCCCAAGGGCAAGCAACTGTTTTAACGACGGCTATTTGAGTATCCCATGAGCATCAAGACCTCCCAAATTCTCAAAATCCTGCGCGAGCGTTTCCATGCCTTCCCGGGCATCTCCGAAAGGTGCCTGGTGGATTCGCTGCAGGTCTTCCGCCTCTTCGATCTCCGCGAGGGCGAAACCCTGCGCCTCACGGGCAGCGAACTCCCCGACCGCCTCTATGTCGCCCTCGGCCGAGTCATGATCACCAACGCCGCCGGACAAAGACGCGAGATCGCCGCCAACGATCGCGGCTATGTCTTGCTGCCGCCCCTACCCGCGGCGGTGACGGTCGTGGCCCTGGAGGACTCCCACCTCTGCCACATTGATACCGCCCTCGCTGACTATCTCGTCACCCTGGAGGAAGTGGCCGGAAGCCTTGCGGAGTCCGGCATGGCCCATGACGACTACCTCCGGCTGATACGGGATACGACCCCCTTCCAGCGCATTCCCCTGGAAAACGCCGAGCGGGCCTTCGCCAGCCTCCGCGAGCGCCCGGTGTTGGCGGGGGAAGAGATCGTCAAGATGGGCAAGGAGGCTGACGCCTTCTACGTCATTGCCGCTGGCCGCGCCGAGTTGTGGCGGATCGACGACGAGGAGGGGATCCCGATGAAGGCCGCCGAGCTGGAACGCGGGGCCGCCTTCGGGGAGGAGGGCCTCCTCACCGGCCAGACCAGCCCGGTGACGGTGCGGATGCTGGCGGATGGCGTCCTGCTCCAGCTCACCCGCGACGAATTCGCCCGGCTACTCGCCAAGCCCCTGGTGCGGGAGGTCGAGACACCGGTGGCCAAGGCCATGATCGAGAACCACTACGTCGCCCTCGACGTGCGCCTGAACGAGGAATTCGACGAGGGCCACATCCCCGGGGCCCTGCTGATTCCCCTGTCGCAATTGCGTAAGCGGGCCGCCGAGCTCGACAGTGCCGCCCGCTATGTCGCTTACTGCCGCAGCGGCCGGCGCAGCTCGGTGGCCGCCTTCTTGCTCAGCCAGCTTAGCTTCGACGTAGTGAGCATGGCCGGTGGGGTCCTGGCCTGGAGCGACCCGCTGACGGAACCGGTGCCAGAGGACTGAGGCAGTAGCCGAAACACCGCGGACCGGGCCGGCAGGCCCGGCTCAATCGTTCATGGCGTCGATCATCTGGGCCTTGGCCTCGCGATAATCCTGATTGGCCTCCTGCATCATCTCCTCGGCGGCCGCCAGGGCCTTGAGGGCCTGGTCGATGTCGCTCCCCGCGACCATGAGGGGAATTTTCTTCACATCCTCCTCGGTGCCTTCCACCAGGCTCATGGTGCCCAGCTCCCCCCGCAGCAGGGTCAGCCGATGGGAGCAGAGGGTGCTGTTGTCCTCGTGCTGGCAGGAGCAGGTAGCGGACATATTGGTACCCTTGCGCTGGAAGACCAATTCGCAAGGTTCCTGGTCGCCTTTTTGCACCACGAGACGGATCTCCCGCAGGGGATATTGCAAGGTCTCGTAAGCCTCCACCGCCTTCTTGACCGACACGTAGAACTCCTGGGTGCCAATGGCCGCGGAGAGGCCGACCTTCTTCAGTTGCTCCATGAAGGGGCGAGTGGCATCGGCGATCTTGACGTCGACACCGGCCTCCTCGAACTTGCGGTGGAGGTCGGCAAAGCGTTGCGCGGCGGTGATGTCCATGTCGGTGATCGCCTGGGCGTCGATGATGATCCATTTCACCGGCGGATCAGCCTCCGCCACCAGGTTCTCCAGGCGATCCATGACATAGCGCGCATTGGCGAAAATCAGGGGGCCATAGAGGCGATAAATCAGCAGGCCCGGGACGGTCTCCCCCACCGGCTGCGTCTGGTCATCCGCGGCTGAGAGCCCCTCCGGCAGGGGGGAACCGGATTTACGCCCCTTCGCCCCCGGGCGGATAGCACCGAAATCCTGGAATTTTCCCCCTGGGCGGGACCGGCGCAGGATGGCGTCCTTGGGGCGGGCGAACTCGACGATTACCCCCCCCAGGGAGATCACCAACCCGATCAGGATGCCCGGGACCACGCCCGCCAGCAGGATGGCGCTGGTGACGGCCATGGAAATGAAAAACTCGACGCGGTCCATCCGGAACAGGTCCCGCAGGGCGGCAATCTCCAGCATGCCGATGCCGGTCACGATCAGGATGGCCCCCAGGGACACCTTGGGCAGCATGCCGATGAGTTCGGTCAGGAAGAAGAGGGACAACAGCAGACCGCCCGCCGCCACCAGTTGGGCGACCTGGCTCTTGCCGCCGGCGGCATCCACGATGGAGGTACGTGACTGGCTGGCGGAAACCGGGAAGCCCTGCAAGAGGCCGGCGCCAATGTTGGCGACGCCGAGGGCCGTCAATTCGGCATTGGGCCTGATTTCATAACGGTTTTTGTTGGCGAAGGACTGGGCCAGGAGGATGCCATCCGAGAAGGCGAGGAAGGCGATGGCCACCGCCGCCGGCGCCAGGGCACTGACGTCCGACCAGTGGAATTGCGGCACCACCAGTTCCGGGATACCGGAGGGGACGACCCCCACCAGCTTGATGCCCATCTCCTCGATGCCCATGAACTGGGTCGCCAGGATGCCAATCAGGGAGACCGCCAGGGCACTGGGAATCCGCGGCATCTGCTTGTTCAGCAGAATCAGGATGAGGATCATGGCCGTGCCAAAGATGAAGGTCGGGGTGTGGGCCTGGGGCAACTGGGAGATCACCTGCCAGAGCAGCGGAAAGAAGTTCTCCCCCTCGGTATTGATGGCAAACAGCTTGCCCAACTGAGTGGAGGCAAGGATCAGAGAGGCGCCGTTGAGGTAACCGATCAGGACCGGCCGGGACAGGAAATCGGCGATGACCCCGACCCTGAGCCGGGCGGCGAGGATCAGCACGACCCCCGAAAGCAGCCCCAGGGTGGCGGCCAAGGCGGGTATGCGGGAAGGGTCCCCCGCCGCCAGGGGGAGGATGGCCGTGCCCGCCAGCAGCCCGATCGCGGCATCCGGGCCGGCGATGACATGGCGCGAGGAGGCGAAGAGGGCGTACCCCAGGGAGGCCGCCAGGGCGGCGTAGATGCCCGTGATGGGGGGCATGTGGACCAACTCGGCATAGGCGATGACCGAGGGGATCATGACCACGCAGGCCGTGATGCCGGCCAGGACATCGCCACCCAACCAACTCAGCCGGTAGTTGGCCAGGACGTTCAGGAGGGGAATCCCCAGGGAAAACTTTCGCCCGGCGGGGGTCTGTGCCATCTGGTGAACCTCGTGGAAACCTGAAATGTGGATGCGAATCCGAGCGGCTAACGCACGACTGGCGCCTCGGTGGGACCCTGGCCAGCGGAGGGCGCATCGGGAGGCCCTGGCATTGACAGGGCCCCGGGGTACCCCCGAGGCGTAACAATAAGGTAAAGAGGAGGTAATGGAAAGTTTGGGTCCCGGCCCAGGGCTGGGCTCCAGGCGGCGATGGCCAGGGGCGCGCCGCCAGGTGGGCGCGGATGAGCGGCGCCGGTCACCCACGCCGCTTCCCGCGGGACCCTCTTGGCAACCCTGGGCTGTTTGCCACCCGCGATCGGCGACCCGCGAGGCCGCCGGTTCCAGCAACCGAGGAAAGATAGGACTATCCTGACAGGGATCGACCGGTACAACGCCTGGTTGGCCGGGCAGCCAAAACTCAAACCTCATTTTGCGATCTGGAAATCACCGCATGCAGGGTTTCACCCATCGCCTAACCTGGCGCCTGAGCCTGGCCCTGGTGGGTCTGGCGCTACTGGGGTGGCTCCTCCTGAGCCTGGGTTCCAACCTGCCGCCCCCGACACCCGCGCTCACCGCCGCCGAGCGCGCCTGGGTCCAGGCCTGGTGGACGGCCCACCGGCCGCAACGGCTCGCGCCGGGGGAGACCGTCACCCTCAAGGTCACCCCCGCCGAGGCCAATCGCCTGGCGGCCTACCTGCTGGAAGGGTTCGGCCACGGCCGGGCGATGATCGCCCTGGCGGAGGACCGGGCCCGGTTGCGTCTGTCCTTCAGCCCACCCTGGGATCATGGCGCCAGCCTCGTCAACCTGGACCTGGAACTCGCCGGCGGCACCCCCCTGCCGCGCATCGTCCAGGCCCGCCTGGTCGGCATCCCCCTGCCCGGCAGCCTGGTGCAGGCCCTGGCCGAGCGCTTCATGCGTTCCCTGGGGGACGCCGCCCTCATCCAGGCGGTCCGCTTTCAGCCCGACCTGGCCGAGGTCAGCTACCGCTGGCACCCCCAAGCCCTGGAGCGGTTGGGCACCGGCCTGCTCGACCCCGACGAGCGGGCGCGGTTGCTGCTGGCTCAAGACCGCCTGGTCCGCTTCGCCGCCGCGGGGCCCCCGGATCAGGCCCTGCCCCTCGCGGATGCCCTGGCTCATCTGTTGAAGGACGATCCGGAGGCGACGACGTCCCTCGCCAGGGCGAAGTCCAACCCCTCGCTCTGGGCGGCCGAAGCCGCCCCGGGCGCCCCTCCCGCACCGGGTGGCGAGGACGCGGCCGACGCCACCCCGAGCCCCAAGTCGGCCAGCGATGCCGTTGCCGCCAATCGCGCGGCCCTCCTCGCCCTGGCGGCCTACGCCGCCGGACGCACCCTGCCAGCCCCCGGCCTGGTGGCGACGGCCAGCGCCCCCCGCCCCTTCCGTCCCCTGACCCTGCGCGGACGCCAGGACCTCGCCCAACACTTCCTCGGCGCCGCCGTCCTCGCCAGTCAGGGCGGCGACACCCTCGCGGAGCTGCTGGGCCTGGCCAAGGAGATGAACGACATGACCCGCGGCAGCGGCTTCAGCTTCCCCGACCTGGCGGCGGACCTGGCGGGCACCCGCTTCAGCCATCATGCCACCCGCGACCAGGCCCGGGCCCGGGCATTGCGCCGGCGCGCCCGCGCCGGCCTGACCGAGGGCGACCTCATGCCCGACATCCGGGGTTTGCCCGAAGGGATCAAGCAGGCCACCTTTGCCGCCGACTACGGCAGCACCGACAGTCCCGCCTACCGGGCCATCCAGGAAGTCATCGAGCGCCGCATCCAGGGCCTCGGGCTTTATCGCTGATGTTTGGGCCGGGAGGCAGCCTTAGCCGCCGCCGCGAGTTCGGCGCGCAGTTCGGCGATCTCGGCCTGGAGGGCCTCGTATTCCTGGGTCTTGCGCGCCAGGTAGGCGGGAGTCAGGGCCCGGCGCCGTTTGATGCCCGCGGGGGTGGGGAGATAGGCAATCTTGTCGAGCTTGAGCTTGCCGCGCTGGAAGATGCCGCAACTGACCCAATCATTGGCGACGAAGGCCTTGAGCAGGTTGTTGACCGTCCCGACGCTGACACCCAGGGCGGCGGCGAACTCGCGTTGGGTGCGATGGGGGTTCTGCTCAAGTTGGCGCAGGAAACGGTAGTGGTTATCTTCTGCTTGCTGGGGGCGAACGGGCGAGGGCATGGCGGCTAGGTTTCCTGACGGGCGACCCCCCGGCCGTGGCGGTGGCGGCGGGGCTCGGGGCTAGTGGTGCCGGGCGGCGGAGGCCCGAAGTGAGAAGTGCACGGATTATCAACGCCCGGGCGCGCCCGGAATAGACATCAATTGCGACGAGTTACGTCGAAAAACGACATTTTTTGCCGCAAGCTCATGAATAATATTAAAAATTCGGGATAAAAAATATTTGCATGTGAGGGGCCCCCGTCCTCCCGCGGGCGAGAGCGGCTGGCGGGCCTGGATCGGAGGCAAGGCAAACCCCTCGCGCCCGAGCCCGGCTAGCCTGGGACAGGCGGCCGGGGCAAGACCTGGAATTCCCTTTGCTGGCACAAATTCTTTGGAGTAGGCTTCCAGGCCTTTCACGATGCGACGCTAAGAGGTTTCTCAGTGGAAAAGGATCTGCGCGAGGCCGCCCTCGAATATCACCGCTGGCCTACCCCCGGCAAGATTTCCGTCCGCCCGACCAAGGGCCTGACCAACCAGCGCGACCTGGCGCTGGCCTATTCCCCCGGGGTGGCCGCCGCCTGCGACGCCATCGTCGCCCATCCGGCGACGGCCGCCGATTACACCTCCCGCGCCAACCTGGTCGGCGTCGTGACCAATGGCACCGCCGTCCTCGGCCTGGGAGACATAGGCCCCCTCGCCGCCAAGCCGGTCATGGAGGGCAAGGGCTGCCTGTTCAAGAAGTTCGCCGGCATCGATGTCTTCGACATCGAACTGGCCGAGCGGGACCCGGACAAGCTCATCGACATGATCGCCGCCCTGGAGCCGACCCTGGGCGGCATCAATCTCGAGGATATCAAGGCCCCGGAGTGCTTCTATATCGAGCGGAAGCTGAAGGAGCGGATGAAGATCCCCGTCTTCCACGACGATCAGCACGGGACCGCCATCATCTCCGCCGCCGCCCTGCTCAACGGCCTCAAAGTCGTCGGCAAACCCATCGCGGAGGTCAAGGTCGTCTGCTCCGGCGCCGGCGCCGCGGCCATCTCCTGCCTCAATCTCTGGTGCTATCTGGGCGTCCGGCGCGAGCACATCACCGTCTGTGACTCCAAGGGCGTCATCTACCAAGGCCGGCCGGGCGGCATGGACGAGACCAAGGCCCAGTATGCCCAGGACACGGCGGCGCGCACCCTGGGCGACGCCGTCAAGGGCACCGATATCTTCCTGGGGCTCTCGACCGCCGGGGTCCTGACCCCGGACATGGTCAAGACCATGGGCCCCCAACCCATGATCTTTGCCCTGGCCAACCCAACGCCCGAGATCATGCCGGACCTGGCCAAGGCCGCGCGCCCCGACGCCATCATCGCCACCGGCCGTTCGGACTACCCCAATCAGGTCAACAACGTCCTCTGTTTCCCCTTTATCTTCCGGGGCGCCCTCGACGTCGGCGCCACCTGCATCACCGAGGAGATGAAGATCGCCAGCGTGCGGGCCATCGCCGAACTGGCGGAGGCCGAGGCGACCGACGAGGTGGCGATGGCCTATCCCGGCCGGGAACTCAGCTTCGGCCCGGAATACCTGATCCCCACCCCCTTCGATCCGCGCCTCATCGTCAAGATCGCCCCCGCCGTGGCCAAGGCCGCCATGGATTCCGGCGTGGCCACCCGGCCCATCACCGACTGGGACGCTTACCGCGCCAAGCTGACCGAGTTCATCTACCACACCGGCGTCGGCATGCGGGCCATCTTCCAGGCCGCCCGCCGGACCGAGGGCAAGCGCATCATCTTCGCCGAGGGCGAGGATGAACGGGTGCTGCGGGCCGCCCAGATCCTGATCGAGGAACGGATCGCCCGCCCCATCCTCATCGGCTGGCCCACCGTCATCGCCTATCGGCTGGAAAAGGCGCAACTGCGCATCCGGCCAGGGGTCGATTTCGATCTCGTCAACCCGGAATCCGACGACCGCTATCGCGAATGCTGGGAGGCCTACCTCAAGCTGATGGTGCGCCGCGGCGTCACGCCGGCCATCGCCAAATCCGCCCTGCGCCGGGACAACACCATCATCGGCGCCATGCTGCTGCGGCTGGGCTACGGCGACGGCCTCCTCCTGGGCACCAGCGGCCTCTTCGCCGAGCATCTGCGGGTGGTCCGGGATCTGATCGGCAAGCGCTCCGACGTCCATACCCTGGGGGCCATGAACTACCTCATGCTCCCCGGCCGCTCCCTCTTTATCTGCGATACCCACGTCAACCAGGACCCCAGCGCCCAGGAGATCGCCGAGATCACCCTGATGGCCGCCGAGCAGGTGCGGCGCTTCGGGGTCCAACCCAAGGTGGCGCTGCTGTCACATTCCAACTTCGGCTCCAGCCCCTCCGAATCCGCCCGCAAGATGAGCCGTGCCGCCTCCCTGATCGACGCCATGTCGGCCGGGGAACTGGAGGTGGATGGCGAGATGCACGGCGACGCCGCCCTTTCCGAGGAGTTCCGCCGCGCCGCCAATCCCAACTCCATGCTCAAGGGCGAGGCCAATCTGCTGGTCATGCCCAACATCGACGCCGCCAACATCGCCTACAACCTGCTGAAGATGACGGGCGGCGAAGGCGTCACCATCGGCCCCATCCTCCTGGGTGTCGCGCGCCCGGTGCACATCCTCACCACCACTTCCACCGTCCGCCGCCTGGTCAACATGGCCGCCCTGGCGGTGGTCGAATCCCTGGAACGGTAAAGAGGACCGGTCCCTTGGCACTCGCAATTTTCGATCTCGACAACACCCTGCTGGCCGGTGACTCGGACTACCTCTGGGGGCTCTTCCTCGCCGAGGAGGGCATCGTCAATCGGGAGGAATACGAGCGGGAGAACGAGCGTTTCTACCGCGAATACAAGGAGGGCCGACTCGACATCCAGGAATTCATGCGCTTCGCCCTGCGGGTCCTGAAGGACCATGAACCCGAGGATCTGCTTCGCTGGCGGGAGCGCTTTGTCCGGGAAAAGATCGAGCCGATCGTCCCGACCGCCGCCATGGCGCTGGTGGAGCGCCACCGGGCGGCGGGGGATACCCTCATGATCATCACCGCCACCAATGCCTTCGTCACTGCCCCCATCGCCGCCCACTTCGGCATACCGCACCTGATCGCCAGCATTCCCGAGGAGCAGGAGGGGCGTTTCACGGGCCAGCTGGCGGGCACCCCCGCCTTCCAGGCCGGCAAGGTCGAGCGCCTGCGCCAGTGGCTGGCGACAGAGGGGGGCGACCTCGCGGGCAGTCATTTCTACAGCGATTCCCACAACGACATCCCCCTGCTGGAACAGGTGGAACGGCCGGTGGCGGTGGACCCCGACGCGATCCTGGCGCGGCATGCCCTGGCCAGGGGCTGGCCCATCATTTCCCTGCGGGGCGGCGACGCGGTCTGAGGGGGCGCGACCTCCCGGACGGGAGCGCCGGGTCAAGGGACTCCTGGCCCACGCCGGGCCGGCGGGCCACCCTTAATCGAGTAACGGTCGGCGGACGGGACCATGCAATCTCTCTTGCTTCTCTGGCGCGGGTCGCGCTTCCTCCTCCATCTTCTGACGGCGCTGCTCCTGGTGGCCAGTGCCGTGGCGCTGCCCCGGGCCCTGGGCCTGCGGCCCATCGGGCTAGCGGCCCTGACCCGCTGGTGGTATCGGCGCCTCTGTCGGATCCTGGGCCTGCGGCTAACGGTGACCGGGGGCCTGGCGCCCGGGATTCTGCTGGTGGCCAACCATATTTCCTGGCTCGACATCCCCGTGCTGGGGGCCCAGGGCGACATCGCCTTCCTGTCCAAGGCCGAGATCCGCGCCTGGCCCCTGATTGGCTGGATGGCCGAGGTGCTGGGCACCCTCTTTATCACCCGCGGCGCCAACCAGGCCCGGGACATTGCGGACCAGATTGCCCGCCGGGCCCGGGCCGGGCAGGTGGTCGTGATCTTTCCCGAGGCCACGACCGCCGATGGCACCCAACTGCGGCCCTTTCATCCCCGCCTCTTCGCCGCCGCCCAAGAGAGCGGCGCTCGACTGCAACCCGTCGCCCTGCGCTATGGCGAGCCAGACCGGCTGGACCGGATCGCGCCCTTCATCGGTGATGACCAGCCCCTGCCCCACCTGCTGCGGGTCTTGCGTCATCCGGGCATCCGGGTCCAGGTCCAGTTCCTGCCGCCCCTGGCGAGCGCGGGTCTGGATCGCAAGGGCATGGCGGAGGCCTGCCGGCGGGCTATCGGGGATGCCTTGGGGTTGCCGCGGGAGACCGGCCGTCCGGGTCCCGCGTCACCACGCCGAGCCCGGGACACCGGCCCGATCCAGCCCTAACGAAAAAACCGCGCCGAGGCGCGGTTTTTTTTGGGCCTTTCCCAGGCCAGGCCCCCATCCTGGGGGCGGCTCACAAGGTCTGATCCTTACTTGGCCTCGGCGGCGGGAGCGGCCGGAGGAGCGGGCGGGGCGTAGGGGGCACCATAAGGAGCACCGTAGGGCGCGCCATAGGGGGCACCGTAAGGGGCGTAACCATAGGGGCCACCCCAGTAGGGGGCATAGCCATAGTAGTCCTGGTAGCGGTTATAGCCACGGCCCCAACCACGTCCGCCACCGGACATATTCATGTTGAAGTCGCCGTAGCCGTCACCGAACATGTCGTTCCACCAGTTGTTGGAGTTGTTGCCCCAACCATTGTTGCCCCAACCCGGGCCGCCCCAGAAGGCGGAAGCGGAGGCGGAGGCACCCAAAAGGGCGGCGATAGCGACGGCGGTAGCAAGCTTTTTCATTCGGATTCTCCTATTTATCAGTGGTCTGTTCAGCAAGAGAGACACTCTGTGTGCCTACGGGTGTCTATAATATTAGCATTTGATTATTTTCAAAATCGGATTTTTTTATCACCTCCCGGGTTGTCATAGACAAAATCGAAAACCGGGCCGGACGGGGTCCGTTCCGGGCTCAGGGGCCCCGCAGTCGCTGGGCGACCTGCGCCAGATCCCGCCACGCCAGGGCCTTCTGCTCCGGCGCGCGCAAGAGATAAGAGGGATGAAAGGTCACCATGAGGGGCACGGCGGCGGGCCCGAAGTTGAACCAGCGTCCACGCAGCCGGCCCACGGCCTCGCCGGTGGCCAGGAGGTTCTGGGCGGAAACGCGCCCCAGGGACAGGATGATGCGCGGCTGGACCCGCTCGATTTGCGCCATCAAGTAGGCCCGGCAGGCCGCCGCCTCCTCGGGCTGGGGGTCGCGATTGCCGGGGGGTCGGCACTTGAGGATGTTGGCGATATAGACCTGGCCCCGATCCAGGCCGATGGCGGCCAGCATGCGGTTCAGCAGTTGACCGGCGCGGCCGACGAAGGGCTCGCCCTGGCGGTCTTCGTCGGCGCCAGGGGCCTCGC
>JADZBU010000207.1 GCA_020851955.1 Chromatiaceae bacterium | reverse complement strand
TTACGGCGAGATCCTGACCGCCCTGCAGGGCAGCGAGGTCAAGCCGGCCCTGGACGAGACCATCGTCGTCGGCCTCACCGGCGGCACCCTGCTGGCCTGGCTGGCCGCCGTCATCAACAAGGGGCTGCGCCTGGGCCTGCTGTCGCGCATCACCGAGCGCGTGACCTTCGTCCTGATCCCGCCCCTCATCCTCATCTTCCTGGTGCTCGGCACCATCTTCCTGGGGGTGGCGACCCCCACCGAGGGCGGCGCCATGGGTGCCGTCGGCGGCATGATCCTGGCCCTGGCCCGCGGCAAGCTGAGCTGGAGCCTGTTCCGGCAGTCCCTCGAATCCACCGCCCGGCTCTCGGCCTTCGTGCTCTTCATCCTCATCGGCTCGACCATCTTCAGCTTCACCTTCACCGCCGTCGATGGCCAGCTCTGGGTCGAGCATCTCTTCGACAAGCTGCCAGGGGGCGAGATCGGCTTCCTGGTGTTCGTCAACTTCGTCATCTTTTTCCTGGGCTTCTTCATCGATTACTTCGAGATCGCCTTCATCCTGGTGCCCCTGCTGGCGCCGGTGGCGGACAAGATGGGTATCGATCTGGTGTGGTTCGGCATCCTGCTGGCGATGAACCTCCAGACCTCCTTCCTGACGCCGCCCTTCGGCTTCTCCCTCTTTTTCCTGCGCAGCGTGGCCCCGGCGCAGGCCTATATCGACCGCATCACCCACAAGCGCGTCGAGGGCGTCAAGACCATGGACATCTACCGGGGCTCCATCCCCTTCGTCATCATCCAGATCGCCATGGTCGCCACCCTGGTCGCCTTTCCCGGGCTGGTCACCGATGCCCTGAACAAGGGGGTCAAGGTCGATCTGGACACCATCCAGATCGAGGTGCAGAGCGGCGGTGGCGATTGGGGGCAGGCCGGTAATCATTGGGGTAACGAGGCGCCCAACGAGGCTGGCGATACCGGCGACCCGCCACCTCCGGTGGGTACGGAGGAGACCGGGGCCAATCCCGCCAACGCCGGCTGGGGCAAGCCCGGAAGTGGCTGGTAGGCCCGGCCATGGGGTGAAACAGCCGGTGTTGCGCGCGTCCTGACGGGCGCGCGCCGCCTGCTGGCCCGCCCCTTCTTTGCTCTATACTAGGATTCACCCGCCCGGATCTGGCTGTACTCGGCGGCTTCCACCCTTGTTCCCGGGAGGCCCGATGCGCCGTTCTAATCTGATCCGACAGCGCCTGACCGCGCTGGCCTTTTTAGGCGCCTTCATCTTCTTCTCGCCTCTGGTGCTGCTGTTCGATCGGGTGGCGGCCCCCGGGGGCATGCCTCTGCTCTACCTCTATCTCTTCGGGGCCTGGGCGCTGATCATCGGCTTGAGTGCCTGGATCCTGGGGATGGACGGGGAATGAGCCCCGGGTCCCGGGAGTCGGCCGGGCGGCTGGCGCGGCCCCGATGACCATCAGCGGTCCCCTGATCGCCGGCGTCGCCTTCGTCTATCTCGGGTTGCTCTTCGCCCTGGCCCATTGGGCGGACCGGCGCGCGGACCAGGGGCGATCGGTCATCGCGCGACCCACGGTCTATGCCCTGTCCCTGGCGGTCTATTGCACGGCCTGGACCTTTTACGGCAGCGTGGGACGGGCGGCCAGCGGCGGGCTGGGCTTCCTGACCATCTACCTGGGGCCCACCCTGGCGGCCCTGCTGTGGGGGTCGCTGCTGGTGAAGATGGTGCGGGTGAGCAAGGCGGAGCGCATCACCTCCATCGCCGATTTCATCGCCTCGCGCTACGGCAAGAGTCACCTCCTGGGTGGCCTGGTGACCCTGATCGCCGTGGTGGGGGTGGTGCCCTATATTGCCCTGCAACTCAAGGCCATCTCCCGCAGCTTCATCATCCTGCTGGAGTACCCGGCCATCGTCATGCCGGACCCGGCGGCAACCCTGCCCATCTGGCACGATACGGCCTTCGTGGTGGCCCTGCTGCTGGCCCTCTTCACCATCCTCTTCGGTACCCGGCACCTGGACGCCAGCGAGCGCCACGAGGGCCTGGTGGCAGCCATCGCCTTCGAATCCATCGTGAAACTGGCGGCCTTTCTGGCGGTGGGGCTCTTCGTGGTCCTGGGCCTCTTCGGGGGTGCCGGTCTGGGTGCCGAGGCCGCCCAGGAGTTGGGGGCTGCGGGGGGAAGCGCCCAGGCCCTGTTCGAGCCCCGTATTGGCGACTTCGCCGATTGGTTCGCCATCTCGCTGCTGGCGGGGCTGGCCGTCATGTTTCTGCCGCGTCAGTTTCAGGTGGCGGTGGTGGAGATCAGCGACGAGCGCCATATCCAGCGCGCCATCTGGCTGTTCCCGCTGTATTTGTTTCTTATCAACCTCTTCGTCATTCCCATTGCCCTGGCGGGGGTGCTGACCTTCGGCGCGGGCGGGGTGGACGCGGACAGCTACGTCCTGACCCTGCCCATGGCCCATGGCCACCCCTGGCTGGCGCTCTTCGTCTTCATCGGCGGTCTCTCGGCGGCTACCGGGATGGTGATCGTGGAGACCATCGCCCTCTCCACCATGGTCAGCAATGACCTCATGCTGCCGGTCCTGCTGCGGCGCTGGCAAGGCCTGCCCCCCGAGGCGGATATGGGCAAGCTGCTGTTGCGCATCCGGCGCGGGGCCATCGTCGCCATCCTGCTGCTGGGTTACCTCTATTACCGGCTGGCCGGGGATGCCTATGCCCTGGTGAGCATCGGCCTCATCAGCTTTGCCGCCGTCGCCCAGTTCGCCCCGCCCATCATCGCCGGCCTCTATTGGCGGGGCGGCACCCGGGGCGGGGCCCTGGCGGGGCTGACGGCGGGTTTTGCCGTCTGGCTCTACACCCTGCTGATCCCCTCCTTTGCCAAGTCTGGCTGGCTGCCCCTGGGTTTCCTGGAGCAGGGCCCCTTCGGCATCGAACTCCTGAAGCCCCAGGCTCTGTTGGGGTTGGCGGGCCTCAACGAAATCACCCATGCCCTAATCTGGAGCCTGACCGCCAATATCGGGGTCTTCCTGATCGTGTCGTCGCGCCGGATGCCCAACGCGGAGGAGATGGCTCAGGCCAGCGCCTTCGTGGATGCCCTCAAGAATCCCCGGCGGGCCCATCTGGCCCTCTGGCGGGGTAACGCCGAGGTGGCGGAGTTGCTGGCCCTGGCGGAGCGCTTCCTGGGCGCGGAGCGGGCGCGAGCGGCCTTTAGCCGCTTTGCCAGCTCCCGCGGGGTGGCCCGGGTGGCTGACCTGCCGGCGGATGCCCGCACCGTCTATTTCGCCGAGACCCTGCTCTCGGGGGCCATCGGCGGGGCCTCGGCGCGGGTCATGGTCGCCTCCGTCACCCAGGAGGAGGCCCTGGGCCTGGACGAGGTTCTGGATATCCTCGACGAGGCGTCCCAGATCCGGGCCTACAGCCACGAACTGGAGCGTAAGTCCCGGGAACTGGAGGCGGCGACGGCGGAGTTGCGGGCGGCCAATCTGCGGCTCCAGGAGTTGGACCGCCTGAAGGACGATTTCATGTCCTCCGTCACCCACGAGTTGCGCACGCCCCTGGCCTCCATCCGGGCCTTTTCGGAGATACTCCACGACGACCCTAACCTGGACGAGGCGGAGCGCCAGCGCTTCCTCGGCATCCTGGTCAGCGAGACCGAACGCCTGTCGCGCCTGGTCAATCAGGTCCTGGACCTGGCCAAGATCGAATCCGGCCATGCCGACTGGCGGGCGGAGGACGTGGACCTGGTGGAGATCATCGAACAGGCGGTGGTCAGCGTGGGACGGCTCCTGGAAGAGGCGGGCCTACGGCTGGAACTGGACCTGGCGACGGGGGCGAGCCCCCGGGTCCGGGCGGACCGCGACCGCATGATGCAGGTGATGGTGAATCTGCTGGCGAATGCCGCCAAGTTTTCCCCCCGGGGCTCCGGCTTGATCCGCGTGCAACTGGAGCAGGTGACCGCCGGCTGGCGGGTCAGCATTAGCGACAATGGCCCGGGCATCCCGGTCGGAGAACTGGAGCAGGTCTTCAAGAAATTTCACCAGGCCAGCGCCGGCGGCAACAAACCCCTGGGCACCGGCCTGGGTCTGCCCATCTGCAAGCAGATCATCGAGCATTTCGATGGCCGTATCTGGGCGGAATGCCCCCCGGAAGGGGGCGCCCGCCTCGTTTTTGAGTTACCTTTCGGCCAGCGGGGCCCCCAAGACGCAGCGGGGCCCCCTGATCCTAACGAGTCACTAGAGGTGCGGAATCCGGTATGAGCAAGCAAGTCCTGATCGTCGATGACGAGCCCAATATTGTCATCTCTCTGGAGTTTCTCATGAAACGCGAGGGCTTCGCGGTGGCGGTGGCCCGGGATGGCGAGGAGGGTCTCGCCGCCATCCGGGCGGGGCGTCCCGACCTGGTGGTCCTCGACGTCATGATGCCCAAGCGCAATGGTTACGAGGTGTTGG
>JADZBU010000206.1 GCA_020851955.1 Chromatiaceae bacterium | reverse complement strand
GCGGCACATCCTGCTGAACGGGCATTACACCTTCCAGAGCGACGGCAAGATGATCGACTTGGATGCGCTCGTGGCGGGGCTGGAGCTGGGATGACGGAAATTTCGGCGGTTCCGGCTTAGAACCCCTATTGGGAGCCCATCCCGGGCAGACGCATTGCCATCGCCGGGGTAATGCCGGTGACGCCGTAGAAGAAGTTGGTGCGCGCATCCATGGTGCGGATGCCGGTGTCGGGGAAGGGCTTGACGCCTTCCTTGGTGATCTCGGGGATCGGCGTCTCGAACTGGTAGCCGGTCTGGAACAGGAAATTAAACCAGGCCGAATCCGGGTAGTAATACCAGCTCGGATCCCGCGGGCTGATGAACAGGGTGCGCGAGGTGGCGTTGGCCAGGGCCAGACCCTCCGCCATGAGCTTCTTCATGCGCGCATCGGGCGCAAAGGGTTTGCCCTTGACGATGCCGATCGCGGCGATGGGCCCCATCAGCTCGGGGTCGAGCGCGGTGGCCGGCTCCTCCTGCACCACCTCGTTCAGCATCTGGAAAAAGGTCCAGTCGTTGGGCGGCAACGTGTTCATGACGGTGCCGCTGCCCTCGTGGAAGACGGTCGGGGCCGGCTCCTTGAGCGGGGCAATGGGGGCCTTGCCGGCGAGGAATTCGGCCAGCGGCGTGCCGAGCCCACCCGGCTCGTAAGCGTAGACCTTGGTGTGGGCGCGAATGACATCGACCACCGGCTTCGGATCCTTATGGTCCGCCAGGAATGAACGGCCGAACCACAGGACGGTATTGGTCTGGGACTGGGCGATGTTGAATTCTCCCTGGGGCAGGGGACCCTTGTAGCCAGGCGGCACGATCAGGTACTTGCCGCCCAGGCCGCGGTCGGGCCCCGGGATACCCAGGTCGATCACCCAGCGGAACCAGGCGTCCTGAGCAACGCCGAGAAACTCCGGCGGGGTCTCGATGACCACCGGTCCCTTGGACAGGTCCAGGTAGCCCATGACATAGACGGTGTCGGCGTTGGCGGTGAGGAACAGCGATTTGGCATCCATGAGCCGCGAAAAGACCAGGACCTCGTTGGGCTTCATGCCGAGATCCTGCATTCCCTTGCGCAGGGCATGGATGCTCACGCCCCGCAGATTGTCCATGAAGGCACGGAAGGCGAAGGTGCGATCGAGATTGTCATAGACCGCTTCGGCAGTCTTCGGGCCCGGCACGCCGTCGTTGAATTCGAGCAGGCCGATCGGCGTCTCGACCTTGTGCGGCGTGACCAGCTCTGCGGGGATAGCGCTCGCGACCTCGGCGGTAACCCAGCCCGGCGCCGCCAGCAGGGCGCAGGCGGCGAGGCGGGCGAAGGCGGAACATGGGGATTTCATCGGCTCGGCTCCTGATGCTCGATATCGGGTAGTCGAGCGTAACGGGCTGCATTGGTTTTGACCGATGCGCCTCGCAAGCTCGGGTGGCGTTGCCTCCGGTCGCCGGCCGTAACGAGGTGTGGGGTACTCGCTCGGCTGGTCCACCGGCGTGGACGGCGGTGTTGAAAGCTAACAGGGGGATCTGGCCGGTCATTGATATTTTCCGACAGATCCCGCGGGAAGTGTTTCATCTGCCCAGTCCGATGCCGAGGCTCGATTCCCCCATCCTCTGACCGGCCCGGATCCTACGAATCGCCCTGGCGATCGCAGGAGCGGCCCCAGGGCCCCTGGCTTTAATCGAGGGGCGAGACATGCCCGCAGTCGCGCCATCCCTGGGTCTTGGCACGCCAGGCCCCCGGCGGAGCCCCGGTCCAGCGCTGGAAGGCCCGGTTGAATGCGGAGGTGTCCCCGTAGCCGAGGAGTTCGGCGATCGACGGCAGCGTCATCTGGGTAGCGCCCAGGAGGTGGCATGCGAGTCCCAGGCGCAGGGTGTTGCGGATCCGGCGAAAACTGGTTCCACGCTCCTTTAGGCGCCGGTTGAGCGTGCGCGGGTGCAGGGTAAGGACCTCGGCCACTGACTCCAGTGTTCCGCAGCCGCCGAGCAGCAGACTGCAGGCCACCCGGCGGACTTGGGCGACGATGTCGGATTCACACTCGGCTTGCAGCGCGCTGATCCGCGCCCGGAGCCCCAGGTACAGCGCGGGGTCTCGCCCGGGGATCGGGCGCTCAAGCCAGCTCGCGGCAAAGACAATACCCGACAGCTCCGCATCGAAAAGGATCGGGACGCGAAAGTGCTGCCGGTAGGGCTCGGGGTCTCTCGGGCGGGCCCTGGAAAGCAGGACCTCCGATGGCCGCCAGTTCGGACCGGCCAGGCCACGGAGCACGTTGCAGGCGACCCCCATGGCCGTGTCGTACATGTGGGCTGTTGCCGCCAGATCGGGCAGATGGATGGTATAGGCAAGGATTGCCTTATCGCCCGATACGGACAGGCTCGGTGCTGCCCCGCGGTCGTGCAGATGCAGGTGCTGGATGATGTTGCGTAGGCCCGTGCCCAGAGTGGGGGAGTGCCGGCCCAGCATCCCCACGACCCCCAGAGACTCGACCCCGGCCTGCTGACCGACCAGGAGGCCAAAGTGCGGGCAGCCGGTGCAACGGACCGCAAGCGAAAAAAGCCTGCCCACATCGACGAAAGAGATGGTGTTTTCCTGATGCTCGAAGAGGTCGCTTGCCAGGCCGAGCTCGCCCATGAGTGCCGCTGGGTCCTGACCGAGCTCGCGGAGCACTTTGGGGACGGCGGCCACTGGCCCGATCCGAATCACCCCATCGATCACGGCGGAGAGCTGGGCCAGAGCCTCGGCTGGAAGCTGAATCTGTGTCACGGGGATCTCGGCATCTGGAGGTTGGACCGATGGGGACCGCGGTGCGCATGCGCGATGCTAACCATACACGGCCGATGAAAAAAGCAGACCGGGTAAACAGGGTAGACTCGGCGGGTCATCGGGGTGCAGTGAGCATGTAAACAGCCAGTGCAGAGATGTGCAGAGGGTCATCTTTGCCGGGGAACGGGAAGGCGGGCCCCTGCTGACGAAGCGGTCGAGTTCGCAACCCTCGAATGGGTGGACTGGTTCAATTACCGCCGCCTGATGCGACCCATCGGCGATATCCCGCCTGCCGAAGCCGAAGAGCGCTACTACACCATGCTGGACCAACCGGCCATGGCCGCATAACTTAACTCAACCAGCCTCCGGCAAACCCGGGGCGGTTCAGTCGGCTGGTGGTGTGACCCGATCTCGGTGGCCTGGGGACATAGATCAATCGCCGTCACCTTGAACCCCCAGAATGCCAGGAGGTGAGGG
This sequence comes from Chromatiaceae bacterium, assembly GCA_020851955.1. Lineage (GTDB taxonomy): Bacteria > Pseudomonadota > Gammaproteobacteria > Chromatiales > Chromatiaceae > M0108. Next base: position 3,118 of record JADZBU010000206.1, on the reverse strand, counting down.
ATGAGCGCGATGCCGCAGCCGGCGTCGAGAGGCGTCTGCGGCGACAAAAGAGGCAATTCCCCGGCTTCGGTAAGCATCCAGACGAGAAGACTGACATCGCCATAAATCGTCTGGTCGCGCTCCCAGGGATCGGTTCCGGCCAGCAGTTCACTATACTGATTCGTCCAATACGCGGGATCGTTCCAGTCCGCAGTCGGCTCAGCGCCCCGAGGAGAACCTTCAAAAGTGTCGTGTGGTTCCATGGCTATCCCCGGATACCTTCCACCTCACCGCCGACGAACTGGAGCGTCAGGCGCCCCTTGTCTGACCTCATCGGTAATCCCTCTCCGCTCCAGTTCCTTCACCCGATTACCTGGCGCAGGTTAGCCATCTGCCCGGAATTCGGGTCAGGTTGAGGACCGATTGGGGAGCAGGGGCCGGAGGTCGAGCACCATCCGGCAGGGGAAATCGTCGCCCAGCGGCACGAGGCCAAAATGTTGGCAAAACCGCGCAGCTTCAGCGTCGATGGCGTCGGTGACGAACAGCCGGAAGGCCACAGGGCCGGTCTGGGCGAGCTGAAGCGTCAGGCCCAACGCCTCTTCGAACAGGTAGCGGCCCAGCCCCTGGCCCCGGACGCGGGTGTCGACGGCGAGGCGCGCCAGCAAAATCCCCGGAATTGGGAAGCGCGGCAGTCGGTCCAGTTCGGGCAGCCGGACGACCGACGCCCGTTCGACGCTGACCGTCGCCAGACTGAAATACCCGGCCAGTCGCGGCGTTCCCATTGCCGTATCGAGCGCCAGATACGTTCGGGCTAGGAGGTCCTTCTCGGCGTGGCGCAGCGCGTACCGCTGGAGGTAATCCACGAGGGAAGCCTGTGGATTTTGGAAGTCGGCCAGCAGAGGGCGATGGGATCGGTTCAGCGGTTCGAGGCGCAGCGCCATGGCTCACGCCGCCGGTGGCCAATGCAGCGGTGGCGGCCGGCGGTCTGCCCGCGCCAGGTTCGCCAGCGCCGCGCGCAGGGCGGGGGGGGGATCGAAACCGCCATCGAGCACGGCGGCCAAGCGTTGGACTTCAGCGTCGCTCAGCGCCAGCCGCGCGCTGACGAGCTGTTCCGCCGCTGTGCGCAGGCGCTCCAACACCGGATGGGCCAGTGGTTCGACCTCCCCGTCGGCGCGGCGCGCTTCGATGCGCCGCCCCTGTTCGGCCTGGCGCGCGACCCAGCCGGCGATGGCCGCCATCTCGCGCAGCAGCTCAGCTTTCTGGTTCGGTTCGAGGCCGAGCCGCGCACGCAATTGCTCAAGTTCGGCGTCGAGCACGGCGTTGGTCAGGGCTTGAAAACGGGACATGGATCACCTCCTAATTGAGCAATATTTTACTCAATAGCGAGGGGACTGGCCAGCCGGGCGCTCGCTGGTCCACCGTAACCTTACCATTCGGCCCCTCGCCAGGTTGGCATTTGGTCATTCGCAAGGCAGCCCCTGATGGATCAGTTGGGTATTGCGCATCGCCTAGGCGTGAAAGTGCTGATGATGGATCTCGCTGGCTCCACTCATGGTTTTTCCCTCCCGACCCATCGACTCACTGACTCACTGACTCACTGACTCATCGGTGATTTTACTCATATACTCCTTCAAGGCGACTCGAACCACATCCGAAACGCTCATGTCCGCCTCCAGAGCGAATCGCCGCAGGCGCCGATACTCCGATTTCGGCATCCGCACGTTCAGCCGCGCCTCGCCATCCTCCACAGCCAGTTGCTGTCGCACCCGGTCGATATGCTCGGAGGTTCTTCCCGTCGGTCGGCCCGCTTTCAACGCCATGTCCGAATCTCCTCAACCAGTGTCCGGATTTCTGCGGCCGCTGCCCCCTGCGGTTCAGCGTCCAGCACCGTGGACCCCTGGGCGGCGCTGTTGGCGTAGATCACCCGCTGGCTGGTAAAGGCTTGAAAAATCGGCAAGCCATAGCCCTCCAGGGCCGCCCGGATCTCGCCCGCGAGTTTGGTGCCTACGATCTGCCGCGACACCAGGAACGCCGCTTTAAGTTTGCCATCGGTGACCTCCTGACGGGCCTTGACCAGCTCGACCAGGGATTCGGCAGCCCAGATATCGTAGGGCGAGGGTTGGACCGGAATCAGCACCCGATCAGCCACCTTGAGGGCAGCCACGGCCAGTTCCTCGATGCCCGGCGACCCATCGATGATCGCCCAGGTAAAGCCCTGGGTGACGCTCTTGAGATTCTTGAACAGCAGCGGCCGATCCATGCCGACCACCGGCGGGAGCGGATTGTCTTCACCAGCAGCGGCGTACCAGTCGCGGGCACTGCCTTGGGGATCGCTGTCAATCAGAATCACCGCCTCACCCGCCAGTTGAAAACCCCGGGTGAGGTTAGTGGCGATGGTGGTCTTGCCTACACCGCCTTTTTCGTTCAACACCGCAATGACCGTCATGCCCGTTTCCGTGAGTATCAGCAATGATACTCATATACTCACATACTCATCAAGTCAAATTCAAGCGATTTGCCGTAAATGCCGCGCTGGGGAACGCCGCCCAGCCCAACACGCAGAAGGCATGATTGTGGGCATCGAACAACATCTTGTGGGCCTGTAATGGATAGGCGCGCAGGATGAAGAAAGTGGCGTAGCCGTGCGGACGGGGCTAACGCGATCAGAACGCAGACAGGTCAGGTATCAGCCCGTAATCCGCCGTTCAGGTGCTCCCGGATTGACTGGCTTACGTTGCGCTAACCCGCACCATAGCTCGAATTCGACGATGTGGCGCCCAAGCTGTCAGCGGGTCTCGACCTGGATGACATCCACAGCGCGCAACGCCCAGCTGCGCGCCTGCTGGATCAACTGCCGCAAAGAACCGATCAAGAGTGCCAGCTTGGCCGGTGCTGTGACATCCAGGGCCTATCGTCCTGCTGATAGGCCAGGCCGGCGTCACGATCTGGCCGAACAGGTCATTCTTTCTGAAAAGCATGCAGCACATACAGCTTGGTGCCGAGCTGTACGGCGTTAAAGTGGACCCCGAAAAATGGACCATGGGCTTAGATAGAAAGCCACGCAGCGAACGAGGAGATCGACGTGGCGAGAAAGCAGTTTAGCAGTGAGTTTAAGGCCAAGGTGGCCTTGGAGGCTCTC
>JADZBU010000205.1 GCA_020851955.1 Chromatiaceae bacterium | reverse complement strand
TCATCGCCCGGCGGGTGCGCGAGGCCGGGGTCTATTGCGAAATCCACCCCTGGGACCTGGACGCCTCGGGGATTGCCGGCTTCGGCGCCAAGGGCATCATCCTCTCCGGCGGCCCCCAGTCCGTCCACGAGGAGCAGACGCCCCGGGCCGATGCCGCTGTCTTCGCCGCTGGCGTGCCCATTCTCGGTATCTGTTACGGCATGCAGACCCTCGCTGCCCAGTTGGGGGGCCAGGTCGCCCCGGCGACCCATCGCGAATACGGCTATGCCCAGGTCCGGGCCCGCGGCCATTCGCGGCTGCTGCGGGACATCGAGGACCACGCCAGCCCCGAGGGCTATGGCCTGCTCGACGTCTGGATGAGCCACGGCGACCGGGTGGATACCCTGCCGGCCGGTTTCGTGGCCATCTGCACCACGGATAATGCGCCCCTGGCGGGTATCGCCGACGAGGCGCGGTGCATCTACGGTCTCCAGTTCCACCCCGAAGTGACCCACACCCGCCAGGGCCAGCGCATCCTGGAGCGCTTTGTCCACGACATCTGCGGCTGTGGTGGGCTCTGGACGCCCAAAAACATCATCGACGAGGCCATCGCACAGATCCGCCAGCAGGTGGGTCAGGATGATGTCCTGCTCGGCCTTTCCGGTGGCGTGGATTCCTCCGTGGTGGCGGCCCTCTTGCACCGGGCCATCGGCGAACGCCTCACCTGCGTCTTCGTCGATAACGGCCTGCTGCGCCTCGGGGAGGGTGACCAGGTCATGAGCACCTTCGCCCGCCACATGGGGGTCAAGGTCATTCGTGTCGATGCCGGGGCCCGCTTCTTCGAGCGCCTGGCCGGGGTCGCGGACCCAGAGCACAAGCGCAAGATCATCGGCAACACCTTCATCGACATCTTCGAGGCGGAGGCGGAGCGGCTGCCCAACGTCAAGTGGCTGGCCCAGGGCACCATCTACCCCGACGTTATCGAATCCGCCGGCGCCAAGACCGGCAAGGCCAAGGTCATCAAGTCCCATCACAATGTCGGCGGCCTGCCGGAGACCATGAAGCTGGCCCTGGTGGAGCCCCTGCGCGAACTCTTCAAGGACGAGGTACGCAAGATCGGTATCGAATTGGGCCTGCCCTCGGACATGGTCTATCGCCACCCCTTCCCCGGCCCCGGCCTGGGGGTGCGTATCCTGGGGGAGGTTCACGCCGCCTTCGCCGACACCCTGCGCCAGGCCGATCACATCTTCATCGAGGAGCTGCGCCGCGCGGGCCTCTATGACCAGGTCTCCCAGGCCTTCGCCGTCTTCCTGCCCATCAAGTCCGTGGGCGTCGTCGGCGACAATCGCCAGTATGCCCACGTCATCGCCCTGCGCGCCGTCGAGACTATCGACTTCATGACCGCCCGCTGGGCCCATCTGCCCTATGACTTTCTCGACCACGTCTGCCGCCGCGTGGTCAATGAAGTCCGCGATGTCTCCCGGGTCGTGTACGACATCACCGGCAAGCCCCCGGGGACCATCGAGTGGGAGTGAGAGGCGCGGTGTCACCGCCAGGCCATGCCCGAGCCCCGTGAGTCCACCGCGCTAGAGGATAGCCACTGGATGCGCCAGGCGATCGCCCTGGCGGAGCGGGCGGGGGCCCAAGGCGAGGTGCCGGTCGGGGCGGTGCTGGTCGCCGGTGGCCAGGTCCTGGGCGAGGGCTGGAACTGCCCCATCGCCACCCATGATCCCAGCGCCCACGCCGAGATCCGCGCCCTGCGCGCCGCCGGCCAGCGCGCCGGCAACTATCGCCTCCCCGCCACCACCCTCTACGTCACCCTCGAACCCTGCCCCATGTGCGCCAGTGCCCTCATCCATGCCCGCGTGGCCCGCGTCGTTTACGGCGCCCGCGACCCCAAGGGCGGTGCCTGCGGCAGCGTCTTCCACCTGCTGCCCCCGGACCAGCGCTTCAATCATCGTCTCGAATGTCAGGGGGATGTTCTGGGCCAGGAATGCGGCGATCTGCTGTGCCGCTTTTTCCAGCAGCGCCGTCGTTCCGGGGCTCGGCAGGCGGGACTGGAGGGCCTGGTCCCCCAATGAAGGGATTAGTGGAGTCAACCTAAGGTTGACAGAGAAAGGGTCAGTCCCTACCATGCTTTCTTTTCCGGGGTGTAGCGCAGCCTGGTAGCGCACCTGAATGGGGTTCAGGTGGTCGGAGGTTCGAATCCTCTCACCCCGACCAATGAAAACAAGGGCCTAGACTTATAGTCCAGGCCCTTTTTCTTTTCTTGTCTCCCCTAAGTCACCAGCAGGTGAATATCTGCCCTCCAGGATACCGAGGCAGGGGAACGCATTGCCGCTTTCGGTTTGGGTATTTGTGTCCCCAACTCAAGGCTACTCCCCCTCGGGTCCGAGGCTTGACCATCGGCCTTTGAACGATCTCGCGCAGCGGATCTTTGATCTTGCCCCCGCCAATTCAGAAACGGTAATTGAGTCCCAGGCTTAACAGGCTCATGTTCTGATCAAACTCATAGTGTTCCTGGGCGCTACTGCAGGCACAGGAGACGCTGGTATTTTTGGTGCCGAAATCGATGTAGTCATAGGCCAGGAACAGGGAAAGGTTGGGTTGGAGGCGATGCTCCACTCCCAGGCCCAGCGTCCAACCGTTGCGGTCGAGGTCAAAGCTGTCGCTGTAGGGACTCATGCCGTAGCCGGGGGTTGGATCGGAGTCGGTCTGTTCGGTCTTGCCCCAGGCATAGCCGCCGCCCAGGTAACCCAGGGTCGCGGGCTGAAAGAGGTACCCAAGCCGCGCAGTCAGAGTGCCGAAATACTGGAGGTCATATTCCATCCGGTCGTTGGGTGACGTGCCATCGCGGAAAACATGGCTGCCGGATGTATTCGTCCAGTCCATGGCCACTCGTCCCCCGATGACGAACATGTCCCTCTGGTAGTCACAGCCCAGTTGACCGCCGATAGCCCCGCCCGTCAGGGTAGCTGAACCGATGTCGTAAGATACTGGGGGTTCCCCGGCATATCCCAAAAAGTTTCCCGAGACATTCGACCAGACATAACCCGCATTGAGGCCCGCGTAACAGCCGGTCCAGTTGGGAGTCCCCTCGGCCAGGGCCAAGGAGGGCGCACTCAAGGACAAGGCGGTGGCGAGGGTGATGGTGGTCAGCGAGGTGACACGGGTCGAGGTCTTCATCGGTTACTCCAGCGAGTGGTTTGTTGCGGCAACAACCGAAGCTTAGCCTATGCAGGGATGTTTTCCTAAACCAGGGCATACCGCTTAGCAGGGTGGTGGTGCCAAAAGAAAGGGCAGCCATGGTTTGCCCGGGCATAAAAAACCGCCTGAAGGCCAATGGCCGTTCAGGCGGTCTGGGGGGCAGGTGCCCCTCGGGCTAGGGTGCCCTCCGCGGAGGGTACCGGTTGGTGGCTTGGGTCAACGGTGCTCAACAGGTCCCGCACCCGCGCATACGCCGATGCAGTTCCGATAGCTTCTCGTTACTGCGTTGGATAGCGATCATCAGGCCAGCCACCAGGAAGGCGAGCACAAAGCCGCCGAGCGTCAAAGAGTCAAAGTTCATGTCAGTCATCTCCTAAAATTTTCCGCTTGAAGAAAGGGTTACCTAACGACATCTTCATTGGGACTGACTAAAGTATGGGGTAAGATCGGTATATAAGCAAGTACTAATATATTGAAGGGTGTAAAAGCTGCCCTTTTGACCCGTGGCCAGCCCTCTGGCACCCGTGGCGGAAGTACCCCTACGGCTATAACCCACGGCTTGCTCAAGTGGGTATCATGTCCCCAAGGGTTGCTTACCCTGGCTGACAGCGAAAGGCGAAACTATGGCTTGGGTCTATCTGGTCGTGGCGGGGATCTTTGAATGGGGCTGGCCCGTCGGTCTCAAGTATGGGATGACGGCGGCGGGTCCCCGCTGGGTTTGGATCGGCTTCGCCGTCCTCTGCATGGTGGCGAGCGGGGCCTTGCTCCTCCTGGCGCAAAGGACCATTCCCATGGGGACGGCCTATGCGGTCTGGACCGGCATTGGCGCGGTGGGCACCTTTGTTTTGGGTATCTGGCTGTTCAGCGAGCCGGCGACCCTGGCGCGCTTCTTCTTCGTCGGCCTCATCCTGGTCGGGATTCTTGGCCTCAAGTTCGCCGCTTCGCCTTGATCCTGGCGTAAGGGGCGGGTGGGTCCCTCCCTGGACCCCGTGGCATTTTAGGCAACCACTTAGACGGCGGGGACGGCCTTGCGCAGGTCGGCGCTGACCTCGGCCAGGTTACTCATGTACCAGGCGCGGTAGTCCTCGTTGACCTGACCCGCGAGGGTCATGCCGGCCTTGGACTTGGCCATCACCTGCTCGCTCAGGTCCTTGGCGGCCTCGATTTGGCCCTTCAGAAAGGTGTTGTAGCCCTTGGCGTCGGTGGCCAGAGTCAGGGTGCGCTTGCCGTGCTCCATCAGCATGTTCAGGGTCTCCATCTGCTGGGCGGCCATGCGCTCGAACAGGCTCATGTTGAGCTCATTCAGGCTGGTCATCCGCTCCATGCCCTTGATGGAAAGGTGTTTGACGGTGTTCAGGGTATCGGTCGTGTTCATGGTCAATCTCCAAAGTAGGTGGGTAAGTGGGCAATTGGTGCAGTGCAGCAATTGTTGCAGTGCACAATAATCGTCGATCGGGTCTCTGTCAAGCCCCGTGACCTTGCTCGTGTAGAGAGCAGCTAGTCTGTCCGGTGTTGTAGCACGTGATGTGTCCGGTTTATTTCGTATCCGAGGAGGTACGAGATGAACCGAACAGAACTGCTACAGGAGATCCGGAAGATGCGATTTGAAGAGGCGTATGCGGGCT
>JADZBU010000204.1 GCA_020851955.1 Chromatiaceae bacterium | reverse complement strand
CCAGCGATCAGCCCCACCGTCGCCGCCCGGGCCGCGGCGGCGGCACAGGCGCCCGTGGTGAAGCCGGTGCGCAGGCCACGCCGTCGCTTCTCCGGCGCCCTCATGACCATGCCGGGGGAGTCCGCGACCGGGGCGGATGAGCAGCCCGGGTGGTCTTGGCGGGCCCGCGGGGACTTGGGCGGGATGGCGGCGTGCGTACCGCGACCTGATCGAGATTGAGATCAGGTTCGACACTGGCGGCCAGCCTCTGGCCAACCGTTCCGGGAGCCTGGACAAGGCGGGCCCCTGGCCGCCGGTCCTGGTCAGGCCGCATCCTGGGCCTCGGCTTGGCAGGCCCCTGGCCGGAGGTCCTGGGCAAGCCACATCCTGGGCCTCGGTTTGGCAGGCCCCTGACCGCCAGTTCTGGGCAGGTCGCATCCTGGGCCTCGGCGTGGCAGGCCCCTGGCCGGCAGTCCTGGTCAGCCCGCATCCTGGGCCTCGGCCAGGGCCAGCAGGGCGTGGATGGCGGCGACCACCAGGGTCGAGCCGCCCTTGCGGCCCTGGGTCAGGATCCAGGGAATGTCCTGGATCTGGGCCAGGTCGGCCTTGGACTCGGCGGCGGAGACAAAGCCCACCGGCATGCCGATGATGAGGCTCGGCCGCGCCCCTTCCTCGCTCATCTGGCGCAGCACCTCCAGCAGGGCGGTCGGGGCGTTGCCGATGCCGACAATGCCCCCGTCGATCAGGCCCAGGCGCCGGGCCTTGCGCATGGCCTGGACGGCGCGGGTGCTGTCCTCGGCGCGGGCCTGGCGGATGACGTCCTCGTCGTTGATGAATTGATGGATGTCGCCACCGAAATGAGCCAGCCGGGGCCGGGAGACGCCGACCCGGATCATCTCGACATCCGCGACAATGGGCCGGCCCGCCCGCAGCGCGGCGATGCCGGCCTGGACCGCCGCCGGATGAAAGCGCGTCAGGCCATTGAACTCAAAGTCGGCGGAGGCGTGGATCAGGCGTCGCACCAGGGGCCATTGGTCGGCGCTGTAGCCATGAGGCCCGGCCTCGCGGTCGATGATGGCAAAGGAGGCGTGCTCGATGGTGCGGCCCGCCTGGGTCAGTTGCTCGGTGATCCTGGTGCTCATGGGGCTGCCGTCATTCATGTCCTTGGTTGTGTCCGGGCTCAATGCCTCTCACCTCCGTGGCTAGGGTGTCCGCCAGGGGGGTGGCCCTGGTGCCTCAGATCCTGATGGTGATGATGAGGCTCGTGATGATGGCCATGACCGGGGGCGGGGTCATGGTGGTGATGCACCCCGGACCCGTCCCGGGCCAGCTCCCGGTATTTGCAGCCATCGCAGGGCATGAGCCCCGTACCCGCCTGGCCCTCCCGCACGCGCTGCTCCAGCAGGTCGAAGATCTCATCCTCGAAGCCGAAATAGGCGCCCTGGGCAAAACGCAGGCGCGGATATTGTTGCCTCAGGTGCGCCATCTGGCGCTTGATGCGATCCATGAGGCTGCCGGTAAAGAGATAGTAGGGCAGGACGATGATCTGGGTCATGCCCAGCAGGGCCTGGCGCTGGACCACCCGCTCGAGCCGCGGATAGGCGACCCCGGTGAAGGCGATATCCACCATGTCATGGTCGCTGGCCTCGAAGAGCCAGCGGGCCATCTTGGCCACCTCGCCGTTGGCCATGGGATCCGAGGAACCCCGGCCGAGGAGGATGACCCCCGTGGTCTGGGGGTCGGGTCGGTCCAACTCGTCCATGGCCTGGCCCAGGCGCCGCTTCAGGACATTCAGGATGGTGTCCTCGGCACCGAGATGGGGGACATAGACGAAGGCGGTTTCGGGAAATACCGCCCGGGCCGCCTGTAGGTGCTCGGGCAGCTCCATCTTCACATGGCCGGCGGCGTTGAGGATGAGGGGCACCACGATAACCCGGTTGGCGTCTCGGGCGGCTTGCGTCAGTCCCTCCGCCACCAGCAGGTCGGCGAACTCGATGAAGCACACCTGGATGTCCCAATCCGGTTGCCGCTCGCGCCAGAGTTGGGCGAACAATTCGACCTCGCGGTTGCCCTCGCCGCCGGGATCACGGGAGCCGTGTCCGACCAGCAAAATGGTTTCCTTCATGGGGTGCTCCTCATCGTGGCCTTTGGCGCCCCTTGGCGTGGCGATAACCTGACGCTTCATGCTTGGTCTTCCGTGCCGGGCGCGACACCCTGTAGTGGGGTCGCGCTATTGGTGGTGTAGCCCCCGGGTGCCGGCTTTGGGTTGGCGGTATCGGGTCGGGATAACCCTTCTGGCCCCTCTCCCCGGCCCTCCCCCGCAAGGGGGGAGGGAGCTAGGGAATCCGGGGCTTGCGCTAGACAACCCAACTCATGCGGCTGGGGGGGCTGAAGGCTTACGGGAGGGTAGGGATACCCAGGCGCCTGCTCCTCGGCCCTGGCCGTGGGGCTGGCGCTGCCCCGGCGAAAGCGGTGGCCGAAGCTGGCGTCGTAGAGTTTGGATTTTTGCAGCGTGGGCCAGTGGCGGGCGCCCAGGGTGGGGCTGACGATGATCATGGCCTGGCTGTGGATACCGGCGGCGCGGCACTGGTCGCGGATGTCGGCCAGGGTGCCGCGCAGTATGACCTCCTCCCCCGGCCAACTCGCCTTGTGGACCACCAGCACCGGGGCATCCTCGCGCCAGCCCGCCGCCCGGAGTTCGGCCTGGATCTCCTTGAGCAGGGTGATGGAGAGAAAGATGCAGAGGGTGCAGTGAAGCCGCGCCAGTTCCGCCAGGGACTCACCCTCGGGCATGGGGGTGCGGCCCGCGACCCGGGTGATGATGACGGTCTGGGTCACCTCAGGCAGGGTCAGGCTCTCCACCGCCGCCGCTGCCGAGGCCAGGGCCGAGGAGATGCCCGGCACCACTCCGACCTCGATTCCGGCGGCGTCCAGGGGCTGGACCATCTCGATCAGGGCTCCGTAGAGGCTGGGGTCGCCGGTCTGCAGCCGCACCACGCACGCATGCCTTCCGGCCCGGTCGATCAGCCAGGCGGCGATGGCCTCCAGATCCAGGTCCTTGGAGTCGGCGATGACGCAATCGGGCGGGGCCCAGCGCAGGGCGGTGTCCGATACCAGGGACCCGGCGTAGAGAATGGCCCCGGCGCGGGCGACCAGGTCCCGACCCCGGATCGTGATGAGATCGGGGTCTCCGGGCCCCGCGCCGACGAACCAGACCTTGCCCATCAAGCCAGCCGGAGGCCGCCGACGCTGAAGCAGGTCGCCACCAGGGGCCTGTCCTCATAGTGCTTGAGCAGCCGCAGGGCACCGTAGGTCACCAGGGGCTCGATGGCGACGATGGCCAGATAGGAGGTCGCGAAGGCGGCCCAGGCGGCCAGGGGCGTCGCCACCTCGGCGGCCAGCAGCCAGAAGCCCACCATGAGGGTGACGCCGCTGTAATAGAGGGCATCGAGCTTGACGATGGTCGCCCAACCGATGCGCTTGCCACTGGCGGCCTCGCGCAGTTGGCGGCCCAGGCCGTAATGCACCGCCAGCAGGGGCAGGATCAGGGACAGGGCATTGACTGCCAGGTGCTGCAGATCCAGGGGGTCGAACAGCAAACCCTGGAGCAGGAGGCCCAGGGCAAAGCCATAGAGGGTGGGCAGGAAGCCCAGGGTCAGATAGATGGCCATGGCGCCGACAAAGTGCAGTTCCGAGGGCCCCACTGGCAGATGAAAGCCCTGCATGAAGACCGAAAAGAAGAGGGCGGCGATCAGGGTGCGGATCAGGTCCGCCGGTTGCTTGAGCAGACCCTGGGCGTAGAGGCCCAGCAGGCCCAAGGCCGATACGTTGGCGAGCAGCACCTTGGTGGGTGCCAGGAGTCCGGGTTCGATATGCATGGTGGCTTCTCCGGGTGGGTGCCTCGGGTGGAGGCTTCAGGTGGACGTGGGCGGCCGGGGCGCGAACAGTCGTGCCGTGGCCCTGGGGTTGGACGGGAAATAGAGGTGCAGATAGGAGGCCAGGAGGGAGCCCATGCGGTAGGCCGGTTCACTCCCGTGGCCCCGCCGCGCCTGGCTTAGGGCGATCGGGGTCAAGGGCGTCTCCAGCCGGGAGTAATGGAAGCTATGGCCGCGCAGGGCGCCCTCGGGGAGAGCGATCTCGTGCATGCCGAGATTGGCGAGCCGGTCCCCCATCCGGGCCTGGCCTGGCATCAAGCCGACCATGGCGGCAACCTGGCCCTGGGTGTCGGTCAGGGACTCCAGCAGATAGAGCATGCCGCCGCATTCGGCGAGGATGGGCTTGTCCGCGGCATGATGGGCGCGGATGGCCACCTGCAGGGCGGTGTTGGCGGCCAGGTGGTCGAGGTGGAGTTCGGGATAGCCGCCCGGTAGGTAGAGGGCCTCCGCGGCGGGGAGCCTGCTGTCGGCGAGGGGCGAGAAAAAGACGAGCTCGGCGCCCAGTGCGTTCAGTAGCTCCAGGTTGGCGCGGTAGAGGAAGGCAAAGGCGGCGTCACGGGCCACGGCAATGCGCACCCCTGTGAGGGGCTGGGACGGGGAGGGGGCCCGCGTCTGAGAGGCTGATCCTTCCCCCCCCTCTCCCCAGCCCTCCCCCGCCAGGGGGGAGGGAGCATCGGGGGCTAGCCAGTCGCTGGACTCAGCCCCTCGCGGGAGGGGGCTGGAAGAGGAGGCCTGCGTCGGACGGGTTGATCCTTCCCCCCCCTCTCCCCAACCCTCCCCCACCAGGGGGGAGGGAGCATCGGTGGCTAGCCAGTCGCTGGACTCAGCCCCTCGCATGAGGGGGTTGGGGGGGAACCGTTGAGACCCTCCGGCTGCATGGGTTGGTTTCGATGGCTCAAACGACTGATTCTCTTCCTCCCTCCCCCCTGGCGGGGGAGGGTTGGGGAGAGGGGGATCAACGCTTTCCGGCAAGGTATCAACCTGCACCGTAACGGCGACGGGGCTAAAAATGACTGCCGCCGGCAGGGCTGGATCCGTCAGCCGCAGGGCCGTTGCGGCCAGTTCCAGGCGTGCCTCCAGGTCAGCGATCTCCGCGCCCTGCACCAGCCCCAGGTGGCGGGAGGGCAGGGCGATGTCCGCGTCGCGCGGCAGCCAGCCGTGGGCGGTCAGCCCGGCCGGCAGGCTCTCGACCAACATCTGGTAATGACGTTCGCCCGCGACACGATTGGCGAAGACCCCTGCGAAGGGCAGCCCCGGCCGGTAGGTCGCCAGGCCATGGGCCAGGGCGCCAAAGGTCTGGGCCATGTGGCTGGCGTCGATGATGGCCAGGATGGGAATACCCAGCCGGGTCGCCAGATCGGCACTGGAGCTATCGCCATCGAAGAGCCCCATGACGCCCTCGATCAGGATGAGGTCCGCCGCGCCCGCCGCCTGATACAGAAGCTGGCGGCAGTGGGCCTCGCCCCCCATCCAGAGATCGAGCTGATAGACCGGCGCCCCCGAGGCCCGCTCCAGAATCATGGGGTCCAGAAAGTCGGGACCCGTCTTGAAGACCCGCACCCGCCGGCCCAGGTCCCGGTGATGACGGGCCAGGGCGGCGGTGACCGTCGTCTTACCCTGCCCGGAGGCCGGGGCGGCCAGAAAGAGGGCGGGACAGGCGCGGTTGCTCACGATCGCGGTTCCCGGGGCTGGCGGCGACTGGCGCCGCCGCCGCACCCAGGCTGGGCCATGACGCGGGTGGTCACAGATCGACCCCCTTCTGGGCCTTGATCCCGGCGCGAAAAGCGTGCTTGAGATCGGCCATCTCCGTGATGGTGTCCGCCACCGCGCACAGGGCCTCGGGGGCGGCGCGCCCGGTGATCACCACGTGCTGGCCGGAGGGACGGGCGGCGAGGTCGGCCAGGACCTCCGCCATCTCCAGCCAGCCGTATTTCAGCGGATAGGTGACTTCATCCAGCACCACCAGGCCCAGGGCCGGATCGCGCAGCATGGCCCGCGCCTGGGCCCAGCCCGCTTGCGCCGTGGCGGCATCCCGGGCGCGGTCCTGGGTCTCCCAGGTGAAGCCCTCGCCCAAGACCTTCCAGGTCACCCCCGGCTGGCGGCGGAAAAAGGCTTCCTCGCCCGTGTCCTGGCAGCCCTTGATGAACTGGGCGACGCCGACCTGGAGGCCATGCCCCAGGGCCCGCGCCACCATGCCGAAGGCGGAACTGGATTTGCCCTTGCCATTGCCCGTGAGCACCAGCAGCAGGCCCTGTTCCCGGTCGGCTCGGGCGATGGCGGCGTCGATCACGTCTTTCTTGCGCCGCATGCGATCCCGGTGACCCTGGTCCCGGTCGGGGGTATCGCTGGAGGTCATGAAGACCTCGGCCAGGAGACGCCCGTGAAGAGGGCGAAGGAGCACTGGCGGAACAGGGGACGCCAAGCCAGGGGTGGGAAATGAACGAATTGCACGGCAAATTCCTCTGGCGCACCACCCGTGCACCGATCGGCCAGGTTCAGGCGGACAAGTAGAAAGCGCCAACGGGAACAGCTACTTGTTCCCCTTGCCAACGCCGGTTACCTCGTCCGCAATCTGCTTCAGGCCGGTCTCCGGGCTCGCGAGGGGTCCCAAGGACCGGGCGGGATCGCCTTCCCACGTCGAAACGCAGTGGCATCTTGATCCGCCTTGACTCGCCTACCGTTGCGGGGGCAGCACCGGCATGGTCTCCAACCCCGGAAGGCTAGAGAGGCACCGGCTTCCCGTTTCACCCCTCGGGTGGAAACCCTCGGGACACCTGAAACGGGGCGTATGCTACAGGCTCGGGGCAGGGGACTCAAGAAGAGGTGAATGATTTCAGTGTTCTTCAGCGCACAGATGCGGCCGTGGCTCTGGGCTAAATTTAAATCATCACGCCACGGGAGACGGAGTGCTTGTTAGCCGTCGCGCTATGGCCCACGGGACCCATGTCCTTCCTGGATGATGGGAACAAAAGGAGGAGTCGATGTCAGTCCCAGCCTCATCCCTACCCCTAAATCGCTTGCTGGGGGGCTTGAAGCCCGAAGAGCGCGCAGGGACCTTGGCGCAGTGCGAGGTGGTGGAACTGGTGACGGGGGATATCCTGTGCGAGGCCGATGAGCCCTACGCGCATGCCTATTTCCCGCTGCAGGGGGTCCTCGCCCTGGTCACCATCATGGGCCGCTATCGCCCCCTGGAAATGGGGCTGATCGGCAATGAGGGGATGCTCGGCGCCACCCTTGCGCTCGGGGTCGGGACCGCCCCCATGCGGGCTCTGGTCCAGGGTTCGGGAACGGCCTGGCGCATCACCAGCGGCCGCTTCCAGCAGGAATTGCTCGCCAACCCGGGCCTGAGGCGCATCATCTACCGCTATCTTTACGTTCTCTTGACCCAGTTCGCCCAATCAGCCGCTTGCACCCATTTTCATGAAATTGAGTCGCGCCTGGCGCGCTGGTTGCTGATGACTCATGACCGGGCCCACGCCGACCACTTTTATTTAACCCATGAAGTCCTTGCGACCATGCTAGGGGTGCGCAGGAGTGGCATCACCATCGCCGCGGGTGCGCTACAGCAACGCGGCCTGATTCACTATGTCCGTGGTGAAATAAATATTCTTGATCGGCCGGGTCTGGAAGTGGCGGCCTGTGGTTGCTATGTCGCCCTGATCGCGGACTATACCGAGCAATTCGCCTAGCCCGACTCTCTCGCTCCACCTGCAAACAAACCAGGCTGATCCGGTCACTCACTCCGGATCTGTTGCCATTACAAGCCGCCGCCGCGATACGGGGGCGCAACCCCACTCGATAACCTCTTCAGGGAACTGCATAAAAAGGCCAAAATGGTCATAAGGCAGGCTCACGCCACTACTAAATTCTGCTATGTACCCTGGCGCACACAAAAAAAACTAAATCAGGTTTATAGTTAAAACATACCAAAGGGTACGGCGAGTAGGTAACAGTTAGTTACACGGTCTTCGTCAGGGGCGTTTCCGTCGCGATTACAAGAGTGATGGGGGCGGTCGAGCGACCCGACCCAGGGATGAGTCGAGTTAAGGCGATAATCACCCAACACCATGAAAAATAACCAAAGAGGCATCCAATGAATCTCAGTTTAAGCCATCTCGCCGTCGAGCCAGTACTTGCCATCCTGGTAGGAATATTGATCCTCGTGGCACCTCGATTCCTAAACTATTTTGTTGCCGTTTACCTGATCGTAATCGGCGTCATGGGGCTGGTGCCTGCACGGTAACAGGGGCTCGCGTCGGCGATACAAACAACAACCTAACCTATTAATGAAGGTAATTGCCATGAAACAATTTATAGCGCTATTCCTGCTGATGTCCGTAGTCGGTCTGGTCGGCTGCAATACCATGGAAGGCGCCGGTAAGGATATCTCGGCCGGTGGAGATACGGTCACCGATACCGCAAGGGACGTTAAGCGCGATATGTAAGTACGAGTTTGACGGCTAGCTCAATGGGAGTGGGGTTAACCTGCGATTATCTAAACTCAGGTTAGGATTCCCACCCCCTCTACTCGTTTATCACAATCACCACCAAGGAATGAACCATGAAAAAAATTATCCACGCCAGCCTGATCCCGGCCATCCTCGTCCTCGGTA
Organism: Chromatiaceae bacterium; assembly: GCA_020851955.1. GTDB lineage: Bacteria > Pseudomonadota > Gammaproteobacteria > Chromatiales > Chromatiaceae > M0108. The sequence goes on along the minus strand of JADZBU010000204.1, from coordinate 3,989 downwards.
TTGGCGGTAATGGGGCTAATGCCCAACAGGTATCGATCGCCGAACCACCCGCCGTCCCAGCCACCGCCTCCAGTGTTCCATATACCAGTGGCGGGGTCGGCTATGATGAGCGTGACCGGATGGAAGCAGCCAAGTCGCAGTTCAATCTCAGACTTATGTTCGCGGTCAATGCGGGAAATTATCTGTCTGGCGTTAGGGTCCGCATCCAGGATAAGAGTGGCGCGACACTGCTCGATGTCCCCTCGAATGGCCCCTGGTTCTATGCTCAGTTACCCCCCGGTAACTATGTCCTTACCCTGGATAATCGTGGCAAGATCAAAACGCGCAATGTCAATATTTCCGGCGAGGGAGCCACGATCGAGAACTTCTATTGGGTGGAACCCGTCGACTCTGTCCCCGTGCAAGAAACCACTACGGAATGGGCAATCCGGCCCCCCGCTGGCTTCACTCCTTCACCGACGGAACCGCGCCTTTACAGCAGTGACATTTCCTACATCAGTGGCGGCAGTAGTTCCGCCGAGTACGATCGCATGGAAGCCGCTAGGCGCCAATACAACCTGCGGCTGCTATTTTCAATAGATAATGCGGACTATGTACCCAACAGCGTTCGGGTGCGCATCCAGGATATGGCTAGTAAGACGACCTTGGTCGACACGGATGCCAAGGGACCCATCTTCTACGCCAGGGTGCCACAAGGCCGCTATCTTGTGACTCTGGATTACGATGGCCAGCAATACTTTCAGGAAATGGGTGTCCCGGAGAATGGCTCGGCCACTGAATCCTTCAATTGGGCACACTGATCGACATGTCTTGCGATAGCCAAACCTAGACCCGTCGCGGGTAGCCGGTTGCCGGGCCATCTTTGCAATTCTCCCTGGCCTAAAGCTACCCGTGACACCCCAAAACACTTGAATTAGAGAATCCATGATGAAACGTATAACCATCTCGCTAATTACGCTCACTCTCGCCGCCTTGTCTGGTTGTGGCACAACAACCACGGAGAGGGTCGGCAGTGGCGCTCTATTAGGCGCCGCCAGCGGGGCCGCGATCGGCTCCATGAGCGGTGATATGGGCACGGGAGCTTTGATTGGCGCCGGTGCCGGGGCTGTTGGTGGCTTGATCATCGATCAGAACGAAAAAACGAACGATAGTAATCGTTACTACAACAATCGCTATAACAACCCTAACTACAACACTCATAACTACAATAACGGGTACTACAACAATCGCAATTATAATAACCTTAACTATAACGACCGCTATTATGAAAATCTTAACTACTGGGATCTGAGCTATTAATCCGAAAATGCCGGGCGCGCACCAGGCGCTCGAGAGACGATCCATTGCCATTAAATCAGTAGCTACCTATTCCCTCCCGGATAACCCAGTGAGCTGGGCAATCCCTGCCCAACTCATGGCCCTTGGTTCGTTTACTTGTTGAATTTCACCTTGGCTGCTTGCACGCAAGTGGCCTTCTCGGCACTCGGCAAGGCATCGCACTTTTCATTTGCTACCGCGTAATCCGCATCACGCTTTTCCGTCGTGGCATCTTGGCGTGCCGCGGTACCAGCCTCTTGGGCTTGCTTGTCGGCAGTGGCGGTTTTTTCCATCGCCCCCTTGTTAGCCTCCGAGATCTTCATTTTAGCCTCGGCATCGGCCGTGATGCGTGTCTCAACCGCCTTTGCCTCTTTGGTACAGAGGTCCTTGGCGTTGCCATCCTTGTCATCACACTTTTCATTGGCAAGCGCGAAATCTGCCTCGGCCTTGGCGACCACGGCATTGTAGCGATTCTTATCGGAGGGCTCGTATGTCGCTTCAAGATCGGATTTGGCGACCTTGGCCTTGCCTTTGGCATCGACTTCACAGACATCCTTGACATTACCGGACAAGGAAACGCATTTTGCCTTGGCGGTGTCGTAGGCGGCAGCGATTCGGGCCTCTTCGGCCTTATATACGTCCTTCGTCATTGGTTCGGCCATAACGCTGGCATTGAATACGAGGCCAATGGCAATCGAGATTGCGGACAGATAGAGAGGTTTCATGTGTTATTCCTGTTTTACATGGTTAAAGTTGCTTGGGTGCCCATTTGCATTTCAACAAATGGCGCCCAGGGGGCAGGCGTTACGAACTAATCACAATTTCCATGACCCCAGGGGGCCATGGTTTATCGTAAGCCTATTAGTATAATATTGAGGATGGGCCTAGTCAGTCTGTATGCTGTCGCACGGAGTCACGGGAATTAGGACTATGCCACAATGCGAAACCATAAACACCATGCCGGATAGTGATGTCATTAGACACATAATGACCTGATGCTTATTTGAAGTTAGCGCCGACGAGCCTGGTTCTGATTATATTCAGTGACGCCAAAGCATTTCGCTGGCTTACAAATGTTACCAACATTCCGAGCCCAGTAAGTGCGCTGGCAAACATAGCCAAGGTGGCAATGCGGTCTAATATCTAATATTAGGTACACCCGAAGGAGAGTTCACATCCCCATGGCCTTAGAAACGAAAGCGGACCGTCATGTTACGGACCGAGCCATCGAGATATTCATCCGCATCGCGCTGATCGTCATTCTGGCGGCCTTATGCTTCGATATCGTGCGACACTTTATCGTGCCGGGCCTCTGGGGCTTGATCATCGCCATCGGTCTCTATCCCCTCTATCAACGCCTGATGCGAGCCTGTGGCGACAGATCGGTGCTGGCCGCGACCCTGACCTCCCTGATTACCTTTGCGGTTCTCTTGGTCCCGGCGCTCCTGCTCAGTGGTTCGGTCATGGAAGGCGGGGAGGGGCTGCTACATGCCTTTGAGGCCGGCGCGCGGGATGTGCCGCCCCCACCCAAGTGGGTCAAGGAGTTACCCCTGGTGGGGTCTTATACCCATGAGCTTTGGACTCATGCCTCCTACAACCTGAAGGAGGCCCTGGTGCAGATCGCGCCCCAAGTCAAAATAGCCTTAAGTTGGTTGGTAGGGGCAGCGGCCGGGGCCGGGATCGGCATCCTGAAATTCTTCATTGCCATCGCCATTGCCGGGGTGCTGCTCGCCCATGAGGAAGAGACGCGGCGGGCAACCGTCATCATCGCCCATCGACTGGCGGGTGATCGTGGGCTTGAATTCACCGATCTCGCCATGGCTACGGTCCGAAGCGTTACCCGCGGCATCTTGGGCGTAGCCTTGATCCAGTCGCTCCTGTCTGGCCTGGGATGGCTGGCCGCTGGGGTGCCGGCAGCCGGACTCTGGACTTTACTGGCGTTATTGCTGAGTACCGCACAGGTCGGCGTTTTCCTGGTGTCGGTCCCGATCCTTATCTATGTTTTCTTCAATGGGGATACGACCACCTTTGTGGTCCTCCTCGTCTGGAGCCTGGCCGTCGGTACCATCGACAACGTTCTCAGGCCGATCTTGCTGGGACGCGGCATGGATGTCCCCATGGCCGTGGTATTCGTCGGCACTATTGGTGGTTTCTTGAGTTCCGGCCTCGTCGGGCTCTTCATTGGCGCCGTGGTGCTCGTACTAGGCTATAAACTTCTGGTTGCCTGGCTGGGGGATGAGCCAACGACGATCAATCTGCTTTGAAGCGGCGCTATCGGCAGGTGGAAAACAGCAGGCTATTTATATTTCATAAGCAAATGGTAAACCCTTGCCCCGATCCCCTCTAGTCGCAAGTCAAAATGTTGCATATCTCCAGGCTCGCCTGAGATATCGATGGCGCCCCAGGCGAAACCTCTGTCGGTCATGGCCTCCACGAATTCTTTTCCAAGATTCAAAAATCCCGTAGCTGGATCGCCCCTTCCACTCATGCTAATCGGAGCAAATGGACGATCTTGTCCCGTATCTGTCCGCCATGCCTGGCCTGTCTGATCTTTACACACACTTGAGTCCATCCCCCCCTCAAGAAGTATCCTCCGGCAGCGGCCGCAGATACCCCGGCGGGTACTCATCGCGCCACCCCACCCGTTCCTCGGGATGGTAGATGAGGTACAT
>JADZBU010000203.1 GCA_020851955.1 Chromatiaceae bacterium | reverse complement strand
TCCCCCAGGTCGATACCGCCGGTCAGCAGCAGGCCCGCGACCCGGGGGAAGTTGGTGGAGGCATCCGCCACCAGGCTGGCGAGGATGATGTCGGCGCGATCGCCGGGGGTAATGATGAGGGAGCCATCCTCCAGGTGATTGAGGAAGTCGGGGATCTCCATGGCGGCGATCTTGAAGTGGGTCACCACCTGGTTCAGGGTGTCGTCGTCACCGTAAAGGCGTCGCGCCTGGAGCGCGCGCGCGATCTCCCCGATGGTCGGCTGACCCAGCAAGGGGTGCTCGGGGAGCACATAGACCGAGGCATCCGGCAGGGCCGCGCCGACCTGCTCGCGCATGGTGGCGACCTGCTCCGCCGCCACGCCATTGATCACGGTCGCCCAGACATCGCTGCCGCGGTCCAGCAGGGATTCCTGAGCCAGGCGCACGGCATCCAGAATCTCCTCGGGATCGCGCTTGAAGCCCTTTACCACCACGATCAGGAGACAGCCAAGGTTGTTGGCCAGGTCGGCGTTGAAGTCGAATTCCAAAGAGGGCACCAGACCGTCATAGTCGGTGCCGGCACAGACCACCAGATCGCACCTTTCCTCCAGGGCCTTGAACTTGATCAGGATCCGCTTGAGCAGTTCGTCGTAATGCCCACTACCCAGCAGATGCTTGGCGTCTTCCGCGGTGCACCCGTAGAGCATCTCCGGCGCGAATGGCAGGTTGTAACGGGCGCGCATGAGTTCGATGAGGGCATCCTCTTGCGCGGACCGCTGGACGATGGGGCGAAAGAAACCGATCGTGCGATTGAAGGCCGACAGCATCTCCATCAAGCCCAGGGCAACGACAGACTTGCCGGTGCCCCGGCCGGCACCGGCGACATACAGACTGATTTGCATCGGAAATTCCTTGGAGTGCAACATTGGGTCCCAAGGGGCCCGCTCAGGAATGAAGCGACCGGCTCGCGCTCCATGGCTAGAGAATCACCTCTAACAATGACGATCACCCGCCACCGCGGGGCGGTGTGGGAGGGCGATGCTGGCCTGGTTAGGCCTTAAAAATAACCGGAAATGCTGCAGCGCACAAATTTGATTGCGATCGCGGGGACTGGATCAAGCGAGGAGGTGTGTGGGGCAAACAGGCGTCATGGCGGGCACGGGGGCCGGCTTGCCGGTCTTGGTCCCCTAATCGGCGGAACCTTGGGCGCGCCATTGGGGATAGCGCTGATATCGGTAGGCGCCGCTGGTGATATAGCTGAGTACCTGGCCGAGGCGGTAAAAACGGGCCAGGGAATCCAGTCGCAGGATCTCCTGGCCCTGCTCATCGAAAAAAATCAGGGTCGGGGCATGGAAGAGCCCCAGGGTGGCGGCCCAATCCCGGGCCTGGGTGCGCTCACCGCTCGGGGTCACCACCGGGGTCGCGGCGCGCATGTCGAGCTGCACGCTATCCAGGCCCTGCACCAAACCGCGCAGGGTGCCGTCCCGCAACAACTGGCCATGCAGCACATCGCAGCCATGGCAGTCCCCCTGCTCGAAAAAGACCACCAGGGGCCGCTCCCCGGGGCGTTGACTGCGATCCAGGTTAAAGGGTGGCGGGGCGAAGAAATCCTCCTCGTTGAGATCCTCGGCGTCAAAGACGCGCCGATCGTCACCCCGCGCCAGGTAATCCCGAAACGACTCCCGTGCGTAGTGACCATCGGCGACATATTCGAGGGCGGCGCGGAATTGGTAGGGGGGGTAATAGCCCCTTAAGCGCAAGGCTTCCCGGCCGTCGCGATCGTAGAAGAGGATGGAAGGGGTGAAGTTGGTCTCCTCCACCAGGGCAAAATCCTGTTCGGTCATGACGTCACCGTTCAGGAGGGTCACCTCCCGTGGCCCCCGGGCATCCAGGGCAACCAGGTCGAAGTGGTTGCGCGCATAGGTGGCGATGTCGTCCAGACCGAAATTGACCTGCAGAAGGCGATGACAATAGGCGCAACGCGCCTGACCAAAATAGACCATCAGCCCCTGCTTACCGGCCTGAACCGCCTCCTTCAGGTCCTCCCGCAAGTCGAGCAGGCTCCGCTTGAACCAGGCGGGATGCTCCATGGCCTCCGCGCGGGGGGAGTCATCAAAGCTGTAATCATCCTCCGCGCCCGCCACCCTGCCCGTATTCAGGATCAAGATCAGCGCCGCGCAGAGCAGCAAGGGCCAGAGGCCAAGGGCCGGGGTTGTCAGAATTCGCAACCGCCGGCCATGGGTTGATGTCCGCAATTGGGCTTCTTCGGGAGAGGGCATGGCATCGGTTACCCAAGGTGAAGGATTACGGGGAAAATGGCCGGCCAAGGGGGTATCCTTTGGGCTAACACCGCAACCTGGAGACGAGAGGCCGCCAATGATCGATTGGAACGCCATTGACAAGGTTTTCCTGGACATGGACGGGACCCTGCTGGATCTGCATTTCGACAACCGCTTCTGGCGGGAACATGTCCCCGCCCGTTATGCGGCGGCGCGGGATCTGCCCCTGGATCAGGCCAAGGCGCAACTCCTGGCCCGCTACAAGGACCACGAGGACACGCTCACCTGGTACTGCCTCGATCACTGGAGCCGCGAACTGGGGCTGGACATTGCCCTGCTCAAGGAAGAAATCGACCATCTCATCGCCGTCCATCCCCAGGTACTGGAATTTCTCGAGGCCCTGGCCGCCCGGGGTAAGCGGCGCGTACTCGTGACCAATGCCCATCAGAAGGCCATCGCCCTCAAGATGCGTAAGACCCGCCTGGCGGGCCATCTGGAACGCATCATCAGTGCCCACGACCTGGGCCTGGCCAAGGAGACCCCCGGCTTCTGGCCCCTCGTCCAGGCCATCGAACCCTTCGACCCGGAGCGCACCCTCTTCGTCGATGACAGCCCCAAGGTGTTGCGGGCCGCCCGGGATTACGGTTTCCGCCACCTGCTGGCCGTGCTGGCGCCGGACTCCAAGGCCCCGCCTAACGCGGGTGGGGCCTATCCAGCCATTCATGGCTTTGGAGAATTGCTGCCCAGCCTGCGCGGCTAATCCGAGGCAGGGGAAATCAGGACTCCACGGCCGCGGGCGCCGTGGCCTCCGGGCTCGCACCCACGGCCCCCTCCGTCGCCGCCCGACTGGGCCCACGCCGTCTCCGGCGCTGTCTGGGTGCCGCAGTCTCCCCGGACGTTGACTCGGTGGGGGTACCGGGGTCGGTTGCCGCCAGGGGGGGCGCGGCGCTCGGCGACGACTCAACCACGGGGCGCGGGCGACGCTCATTAGGCCCACGCCGGCCCTCGGGGCGCGGACCCTCCCCCCGGCCACCCCGGCCGCGGCGCGGCGGCCCCTCCTCCTCATGCCCCTCACCATGGCGAGGCACCCGCACCCGACTGCGGGGATCGACCCGCGCCAGCATGGCGGTGGTCACGGGCTCCACCGGGATCTTGGCGCCAATGAAACGCTCGATGTCCGGCAGGCAAAAGGCGTAAGTCTCGCAAACGAAACTGATGGCGTCGCCCTTGGCGCCGGCGCGGGCGGTACGGCCAATGCGGTGCACATAGTCCTCCGCGTCATCGGGCAGGTCGTAGTTGATGACATGCGTCACGCCGGGGATATGCAGACCCCGCGCCGCCACGTCCGTGGCCACCAGGACAGGGAGTTCCCCATGCTGGAAGGCCTTGAGCAGACTCAGGCGCTTTTTCTGGGGCACGTCACCGGAGAGGATGGCGGCCCGAATACCGTTGCCCTCCAGAAAGCCCCAGATGCCCTCGGTGGCGCGCTTGGTGTTGGCGAAGATAATGACCCGGGCATCGACCATGGCCCGCAGCAAGCCGATGATGAGGGGCACCTTTTCGTCGTTGCCCACCATGTAACACCGCTGGACGACCCTGTCCGCCGTCACCCGGTCGGGCTCGATCGCCACCGGCCGGGGATCGTTCATATGCTCGTAGGCCAGTTCGGTCACCCGGTAGGACAGGGTGGCGGAGAAGAGCATGCCGAGGCGCTCGCTGGGGGGTGGCAGGCGCCGCAGCAGGTAGCGGATGTCCTGGATGAAGCCCAGGTCGAACATGCGATCGGCCTCGTCGATCACCACCACCTCGGCCACCCGCAGGTCAAAGACCCGTTGTTTGAAGTAGTCGATGAGCCGGCCCGGGGTGCCAATGAGGATATCGACCCCGGCGGCCACCTCGTCACGCTGCTGAAGATAACCGGTGCCGCCGTAGACCAGACCCAGGCGAACGCCACAATGGGCGGCCAATTGTTGGGTGTCCCGGTGGATCTGCACCGCCAGCTCGCGGGTCGGCGCCACGAACAGGGCCCGCGGCTCGTTGGGCTTGCGCTGGGGCGAGGGGGGCTTGGTCAGGAGGCGATGCAGGGTGGCCACCACAAAGGCCGCCGTTTTACCCGTGCCCGTCTGGGCCTGACCCGCCACGTCATGGCCGGCCAGGGCGATGGGCAGGGCCTCGGCCTGGATGGGCGTGCAGTAGTCAAAACCCGCGTCCGCCAGGCCCTGGAGGATGCGGGGGTCGAGATCAAAGCTCGAGAATCGGACGTCGGAAAGGTGTGTTTGGGTCATGAAAACCGGGGGCTCACGGGCCCGAATGATTGGCCGCCTGTCGAAAGGCTTGCAAATTTCTGGAATCTTGGCTGAAATAGCATCTTACTCAAGGCCAGTTCCCAGCGCCACTCGGCTCGCCCGCCACGCGTGACTCGTACCACGCTTGCCGGCGGCAACCTCCTCCAAGGCCGCGTCCCGCAAGAACCCAACTCTACAGGGAGATCAACCCAAGTGAGCGATCGCATCATGCATGTGACGGATGCATCCTTCGAGCAAGACGTCATCAAAGCCGCCGATCCCGTTCTCGTCGATTACTGGGCCGATTGGTGTGGCCCCTGCAAAATGATCGCGCCCGTCCTGGACGAGATCGCCGAGGAGTACCAGGGCCGGTTGCGCGTCGCCAAGCTCAACATCGATCAGAATCCGGACACCCCGCCCCGCTACGGGATCCGGGGCATCCCGACCCTGATGCTCTTCAAGCAGGGCGAGGTGGAGGCCACCAAGGTCGGTGCCGTCTCCAAGTCCCAGCTCACGGCCTTTATCGACAGTAACCTGTGACCCCCAGGCATCATCAGCCAATGGCATGATCCGCGCGGGGCGCCCGACCGGGTGCCCCCGCCCCCAACTCACCCTCTTCCTCCACGCCGCCGTGCGGGCACCCTAAGATGCCCGTGGCCGGCTTTGAGCCATCCGACCACACCCCCGTTCCAAGTAACAACATGAACCTGACCGAACTGAAAAAGATGCCGGTTAACGAACTGGTGGACATGGCCCAAACCATGCTCATCGAGGGCGTTGGCCGGTCACGCAAACAGGACCTCATCTTTGCCATCCTCAAGGCCCATGCCAAAAAGGGCGAGGAAATTTCCGGCGACGGGGTGCTGGAGATTCTCCAGGATGGCTTCGGCTTTCTGCGCGCGGGCGACTCCTCCTACCTCGCCGGGCCGGACGACATCTATGTCTCCCCCAGCCAGATTCGCCGCTTTAACCTGCGCACGGGCGATACCATCACTGGCAAGATCCGCCCCCCCAAGGAAGGCGAGCGCTACTTTGCGCTGCTCAAGGTCAACGACATCAACTTTGACCGGCCGGAAGCGACCAAGACCAAGATTCTTTTCGAGAACTTTACGCCGCTCTTCGCCAACAAACGCCTCAAGCTCGAGCTGGGCAATGGCAGCACCGAGGATATTACCGCCCGCACCATCGACCTGGTGTCCCCCATCGGCCGGGGTCAGCGCGGCCTCATCGTCTCGCCGCCGAAGGCTGGCAAGACCATGATGTTACAGAACATCGCCCAGTCGATTGGTCATAACCATCCGGACTGCTACCTCATCGTCCTGCTCATCGACGAACGCCCGGAGGAGGTCACCGAGATGTCGCGCTCCGTGCGCGGCGAGGTCATCTCCTCCACCTTCGACGAGCCCGCTACCCGCCACGTCCAGGTGGCCGAGATGGTGATCGAGAAAGCCAAGCGTCTGGTGGAACATAAGCACGACGTGGTCATTCTCCTGGACTCCATCACCCGCCTGGCCCGGGCCTACAACACCGTGGTGCCCTCCTCCGGCAAGGTCCTCACCGGCGGTGTCGATGCCAACGCTCTCCAGCGGCCCAAGCGCTTCTTCGGCGCCGCCCGTAACGTCGAGGAAGGTGGCTCCCTGACCATCCTGGCCACGGCCCTGGTGGACACCGGGTCGCGCATGGACGACGTCATCTACGAGGAGTTCAAGGGCACCGGCAACATGGAGATCCACATGGACCGGCGCATCGCCGAAAAGCGCATCTTCCCTTCCATCAATATCAACCGCTCCGGCACCCGCCGCGAGGAACTGCTGATGGACCCGGCGGAACTGCAAAAGATGTGGATCCTGCGCAAAATCCTGCACCCCATGGACGAACTGGCCGCCATGGAATTCCTCCACGACAAACTCAAGGCCACCAAGACCAATAACGAGTTTTTCGACTCCATGCGGGGGTAAGCCTGGCCTCCCGTGGCCGGGAGGCCCGCATTTGAGGGGCGGCTAGGCAAGCGGCCAGTGACAGGCCGCGGCCAGGCGCTCAATCAGTTCCTCCAGGCAATCTGCCTGGGTGGTATCCACCGGGATGGTCAGGGCCAGTTCTTCGAGGGTCAGAGACTCACGGCTGGCGAGTTGGGCCTCCAGAACCTCGACACCCGCCTCGGAGGGGTCCGCCCCCTCCTCCGCCCGTCGGCGGACCCGCTCGCGCAGTACCGCCGTAGGCGCCTCGCAGGCCAACATCTGGCAAGGCAGCCCCTTAGCCCTCGCCAGTGCCAGGAAGGGCGCGCGCTGCTTGCCCTTGAGAAAAGTAGCGTCCACCAGGGGGCTGTAGCCGGCCGTGAGCAGTGTCTCCGCTAATGCCAGCAGCCGTCCATAAGTCTGCTCCCCGGCATCGGGAGCATAGATACCGCTGCTGATGGTGCCGGGATGGGTGCGGGCATGCGCCGTCAACCCAAAGAGGCGTTTACGCTCGATGTCGGAGCGCAAATGAATCAGAGGAAGTCGCGCCCGCAGTCCCAGGCCCAGTCGGCTCTTACCCGATCCCGAGACCCCATGAATGAGACAGAGGCGGGGCTGGCGCGGCTGGGTATAGCCCTCGGCCAGGGTGAGATAGTCCGCCAGTGCGCACCGATCCCGCTCCACCTCCTCGGGCGCGAGATCCGGCTGACTAAGACGAATGGCCCGCACCTTGGCGCGTACCAGGGCGCGATAGACCTGATAAAAATTCAGCACCCCCAGGCCCGCGTAATCGCCGGTCAGTTCCAGATAGCGGTTCAGCAACCGCCGGGCGGGACCCTGTTCACCGGCCTCTTCCAGGTCCATGAGCAGAAAGGCTAATTCACTCTGGACATCGATCCAACGCAGGGCGGGGTTGAACTCGATGCCATCGAAAATGAGGATCTCGCCCTCATCCAGGGCGATGTTGCCGCGGTGCATGTCGCCATGACACTCACGCACGAAGCCCTCGGCACGCCGCTGACGGAGTTGAGGTAGCAACTCGGCATGACGGTTACGGGTCCAGGCCTCCAGCGACACAAGGCGATTGAGGATGACCTCATCCCTGGAGCGAAAGCGGATGGCCTCGAAATTGGCAAGCATGGGCCCCAACACGGCCTCGGCGGTACCAAAAGGCTGATCCTCGCCCACCGCCGGGATAGCGGCATGAAAGGCGGCGACCCGTTCGGCGACCCGTTCCGGCAGATCACCCTCCAGAGGGCGGGTGCTGAGCAGACCCGTCTGATCAAAGCGGCGCATCTTGACCGCATATTCAAGGGCCGGACCCACCCCTCCCAGATAAGGGCCCTCCGGGGTGCCGGTGATCGGCACCACCTCCAGGTAAAGGTGTGGCGCCAGGCGGGCATTGAGCCGCAGTTCTTCCTGGCAAAACAAGTGCCGACGCTCAAGGGAGGAAAAGTCCAGAAAACCCAGATTGACCGGTTTCTTGATCTTGTAGGCGTAATCCCCCGCCAGAAAGACGTGGGAGATATGGGTCTCGATATGCTCTACCCCAGCCACCGGGTGTGGGTAGGCACGGGGGAACCGTAAAGCTGCAATCATGTCATCATAGCCAGTCATGGCCGGGTCCTCCGGGCGATGATCGCCGCCAGGTGACAACCCTGGCCACGCACCGAACTTGAAGAGCATATTAGCGTCCGATAATATGTCACTGACCTAACCCCTTTTTAACATGTCACACAGAGGATTTTCCCCATGACCATCGACCGCATTATCCTGGCCTTCGCCGGCGTCGTCATCCTGATCTCCGTCATTCTGGCCTACCTGACCGGCAACCAGCTCTGGCTGCTGCTGACCGGTTTCGTTGGCCTGAACCTGCTCCAGTCCGCCTTCACCGGCTTCTGTCCCCTGGCCCTTATCCTCAAAAAGATGGGCAAGCAGTCGGGCGCGGCCTTCTGATCTCTACCACGCGAGTTTGGCACGGCCCGCTTAGCGGGCTTTTTAGGGGTAATGGAGCGTTGGTGCTTCTAAGGTAGATCCCGGCCAACCGCCTCTCGCCAGTGGAACGTGACGCGCCCTTGACCATGGCCAATCAGCCGTAATTCGCTCATCTCTGCCCCCACCAGTTCGTATAGACCAGGGACGCTACCTGGCATCGGCATCGACCTTCTATTGGGAACGGCGCGCGGCCGAACAACTGCCCCTCATGACAAACCCCAGGCCCCGGCCCGGGCACGCCCCTAGTGGCCACCGGCCCCATCAGTTCCGGAGTTGGGACATCACCTAACTGACCACCACCGTCTGCGGGGTTTTCTTCTACCTAACTGAAGTTTCTGGATTCTGACGCGGCCAAGTGGCAGTCGCACTTGCAGAGGACGAGATTTCGGCAGGGTTTGCGCAAATCTGGGCAACCCCCCCTCGAAATATCCCCTACCCCTGCCGCCGCCTCTCCAAAAGCCGGAAACTTCAACTACCTAATTACCGATGCGACAACTGCCTTGACACCCACCTAATGAACCCCAAGATAGACATCCTGGTCCTGGGGTCCACCTCACTGCCACCTTCATGATCCTTGATGCCACCATTAAGAATTAGCCCACAACGCGTTAACATTCCTGTTGCAAACCCATGCCCCTCCACTTTCGCCCTCATTTCTCTGTAAAAAAACAAAAACCAGGTTTTTACTGGCTCCAGGTCCCCTGCATCCTCGTCTTGTTGGCAGCACCTGGCTTAGCCCTAGGAGGGCCTGTAAACATCTTGACGGCCTTGGAACAGTTCACTTCCACCACCCTAGCCACCCGCGAAATCAGACTGGCCGATCTGGGGTTTGAACTGCCAGAAAGTCTCGCTGCCAGTGACGCCCGCAAGGATTTGTTCTTTCCCGTACCGATAGGCCTGCCCTTGGCTGATGCCACCTTGCATTTCGACGCGGATTATCTGCGGGGTGATGGTGGGCGGACGACTCTCCTGCTCAGCCTGGATGCCTACCCCATTTCCGCCCGCGCCTTCACCGCGGATCAAGGTGAAGCCAGCCTGCGGGTGGGCGTAGATGGACAGCCAAGAAACAACGGCTTCGTGAAGCTCTCCGTTGCCTGGGCCTCCATCGTCGCCGATAGCCTCTGCGAGGATAATCGCACCATTGGCAATGTATTAACCATGCATCCCAGCACCCGGCTGACCTATAGCTTCGATACGCGGGAGATCAAGAACCTTGCGACAGCCTGGTCAGCCTTGCCCCCGGCCCCCCAGATCCTGGTCTCCTCCAATCCGCTGTCACCGGAGGCTTATGACACCGCCTGGCGTCTTGGCCTCGCCCTCAGCCGCGCGGGTAAGCGCCCCGTCTTTCGCGCTTTGCCCGCCCTCCATGAGGAGGTCGATCTGCGGGGCCTGGAGGTTCCCACGGCCTTAAGGGACATCCCCGCCTTTGCCGCCCTGGCTGGCAGCCGCCACCGTCTGGCAACACCGGCGGAATTGGGCGCGCTCCTCACGCTCGGGCCTGACTCCCTGCTTCCAGACTTCATCGTTGCGGATGGCAAGCTGCTGGAGACCATGAAGGACGCCATGGATGCCTTGGCTCGGGAGATCCTGACGACCGGTCAGGCTAATGCCGGGGAGATTGGGGGCTGGCTCGACAGGAGCTTTCCCCTGGCCAATGGCAAGCTGGACGGGGGGGAAATTCGACTCGTCCATCAGGGTGGACGGCCCCTCATTGCCGTCGCCGCTGGCAGTGGTGGCAAGGCGGCCGAGTTGTTTGGCGATTTTTGGCGTCGTGCACTGGAGACGCGCTCCGTGGTGCCGCAAGTCATCGCGTCTCCTCTCCCGGATGCCAACCAGGTGACTTTCGGCGTCCTCGGCGCGGTACCGGGGAACCTCAATGTCCTGGCTCGCGGGGATTGGACGGCCAACTTTGACCTGAGTAACCTGACTGTCGATGGCCGCATGCCCAAAGAGGTAGCCGTTGATCTCGTCGCCGCCCCTGGCCCCGCTGGCTCTCAGCCGGTCGTATCGCTTTACCTGAACGATTACCTGTTGAGCGCCATGCGCCTGGCGACAGAGGGTAAAACGGAGCAACTGGTCGCAACGATACCCCTTTATGCCCTTGCCCCCCGCAATCTGCTGCGCGTGACCTTCCAGCGGCAGCCGGTCAGTGATGATTGCCGGGAGGAACCCCAGGCATTTCCCGTCGCCATACTGCCCACTAGCCATTTCCGCTTCGGCAAGGCCCAGTTTGACGAGAATTTCACCGGCATGTTTCCGCGTCTGGCCAGGGATGCCGAACTACTCCTCCCCGCCAGCTATCTCCAGGATGCCTTGAGGACCCTGCCTCTCGTCATCCGCCTGGCGGAGGCCACGGGCCTGACACCCCTGCACTCGACCCTCCGAGTGGCCCAGGTGGGTGATACCTTCCTCAAACCCGGCAAGGCATTCCTCGCCCTCGATGTCGTACCGGCAGAGGCCAGACCCAAGGCATGGGTGGAAGACAACCGATTGCTTATCGGTAAGACACCTGGCGCGGCACCCTATTTCGACCTGGCGGGACTGGAACGGATCGGCGTCGCGCAAGTGCTTCGGGCCGGCGCAACTACCGGCGTACTCTGGCAAACCCTCGGCCCGGATTTGCCCACTTTCGACAGACCCTTCCTCCTCGGCCAGGGCGATGTCGCCTTGGTGGGTGGGGGCGGACCCTTGGTGCAGATCGTCAGTTACGATCCCGGCAAGCAGCGGTTGGCCGCCGATGAGGGCGGCATACTGGCTGTTCCTGAACTTCTCTTTCCAGGCTTAAGTTCCTGGGTTATCCCCGTGATCATCGTGATGGTGGTGTCTTTTCTCATCCTGGTAATCGTGGCCGGGATAGTGAAGCGACGCCGGATGTCCGCCAAATCCTAAATTTATTCCAGTCTTGATGTCCCTTTTCTGGCCGTATCTTGGCGCAGAGTATCTGGCCCTGCTTGAGATGCAGATAGCCGTTGTTGCCGTGCTCATCCTGATTTCCAGCCTTGATGACCTCTTCATCGATGCCTGGTACTGGGTACGTCGGCTTTATCGTGCCTTCTTTGTCAAACACAAGTATCGGCCACTGACCCCCACCCAATTACGGGCCAAGCAGGAACAACCCATCGCCATCATGGTGCCGGCCTGGCTAGAGTACGACGTGATCGCGGTTATGATCGAAAACATGATCAGTGTGCTCGAATACCGCAACTACGTAATCTTCGTCGGTACCTACGTCAACGATGCGGCTACCATTGCCGAGGTCACCCGCATAGCCCACCGCTATAAGCAACTGGTCAGGGTGGAGGTTCCCCACCCTGGCCCCACCTGCAAGGCAGACTGTCTGAACTGGATCATTCAGGCGATCTTTCTCCATGAACACCGCAATGGCTTGGAATTTGCCGGTGTCATACTGCACGACAGTGAAGACGTTCTTCATCCTCTGGAGCTCAAGTTTTTCAATTATCTTCTCCCGCGGATGGACCTGATCCAAATCCCCGTCATGTCCCTGGAGCGGGAGTGGTACGAACTGGTAGCCGGGGTCTATCTGATCTTTACACACACTTGAGTCCATCCTGCCCTCAAGAAGTATCCGCTGGCGGTGGCCGCAGATACCCCGGCGGATACTCGCCGCGCCACCCCAGTCGTTCCGCGGGATGGTAGATGAGGTACAT
>JADZBU010000202.1 GCA_020851955.1 Chromatiaceae bacterium | reverse complement strand
TCAACACGACCTGGTAGCCGAGTAGCCCGCGGCAGGTAGTACGCAGGCATCCTCGGGCAGTCCATGACGGGCCCCTTGCATGGCATCGACGCGTCGAAGAGAATCGGAGCCGTGGCCTGGTGCCTGGCCATACAACTTGGTGGCAGGGAACCCGAATCTTATGCGCCACCCGATTGAAGGATAATTTCCGCCATGCCGGCAGGTAACCCTCGGCCCGGCAGGGCGGGGTTGTGGGGCATAGTGCGGCGGGGCCTGGCAGGCCTGGCTGGTCAGCGATACTTTTTCTTGTACCCTCGCGACCGGCCACAAGCTAGCGCATAACGGTCTTAGTCCGGCCTACCACACAACCGGCCCGTCTCAACCTAGAATACGTTGGGTTCTGAAAATGCAGCAATATCTTCAGGAACGCGGCGTTGAATATGTTGTGCACTTCACGCGAGCAGAGAACTTGCCGTCTATTTTTGCATTGGGATTACTCGGTCGTACTGATACCGAGATACGGCAGGCAGGCGCGACCTTTAACGATCACTACCGCTACGATTACCTCCCTAATGCGATCTGCTGCTCCATATCCTTCCCAAACTATAGGATGTTCTATCGCTTGCGGCAGGAGAATGCGCAGGTGGATTGGGCCGTGATTCGCCTCACACCTGAAATCCTTTGGACTAAGGGCTGCATTTTCTGCCAGGACAACGCCGCGAACAGCGCGGTAGCTCACATGACGCTTGACGAGCGACGGGGACTCCCAGCGTTGCAGCGAATGTTCATCGAAAACGACGGATTACACAACAGAGCACGGCTTGGCATCCCTACCTCTTACTGCACAAAACCGCAGGCAGAGGTGTTAGTCCTGAACCCCATAGAGCCGCACTGGATAATAGATGTTATGGTCGACGAAAAACACCGCATACGAGATATCGAGAATTTGACGAAGATTGTACGGATCTGTGGCGAGCAGACTCGTTTTTACCATGCTAAAGGCTACTTCGATGCTCGCATCGACTATGCCCATTGGCGAGGCTTAGAAGTTGGCTAAGAGACCAGTTTATTTGCCGGCATTCTCGGGAGATTTGCTTGTCTCTACGAAATTTATGGAGTTCCAATGGCATCCTGGTATGGCCGCAGTGCAAAAGCAGAAATCCATACGCTCTCTACACGACGCCGGGATAAGCGCGGGAATTTGCAAAAAGCCCTTAGAAGTGTCAAGCAAGTCGGAGCATGAGTTAGGTGTAGCCCTCAGCGCGTTCAATTTAGCAGTAAAGACCAAGAAGCACGAACGCGTCTTTACGGTTGAAACGGCTTATCAGTCAAGCAAAGTTTTCGCAAACGGCGGTCCATTTAAAGAGTTGCTTTTCGGAACTTCCCGCGCTGCGAAGAAAGACCCCCGCATCAGGGAGTCGGGCGCGCTGGTTAGTTTTGAGTTTTTTGGGGAATCCTGGCCTTTGGAGCCACGAACGGCCTTTTATGATTGGCTATACATCAATGCTTTGCACAAGAATGAATGGGCCGTGGAGCAGTTAGCTGGATTTGACGCCTTTACAGATATCGAGTTCAATCCCGAAAAATCAATCAACTGTCAAGCCTACTCTGTCGCTCTTTACCGTTCTCTAGAGGCAAGAGGGTTGATTCGTGAAGCCACTGCTAGCCGGGAAGCATACATGGACATTGTAAGCGCTGTCCCTGTAAACAACGCTTCTGAGAATACCCAGATCCAACCGCGTCTGCTATGAAGAACCTAGTTAGCGCACCAGTCCGACGGCAAACTGCGGCCGGCACGTAGCCGTAGCCGCTGTTTACCGCAGATTGTTCTTAACGTCATTTTTCATCTAATTGCAAGTTTTAGAATCTCAAATGACTTAACAACCCCAGTCTGAAAGCCTGTAGGTTTGAGTAACGGACTGTTAGTCCGGATACGCGTCGACTGAACGATCCGTCCCCTTAAGACCAGTTAGAAGTTTTCGTCATGAGTCACCCTTGCACGTCATTCCAAAACGGATTCCGGCCTACTCCAAGTTAAGACACCCCAGACAAGCGCAAAGAGTCATCTAAGAAATTTTGTGCATTCGTGGACAACCCAGCGGTTAAGAACCTTACGGCAACATGAACGAATGGGAAGGGCTGGAGATTAAACCGGCCTGAAATGCGGGGGTTTTAAACTTCCGCATTGAAATAAGGCGGCAACAGGCGTTGAAAATCAAATCCTTTTACATGGCCCCAGGAGATTCTGTGACATGAACGCTGAAACAATGACCTTGGATCAAATTAGAACGATTGGTATAAATGCTCTAAACCAAAGTCTCGGGCCTGTTGGGATGATACGCTTTTTTCAGCAAACGGAAATGGGCTGGGGAAACTATACAAGCGATAGGGAAAGATGGTTGGGCGAGCCAGATTTGAAAGAATTATTCTTGGCGATAAAGGCTTGCGAAGAGAGCCTAACCAGCGGCCTCATAAGCGAGCGCGCGCCAAAGGGTTCGTGAGCCCTGAGAATTCCGAAATTCGCCCCGTGAGCCAAATCTACGTTCCAACTTCAAGCGCGGAGCAATGGGCGGACTCGCCCGCTCCCAGAATCAGCGCCTTGATCTTGCTCCGCTCCGGTTTGCCGGATGGCGTGGTGGGTAGCCGGGTAAAGCGCCGATAGGCGCGCGGGCGTTCCCGGTCCACCAGGTGCTCCCGGCACCATCCCTCCAGGACATCCGGGCTCGCGGAGCCCGCGTAGGCCGCGACCAGGCGGTAACCCCAGACCGGATCATCCAGGGCCACGACGACCACGGCCTCCAGGCCCGGGGCCGCCATCATCTGGTCCTCGACCCGGGCGGGGAGTACCGCCTCGCCCCCGATCACCAGAACCTCGTCGGCGCGGCCCAGCACCGCGACTTCTCCCTGGGCGGTCAGATAGCCAAGGTCGTTGGTGAGGAACCAGCCATCATCGAGGCCGATACCGGGCCGGCGCCCCGCCTCGGCATAACCAGCCATGACCACGGGGCCACGGATCGCGATCCGCCGGGGCGATACGGGCGTACCGGCGCACCGGATTTCGATGCCCGGCAGGGCCGGCCCCACCAGGCCCAGCGCGGGCACGGCCCGCAGACGGGGCGAGGCGGCAACCAAAGAACAGGTCTCCGTCATCCCATAGGAGAGGTACAGGGGCCAGCCGGCCGCGATGGCCCGGCTTGCCAGGGCCCCGCTCAGGGCCTGACCGCCCACCAAGAGGACACGCAACCCGGGGGGCGGCTGCTCCGTCACGGCCAGGAGTCGGGCGAGCATGGGTGGCACCAGGGACAGGTGGGTGACCCCCTGACGCTCCAGGTCATCAGCCAGAATCGCGGCGTCAAACCGCTCGTGTAGCACCAGGCTGGCCCCCGCCAGGGCGCAGCGGTAGCCGATCATGAGGCCGCCGACGTGGCTTCGGGGCAGGCAGGAGAGCCAGCAATCCCCCGCCGTCAGCCCCAGTTGCTGGTTGGCCAGGGCGGCGGAGGCCAGGACGTTGGCGGCGGTCAGCATCACCGCCTTGGGCGCCCCACCGCTGCCGCTGGTCTGGATCACCAGGGCGGGTCGCGCCTCTTCGGGCCCGGGGTGGGGGGCCGCGCCGAAACCGGTGGGGATGAGGTCGCCACCCGCCTCGCCCCGGGGCTGCCAGCGCCACTCCACCCCCGCCAACCGCGCCAGGGCCTGATCGCGATCCGTTCCGAGTGGTGGCGAGACGGGCAACAGACCGCAGTCGAGCGCGGCCAAGGCAGATTGCATGACCAGCAGGTCCAGCACCGGGGCCTCGGACACCCACACCACCTGGCCGGCGACCAGGCCCTGGGCACTCAGCCGTTGGGCGCGGCGCGAGGCCCGGGCCGCCAGCTCGACATAGTCCCAACGCACCGGACCCGCGATCAGGGCCGTCCCCTGGTCGCCCCGACCGAGGACCCGGTTAAGGCTTTCCCATTGACTCACGGCTTCTTGCTTACCCAGGCCGAAGACCCGGGCTCGGGGCCCGGTGGACGCTGGCTACCACAGCACCTCGAAGGTGCAGGCAGCGGCCCCGGTGGCCTGGCAGGTGATTTCGGTCACCCGGGCACTGGGTGTGACGAGCTTTTGAAAGAGCCGCTCGATCGCGGCGGCATAGAAATCGCAGAGGGGCATGGGGGACTGGGCCCCGTGACAAATGCAGCAACCCGCGATGGCCAGCCGGGGGGGGAAGGCCTTGCGCACCTCCAGCACGCCGCTCCCAGCGAAGGTCCAGGCATGACGCTGGATGGCGCCGAGCAGCACCCGGCTCGCCAGGCGGGCAGGCAGCCAGGACAGGAGGACCTGGACGCCGGCGGGAATCCGGTGCGCCAGGAGGTAATCGCCCGTCCGCACTCCCGCCCCCCGGGCCAGGCGCAGGGCAACCTCGACGCCCAACTCGGCGCGCAGGACCCCGTGGAGGCGCGTCACCTCCCGCTCGTCAACCATCCTGTCGGGGGGCTCGGCGAGATAACCGGCGATATCCGCCAGGGCAAAGAGCCGCTCAACCTCCGACTCGGGATAATCCTCGCGCAGCACCTCCGCCACCCGGGTGATGGCGTTGGGGCCGATGCGATGCGCCGCCGGGTCCTGGCTCATCGCGATTTCGGGAATAGCCATTGAGCGCTATCCCAATCCAGCGAGCTGGCATGTTGCGCACAAAGGGATTCCAGGAAGAAGCGACCACGCTCGGTCACCCGAATGCCCTCGGCGTCCATCTCCAGCAGGCCGTCCTGCGCGCAGCGCCCCAGGCTTTCCAGATCCGCGCCCAGGGTCTTGGCGGTACTGGCGGGCAGTACCAGATTGCAGAGGAGATGTTCATAGACCCGGCGACGCCGATAGTCCTCATCGCTGAGGTGGTGGCCCCAGGCGATGGGCAGGCGCCCGGCCATGACCGCCCGCGTCCAGCCGGTCAGGCTGGATTCGTTTTGAACGAAGAGGCTCCCGACCTCGCCGAGGCCATGGGGACCGCAGGCGAGCTGATAATCGGTGGGGGCGGCGGTATAGCCCATGCTGTTGCGCCGCAAGCGGCCCTCGGCCTGAGCGCGGGTCCAGTCGTCCCGGGGGCCGGCAAAACAGTCCACGCCTATCCAGGTATAGCCCGCCTGGGTGAGTTCCTTCACCACCCGGCCAAAGAGGGAGATTTTCTCCGTCGGGCTGGGTAGGGACTGGGCGTTGATGGCTAATTGGTTGGGCCGCCGGGAGGGGGCATGGGCATAACTGAAGCACCGGATACGATCGGGCCTCAGGGAGATGACCTGCTCCAGGGTGCTGGCCAGGGCCCGCTCGGTCTGATTGGGCAGGCCATGAATCAGGTCGATGTTGATGTTTTCGAAACCCACCTCGCGGGCCATCTGGCAGACGTCCCGGATGACCGCCTCGGACTGGATGCGGCCAATCGCCCGCTGCACGTCCAGTGACAGATCCTGGACCCCCAGACTGATCCAGCCGAAGCCGAGGCTCCTGAGCAGTTCCATCTGTCCGGCGGAGGCCCGGCGCGGGTTGCACTCGATACAGACACAGGCATCCTCGGCGATCTGGAAATGTTGATGGACAATCTCCATCAGGCGGATCAACTGCCCGTCACTCAGGTGGTTGGGCGTACCACCCCCGACATGGAGTTGACAGACCGGACGGCCCGCGCCGAGGGCAGCGACCACCAAGTCCATTTCCCGTTCCAGGGTATCCAGGTAATCGTCTATCTGGTCGGCATCATGGGTGACGTTGGTGTTGCAGGCGCAGAAGTGACAGCGTGTCGCGCAAAAGGGGACATGCAGGTAGAGGGCCAGGGACGGATTGCTACTGAGGCCAATGTCACGGAGCGTTCGGGCGTACTCGTCGTGCGCGACCCCATTGACCTTGACCTCCACCTTGGCGGCGGGGGCCTGGTCGGCCGTGGCGCCCAGATAACGCTCAATCAGGCTGGAAGGAATCTCGTCGAGGATGGAGAGGTTCATTGAAGTAAATCCGATCATCCATAAGTCAGGACGCCAAACCGGGATACGCCCACACCGGGTATCCCGTGGCCACCCCTTGCGGGGCGGGCGGTGGGGTACGGCTGTTGGAAGATGCTGTGGCTCATCCGCGTGTCCTCAAGGCAATTCGATAATCCGCAGCGCCGGCGAATGGCCGGTGCCCGGTAACTCGCCGACGGCCTGGCCGGGATGGGGAAGGGCTCCCGCCCCGTCCAGTCACCGCGGATTTCAGGGTCCAAGTCGAAACGATTAACCTTGTATAAGGATCAATTTTATCGCCTTCCCGAGTCGATGTCGTTACGGGTAACCCCCCATTGATCGGCAGCAAACCTACGATCATGGGCCCGCGCAGCCCTTGGTCGCGGGTTCCGGGATGATCACCGGACCCGGGCCGGGGGAACATTCAAGCCCAGACTTGAGAAAGCCCGTTTCGCGGCCCGAACTGGTCTCGCTGGCTACCTGGACCGGGAGCCCCGGCTCCAACGCACCAGGCTGCTTGCCCTTCATGGCCCAACGCCAAATCACCTCCTCGGAAAAGGGCAGCACCAGAAACCAATGTTCCAGAATGCCCAACGCCAGGAGAGTAGAGACCAGCAGGAGCCCGGTGCGCTGGAAGTCACCCATCTCCGGTTGGGAGGCGATCTGGACCAGCAGCCCCAGGATGAGGGTCGCGGCCGTGATGGAGACCGGGAAGAGGAGATTCATGGGCCGCCGGACCATATAGGTCGACAGGAACCGCATGTGCTCCGGCAGCCAATGGTCGTGGAGATTCGGGACACCGAGGAAGAGGTTGAGCTTGGCGCTCAAGCGCATCAGCCACAGCACCAGGAAACTCCAGACGCCCACCTGATTCGGCGCGTCCCAGGCGGCGACCACCAGTACCGCCGCCGTGACGATGATGCCGATCTCCAGAAAGAGACCGGTCCGCAACGCCAGCCAGAACCGGGCCCAGCCACGACAGCCCGCGGGGCAGGGTTCGCAATGGGGCCCCACCAGGAAGCCCGTGAAATAACCCAACTCCAGCCAGCCCCAGAGGACCAGGGCACAGGAAAAGGCGAGGTAGGCGTCCGTGGGCGTGGTCCCCAGGCTGGCCAGGGCGTGGCCGACGAGGGCCGCCCCCGCGATCAGCATCATGCCCAGCATGCTCCGGCGGTAGGTCCGCGCCGGGAGCCGGTGCAGGTACAGCAGGACACCCGTGGTCAGCCACCAGACGAAGAGGGTGAATAAAACCGGGATCAGGTAAGCCATCATCGGCGCTCGCCCTTGGGCAAGACCGGATGACACCGGGGCGTGACAGGCCTCATGGGGCGGCTTCCCCGCCAGCCAACAGCCGGGTGAAGGCCTCCACGTTGGTGGGTCCGAAGGCCCTCAAATCAATGACACGCCCCGTCGAGAGGTCTTCGAGGGTGACTCGACCATCCGCGCGCCGGCTCAACCGGAAAGGCACGGCCGCCTCCTGATCCCCATGACTGCGGCGTTCCCTCGCCAGGGCGCGGAGCACACCCCGCACGAAGCCCCCGCTGCCCGGTGGCACCAGGTCCACGACCTCATCGCCCTGGCCCTCGTAAACCAGGACCGCCCCATCCGCGCGATCCGCGAAGCGCAGTTCCCGGGATTCCACCACGGGGGCCAGGGGCTCCCCGCTGCTTTCCAAGCCAACGACGCGGGCCAGGGTGACCGCCAGGAGGGAAAAGCCAATCAGGGCCGCCGCGCCGATCAGGGCACCACGGGGAAAGGGCTGCTGATTCAGGTGTTCACTCACGCCGACATGCTCCGTCTCCACCAAGGCTTCATGCGGAAGATACCGCGGACAGGTCCGGGGTCGAAGGGTCGGTCCCTCCGCCCTGGCTGGTTGCGGCCGCCGGTGCTGCCTCCGCCTTGGCGGCCGCCAAGGCCTGCAAGGCACCGGAGAGGATATCGGCCACCCGGGCGGCATCCGGCACCACCCGTAACATAGGCTCGACCTGGCCGAAGCGCCAAGGCCGCACATGCGGCCAGAGCACCAGGTAGGAGACGCGGGGCCGCCCGATCAGGGACAGGGTGATGTCTCCCGTCCCGTCCTCATACCGGCGCAGCCCCGCGGACACGATCTGGCTAAAGGGAATATTGATGGTCATGGAGACGGCAACCCCAAAGCGCATGACTACGCGCCGGTTGGTCAGGGTATAGAGGGTCGCGCGACTATTGGCCCAGGCCAGCAGCAGCAGGAGTCCAATCGCCACCAGGGCCAGGGCCAGCAGCCAGGTTCCCAGCACCAGCCCCTGGACCAGGGATTGCCCACCCAGGAGCTTGGAGGCCAGAAACCAGAGGAAGATCAGCGCGAAATAGATGGCCACCTTGCGCACATGGAATGCGTGCCGCGCCAGGCCCTGCCAGCCCGGCGTGCCTTGCCAGAGAATCCGTTCCCCTTCGGGAGGGATCTCTGGCAGACCCGGAATCGGCTCTTGGTCGTACTCGTTCACGGCCTGATTCAAAACAGGGGCTCGGAGCGCTCGGCCTTGGCGTAGAGGGTACCTCCCGCATAGTAGGCACAGATCTTATCTTCCTCGCGCAGCGTAATCTGCTCCGGGTTGGACAAGCGGGGCACATGGGCAAAGTGCCGGCCCATGATCGAGGCGACCTTGATCTGGCGCTCTTTACGGTTTACCCGCACGAAGGTCATGGGTAGCAGCACATCCTGGATCAGATCGGGCTGTTCGGTCGCCAGGGCTTCGTCCTCATCGGCGGTGTTGGTCAGGGTCACCTCGAGGTAGCGGATCTGAGGCTCGGAGAGATCGACCCAGATGTCCTTGACGATGCCACCCACCTGACCATCGGCGCCCAGAACGGGCAGGCCGCGCGGGTCCACGTCTTGCGGCGCGACGGAGAAGTCCGGAGCCGCCCGCATGGGGATAATCTTGGGCATACCCTCGAGGGTCAGATCCGGCACATCGGCGCGGTCCGGGGAGGCACCGGGACCCACGGCCGCCAGCATGGGATCGCCATTGGGCCGCAGCGGCGCGCCGGGCCAGGGCTCAACCGGCGTGGCGTTGACGATCTCGCGGGCTTCTTGACGCGGCGCCGTCCGGATACCCCCGCCATGGGGCAGGAGGAAGGTCTTGGGCTCGGGCATGGCCGGGAAGCCCACGACCTTGATCTGGGAGCGGTCCGACTCCAGGGGATAGCCTTCCCGCTTGTCCTCGCGGCGAAGGTAGATGATGAGCCCCGCGAAGAAGAGCCAGAAGGCATATAAGACGATCTGGGCAACGTCAAGATGGCTGGTTAAAGCGCCGGTGTACATAAAGGTTCCTCCTGTTGCAAGTTTCTAGCCGGGAAAATCGGCTAGGCCGAAACGCGTCGACATCGATGTCTCGGGCCGCCGGCGAGTGCCCACGAGCGGTCCAATCGCGACCAGGGTCGCGAAAAGCAGTCCAATTTCGAAATGATAGACCACGCCATAGCCCGTTGCCGGGCTGTTGAGCGCGGCTCCCAGCAGCCCCTGCTCGGCGAGTCCCGCGACCAGGTCGCGGAGCACGCCGCCCAAGGCGATGGCCAGGCCAGCGGCAGTGGCCTGCACGGCGCCCCAGGCCCCCAACGCGAGGCCATGATAACCCTCCGCGGCCTGATCCATGGCCGCGGTCAAGGTGCCCACGGCGAAAAGACCGCCGCCGAAACCGATGAGGAAGGCGCCGGCGCGAAAGAGCTGCGCGGAGGCCAGGGGCGCGGCGAAGATCACCAGGGTAAAGGCGAAAACCCCGATGAGGGCACCGATGGCGGACAGGCGATAGGGGTCCCCTCCCCGGCCCAGGTGTCTGGCTGCCAGGGCAAAGGCCAGGAGGGTCCCGCCAGCCAGCAGGGCGGTGAGGGCGGTGGTGGCCCCGACCGTCAGCCCCAGCACCTGGCCGCCGTAGGGCTCCAAAAGGATGTCCTGCATGCTGAAGCCGGCGGTACCCAGGCCCAGGGCCACCAACATCCGTCCCGTGCGTCCCGCATGGACATAGTCTCGCCAGACCACGCCAAAATCCGGGCTCTTGGCCAGCCCCCGGGTCCGCCCCGGGTCGCGCGATTCCTGCTTCCAGAGGGCCACCAGGTTGAGGGCCATCGTGACCACCGCGGCACCCTGAATGAGCTGAATGAGCCGCAGTTGGCTGAAGTCGTCCAGGAGCAGCCCGAAGAGGGTGGAACTGCCCACCATGCCCAGCAGCAGCATCACATGGAGCAGCGCCACCACCCGAGGACGGGCGGCGGGCGGCGCCAGATCCGTCGCCAGGGCCAGACCCGCGGTCTGAGTGATGTGCAGCCCGGCCCCCACCAGTAGAAAGGCGAGCCCGGCCCCGAGGGGTCCCAGGAAGGCCGGGCCCTGGCTGTCGCCGGACAGGATCAGCAAGGCGAAGGGCATGATGGCCAGGCCACCAAACTGGAGCATGGTGCCCAACCAGATGTAGGGCACCCGCCGCCAGCCCAGGGCGGATCTGTGGGTATCGGAGCGATAGCCCACCAGGGCCCGGAAGGGAGCGAAGAGGAGGGGCAGGGAAACCATGAGGGAGACCAGCCAGGCCGGGACCCCCAGTTCGACGACGGTCACCCGGTTGAGGGTGCCGGTGAGCAGGACCACGGCCATGCCCACCGAGACCTGGAAGAGGGCCAGCCGCAGCAGCCGGGGCAGGGGCAACTCCACCGTGGCCGCGTCCGCGAAGGGCAGCAGGCGGGGACCGAGCCGCATCCAGGTCTGGATCAAATCTTGGGTCTGGGCCCTCATCGGCGCGCCAGTTCCAGGGCTTGGGAGGTATAAAAGCCGCTGACGATGCGCTCGCAACGCCCCAGGCGCCAGTCGGCGAAGACGGGTTCCGCCGCGATGCGGCGCTGGAGATCCGCCTCCCCCACCGGCTCGATGGCCGGGGCACGGTCACCGCGCGGGAAGAAGCGGCCGACCGCGTGCATCAGGGTCAGGCTGGGGGTCTTGGGCGCGAAGGTGAAGAGGATGGACCCCCGGGTCCGCCCACCGATGCCACTCAGCACGGCCAGGACATCCTGGGTGCGATAGTGGATCAGGGAATCCATGGCGACCACATGGTCGAATTCTCCCAGGGCGGGATCCAGCATGTCCCCCACCCGGAAGTCCACCGTCCCCGGCGCCAGGTCCAGGGGGATGCGCTCCCGCGCCAGGGCGATGAGGGTCGGCGCCACGTCGATGGCCACGACCTGGGCGCCGCGCCGCGCCGCCGCGACGGCCAGGGCCCCGGTCCCGCAGCCCGCGTCGAGCAGGCGTTTGCCGGACAGGTCCTCGGGCAGCCAGTCCAGCAAGAGGTCCCGCATCCGATCCCGGCCGGCGCGCACCGTGGCGCGGATGCGGCTGACGGGGGCATCGGAAGTCAGCCGCGACCAGGCCTCGGCCGCGGTGCGGTTGAAGTAGGTCTCGATTTGACCCCGCCGTTGTTGGTAGCCGCTATCCGCCATCAGTCAAACCCCAGGAAGTCGAAGATATCGCGGTCGCGCATGGGCGCCACGTCCAGGGGCTCGGTGCCGGCCCAGAGGATCTCGGCCAGCCGGAGGTACTCGGCCTGGGCGGCCTCCACCTCGGGGGTCGGCTCCATCTCGAAGAGGGTGGACTTCTTGAGCCGGCTGCGCCGGATGACGTCCAGATCCGGGAAATGCGCCAACCGCCTCAGGCCCACCGCTTCGTTGAACCGATCGATTTCGTCCGTGGCGGCACTGCGATTTGCCACCACGCCCGCCAGCCGGACCCGGTAATCCCGGGACTTGGCGAGGATGGCGCTGGCGATGCGATTCATGGCGAAGATGGAATCGAAGTCGTTGGCGGTGACGATGATGGCGCGCTCGGCATGCTGGAGAGGCGTCGCGAAGCCCCCGCAGACCACGTCCCCCAGAACATCGAAGATCACCACGTCCGTGTCCTCCAGCAGGGAGTGCTGCTTGAGGAGCTTGACCGTCTGGCCGACCACGTAGCCGCCGCAACCCGTGCCCGCGGGCGGGCCCCCGGCCTCGACGCACATGACCCCGTTGTAGCCGGCGTAGACGTAGTCCTCGGGCCTCAGCTCCTCCGGGTGGAAGTTCACGGACTCGAGGACATCGATCACCGTGGGCACGAGGCGCTTGGTCAGGGTAAAGGTGGAGTCATGCTTGGGGTCGCAGCCGATCTGCAGGACCCGCTTGCCCAGCTTGGAAAAGGCCACCGACAGATTAGAGGAGGTGGTGCTTTTGCCAATGCCGCCCTTGCCGTAAACGGCGAAGACCTTGGCCGCGCCGACGTCGTCGCCGCCATCGAAGTCGAAATCCACGATCCCCGCCTCGTCGGGACAGGGGACGCCGGCCTGGCAACTCGGGAAGCGGGAGGCGCTGCCGATCATGCCGCCGCCTCCAGGACGCCCTCGAGCCGGTCCTCCAGCTCCTCCCCCGCCCGCCGCAGGGCCTCCAGGGTGGCCGGGTCGGGCGTCCAATAGCGCCGTTCGTGGGCCTCGATGAGCCGGCTGGCGACCTTGGCGGAGGCCGTGGGGTTGAGGGCCGCCAGACGCTCGCGCATCTCGGCGTCCAGGACATAGGTCTCGGTCAGGCGCTGATAGACCCAGGGAGCGACCTGCCCCGTGGTGGCCGACCAGCCCATGGTGTTGGTGATGTGGACCTCGATCTGACGCACGCCCTCGTAGCCGTGTTCCAGCATGCCCTCGTACCACTTGGGATTGAGCATGCGGGTGCGGGTCTCCACCGCCACCTGTTCGGCCAGGGTGCGGATCACGCCGTTGCCCCGGGTCTGGTCGCCGATATAGACGGGGATGTCGCCGCCCTTGGAGCGGCTCACGGCGCGGCTGATGCCGCCCAGGGTATCGAAGTAGTGGTCGATGGTGGTGACGCCGAGCTCGACGGAGTCCAGATTCTGGTAGGCGAGCTGCACATCGGCCAGGACGCTGCACAGCAAGTCGGGCTGGCGCACCAGCTTGCCGGTGCGCCCAAAGGCGAAGCACTTGCGCCGGGTGTAGGTCTCCGCCAGCTCGTCCTCCTCGCCCCAGCGACTGCTGTCCACCAGGTAGTTGACGTTGGCCCCGTAGGCGCCGTCGGCGTTGCTGAAGACGCGCAGGGCGGCGGTCTCCAGGTCGCAGCCCTTGGCCGCCTGGTAGGCCAGGGCATGCTTGCGGACGAAATTGCGCTCCTCGGGCTCCTCCGCCACGGCGGCCAGATAGGCGGCCTCCGCCAACATGCGGGTTTGCAAGGGCAGGAGGTCGCGGAAGATGCCCGACAGGGTCATGACCACATCGACCCGGGGGCGTCCCAGCTCTTCGAGGGGGATGAGGCTGGCCCCGGCGAGACGGCCATAGCTGTCGAAGCGGGGCCTGGTGCCCATGAGGGCCAGGGCCTGGGCGATGGGTCCCCCCTCGGTCTTGAGGTTGTCCGTACCCCAGAGCACCAGGGCAATGGACTCCGGGAAGGGGTTGCCCTCGACCAGGTGGCGTTCCAGCAGGCGCGCCGCCTGGGCGGTGCCATCGCGCACCGCGAAGGCGCTGGGCAGGCGGAAGGGGTCGAAGCCATGGAGATTGCGCCCGGTGGGCAGGATGTCCGGGGTCCGGAGCAGATCGCCGCCGGGGGCCGGGCGGACATAGCAGCCGTCCAGGGCATGGACAATCCCCGGCAGCTCGGTGTCCTGGGCCAGGAGGTGATCGGTGTTCGCCAGCTCCCGGAACAGGGTGAGATTCGCCTCCTCGGGCGCCATCCCCGCCAGGGCCAGGGCCGCTTCCGGCGTCTGGCCGGCGACCAGGGCCTCGATGGCGGGCTTGGCGGGGCGGGCGTCATGGGACGCCTCCGCCACCGCCAGCAACATATCGGCGCGCTGGTCCGCCGAGGGCGGCTTGCCGACCACGTGCAGCCCATGGGGAATCAGGGTGTACTCGAGTTCCAGCACCGTCTCGGCGAGCCGGGCCACGCAATCCTCGGCTTCCACTCCCCAGGGAGGCTCGGCGGCGGTCAAATCCATCTCGGCGGCCTGGGCCTGGATCAACTCCGCGAGTTGGCCGCGCTCGTCCTGGCTTTCCGGAGCCAGGCCCCGGAAACGCTCCAGGGACACCTTGAGATCGATGAGGCCGCGATAGAGCCCCGCATGGGCGATGGGGGGGGTCAGATAGCTGACCAGGGTGGCCGCGGACCGGCGCTTGGCGATCATGCCTTCCGAGGGGTTATTGGAGGCATAGAGGTAGAAATTCGGCAGGGCCCCGATCAGGCGGTCCGGCCAACAGGTCCCGCAGAGCCCCGCCTGCTTACCGGGCATGAACTCCAGGGCGCCATGGGTGCCAAAGTGCAGCACGGCGTGGGCGCCAAATTCCTCGCTGATCCAGCGGTAAAAGGCGGAGAAGGCATGGGTCGGAGTGAAGCCCTTCTCGAACTGGAGGCGCATGGGGTCGCCTTCGTAGCCGAAGGCTGGCTGGACGCCGACGAAGACGTTGCCAAAGGACTGGCCCAGGACGAAGAGGGAGGCGCCATCGGTCTGCTGGCGGCCCGGGGCGGGGCCCCACTGCTTCTCGATCTCCTTGAGCCAGGTCTCGCGCCGCACATGGTCGTCGGTGCGCACCCGGGCATGGACATTGGCATGAGCGCCATAGCGCGCCGCGTTGCCATTGATGATGGACTCCCGCAGCACGTCCACGGATTCCGGCACCTCTACCCCATATCCGGCGTCGCGCAACTCCGTCAGCGTATTGAAGAGGGAGGCGAAGACGGAGAGATAGGCGGCGGTGCCGGTGTTGCCGGCGTTGGGCGGGAAGTTGAACAGGACCATGGCGATCTTGCGCTGGGAGCGGGGCGTATGGCGCAGCCGGACCAGCCGCTCCACCCGCTCCGCCAGGACCTCGATGCGCTCGGTCTGGGGCTGCATGTCTCGCGCCCGTTCGGGAAGGGCGGCGTTGGAACGGCCACCGAAGACGAGGGGCCCGGTGGCACCATCAAGTTCGGGGATAGCGACCATCATAGTCGCCTCGACCGGCATCAGTCCCTGATCGGAGGTCTGCCACTGCTCCAGGGTCTGGAATTCCACCGCCAGGGCCGTGATGTAGGGCACATCCAGACCGGCGAGGACCTCCTGGGCGGCGTGGTTGTCGTTGTAGGCGGGCCCCCCGACCAGGGAAAAGCCCGTGAGCGAGACCACGGCGTCCACCACGGCCTTGCCGTTACGGACGAAGAAGCGCTCGATGGCGGGTCGGGCATCGAGCCCGCTGGCGAAGGCGGGGACGACCTGCAGGCCGCGCGCCTCCAGGGCCTCGATCACGCTGTCGTAATGCGCCGTGTTACCCGCCAGCACATAGGAGCGCATCAGCAGCAGGCCCACCCGGCCCCGGGCGGGACGCGCCGGCATCGGCACCCGGGCCAGATCCTCGCCGACCCGGCCCGCGAGGCGCGGATGATAGAGGCCGACCTCGGCATACTCCACGGGCGGCGGCACCTTGAGCAGGCCGCGCAAGCCGCGCCGCGGGCCGTCGGCGTAGCGGTCGATCAGGAAGGTCACCAGGGCTGCCACGTTCTCGTCGGAACCCGCCAGCCAGTATTGCAGGGTCAGGAAATAGGCGCGCACGTCCTGGGCGGTGCCCGGGATGAAGCGCAACAGCTTGGGGATGCGGCGCAGCATGGACATCTGCTGGGCGCCGGCGTTCTTGTTCTCGTTGGGCTTGGACTTGCCCCGCAGCCGCCGCAGCAGGGCCATGGGACCGCCGCCGGTGCCGTCCATACGAAAGCCGCCCATGCGGGTGAGGCGCATCATCTCGGCGGCCGACATGCAGACCACCATGGCGTCGCAGGCATCGCGGCGGGCCTGGAGGGTCGGCAAGACCGGCAGGATGTGTTCCTCCATCACCAGCATGGTGACGATGATGATATCGCCCTGGCTGATGTCTTCCCGGCAGCGCACCAGGGACTCGGGGTCTTCGTTCCAGTCCGTGGCGGCATGCATGCTGATGGACAAGCCCGGCAGGAAGGTCCTCAGATCGGCCTGGGCGCGCTCGATCGTACTCGCGAGGTGGCTGTCCAGGGACAACATCACTACGCGTACCGGGGTGGCGTCCAAGGCCGCGCGGCCCTTTTTAGCGGCCAAAATAGGCTTTGGCATCGTAGAGGGTCTCCATGCTGATGGTGGCAAGGCCGCGCTCCTGGGCGAAGCGTTCGGTATTGCGGCGGGCTTTACCGCGAACAAAAAAGGGAATCTTTTTGAGTTCCTGCTCGGCCTGGGTATCCCAGACCGGGCCGGACTTGGGCATGGGCGCGACCTCTCCCGGCGCGGCCGCCGGGGGCGCGGGGGCAGCAACCGCCGGCGGGGCGGGGGCCTGCCCCGCGGTCGCGGTCACGGGCGATCCCAGGTGCGAGGGGGCGGTGCCCTCCCGAAACTCGAAATCCCCCCGGAACATGGTGATCAGGTGTTCCTCGAGTCCCATCATGAGGGGATGCACCCAGGTGTCGAAGATGACATCCGCCCCCGCAAAGCCCATCTGCGGCGTGAAACGGGCGGGAAAGTCCTGGACGTGCGCCGGGGCCGAGATGACGGCGCAGGGAATCCCCAGGCGCTTGGCGACATGACGTTCCATCTGGGTGCCCAGGACCAGTTCCGGCTGCGACTCGCCGATCCGGGCCTCGACCTCCAGGTAATCGTCGCTGATCAGGGCCTCGATCCCATAGGCCTGGGCGGCGGCGCGCACCGGGCGGGCCTGCTCGCGCAGATAGGTCCCCAGGCCCACCACACTCATGCCCAACTCCTCGGCGACGATGCGGGCCGCGGCGATGGCATGGGTGGCATCGGCGAAGATGAAGACCCGCTTGCCGGTGAGATAGGTCGCATCCACCGAATGACTGTACCAGGGTAGCCGGGACGGTCCCGAGGCAAGCGCCGCGCTGACGTCGAGGCCGGCGACCCGCCCCACCTCCGCCAGAAAATCGCGCGTGGCCCCCACA
This sequence comes from Chromatiaceae bacterium, assembly GCA_020851955.1. Classification (GTDB taxonomy): domain Bacteria; phylum Pseudomonadota; class Gammaproteobacteria; order Chromatiales; family Chromatiaceae; genus M0108. The sequence continues at coordinate 12,047 of JADZBU010000202.1, read as the reverse complement.
CCTATGGGTACCGTCCGCACCCAGGGTTGGCCGAAGAAGCGCTCCAGCCAGGCGCAGGTCGTCTCCGCCACCTCGGGATAGAGGCAGATGTTGAAGTCCGCCTCCGGGATGCGCAGCAGATCCCGGGGCCGGGCGCCCAGCGGGGCGGTGACATGGACATCGACCCCCACCTGATCCAGCAGCCGGGTGACCTCCACCAGATCGTCGCGGCAGCGAAATCCCAGCGCGGTGGCGCCTAGCAGGTTGGCGCGGGGGCGCCGCCCCGCCTCGCGGCATGGCCGCTCGGCGCCCGGGGCGGGGGCCCGGGGCTTCAGGAGCGCGCGCACCAACCGCAGGAAGGTCTCGCTCGCCCCCCAGGTCTCCTTGCGCGACCAGGAGGGCAGGTCCAGGGGCAGGACGGGCACGGGCAGACCCAGGGTCCGGGCCAGGGTACCCGCCTGATCCTGGAGGAGTTCCGCCGTGCAGGATTCGCTCACCAGCAGGACCTCGGGGCGAAAGCGCTCGTAGGCGGAGCGCACGGCATCCTTGACCAGATCGGCGGTGCTCCGGCCCAGGTCCCGTTGCTGAAAGCTGGTGTAGGAGACCGGTGGGCGTTGGTCCCGGCGCTCCACCATGGTAAACAGCAGGTCCGCGTAGCTATCGCCCAAGGGGGCGTGCAGCACGCAATGCACCCCGGCCATGGAGGTGGCGATCCGCAGGGCGCCGACATGCGTCGGGGCTTCGTAGGTCCAGAGGGCGAGTTGCATGGGCCTAGACCTTCAGCCGCTCGCGGCGGATGAGGGGTCTGGCGAACAGCTCGGCGAGATCCGCCGCCTGCTCGAAACCCTGGATGGGCGAGAACACCAGTTCAATCGACCACTTGGTGGCGAGCCCTTCCGCCTCCAGCGGATTGGCGAGGCCCAGGCCGCAGACCGTCAGGTCGGGTCGCTCCGCCCGCACCCGCTCGAGCTGCTCGTCCACATCCGCCCCTTCCAGCAGCCGGGTCCCCGTGGGCAGGAGGGCGACTTCGGCGCCCATCAGGCGGCGGTCCAGATAGGGCACGCCGACCTCCAGGAGTTCCATGCCGCATTCGCGCTGGAGAAAGCGGGCAATCGGGATCTCGAGCTGGGAATCGGGGAAGAAGGCGATGCGCTTGCCGGCCAGTTCGGCGGTGTAACGGGCCAGGGCCTGCTCGGCCCGCGCCGCAGGTCTCTCCAGAATCTCGGCGAGCCGTGCCTCCGCTACCTCCCAGGCCCGGGCCGCGGCGCCCAGCCAGAGCCGGGTGCCCTCGATCCCGATTGGATAGGGCGCCGCGAGCACTTGAGCCCCCCGGGCCTCCAGGGCGCGCGCGGTCCGTCCCAGAAAGGGCTGGGCGAGCAGCACCTGGGTGCCGCTACCCAGGGGCGGCAGCTCGGACGAACGGCGCGGCGGAAAGAAATGCAGGGGGCCAATGCCCAGCGCCGCGAAGAGGCGGGAAAACTGGTCCTCGACCACATCGGCGAGGGTACCCACCACCAGGAGGGCGCGCTCCCCCGCGGGCCGGCTGGGCAAGTCGCCCACCATGGCCTCCAGACAGGTGTCCTCGCCCTGGGTGAAGCTGGTCTCGAGCCCACTGCCCGAGTAGGCCAGGACGCGCAAGCGCCCCGGATGGGCCTGGGTCAGCCGCTCCGCCGCCTTGCCCAGGTCGAGCTTGAGGACCTCCGAGGGGCAGGAGCCCACCAGAAAGAGGGTGGCAATGTCCGGACGCCGCTCCAGTAGCCGTTCGACCAGGCGGTCCAGTTCGGCATGGACATCGGCGAGTCCGGCGAGGTCGCGCTCCTCCATGATCGCCGTGGCGAAGCGCGGGGCCGCGAAAATCATGACCCCCGCCGCGGACTGCAGCATGTGGGCGCAGGTGCGGGAGCCGACGACCAGGAAAAAGGCATCCTGCATCTTGCGGTGGAGCCAGACAATGCCGGCCAGGCCACAAAAGGCCTGCCGCTGGCTGCTGGCGCGTGCCACCGCCATCTCCACGCTCGGCGCGGGGACGTCGGTATCGCCGGTGGCGACCGCCAGGCTCACTCCGCCGCCCCGACCATGCCCACGGTCCCGGTGGCCGGTTGTGACAGGCGGGCCGCGCGCAGCTTGAGCAGGAACTGGGTCGCGTTGATCAGGTAAGCGGCATAGGCCGCCAGGGCCAGCAACATGAGGGGTCGCACCTCCAGATAGCCGCCGATCAGGGCCACCAGGTAGGCGGTATGCAAGGCCAGGACCAGCATGCTGAAGACATCTTCCCAGAAGAAGGCGCGCGCAAAGAGGTAGCGCCCGAACACCACCTTCTCCCAAATGGACCCCGTGATCATGATGGCGTAGAGAAACAGGGTCTTAATGACGATGGAGGCCGTCGCCACCGCCTCCCCCGCGCCCGTCGCCAGATAGCGCAGCACCAGGACGAGGCTGATCAGGAACACCAGAAATTGCACGGGCGCCAGTATCCCTTGGACGATGGTCCAGGGCGACGCGTCACGTCGGCGACGCTCCTCGGGGGAATACAGCGGCCGAGGCGAAGAATTCCGGGATAGAGAGTGACCCATAGCGAAGTCCGCCGTGCGCAGCCAATGCCTGCCGGTAAAATCTAGCCCCCGGGAGGGCTAAGTGTCAACTAAAGTTTACGTCAGGAGAGATGGAGATTGGTCCGGATCAGCCCCATATAACCGCCGGGGAGGGACCTTGTGGCGATCGCCCGCCCCGCGCGCCGAGCCGGCCCGCCGCCCAGAGGCCGACCTGAGTCAGGGGACCCTGCCGGGCCGGGTGTAAACTTTGATTGACACCACCAAGTGTCAAGTAGTAAATTCCCATCATGACTCTATCTCCCCTGCCGGCCATCCTGGATCAGCGCCCCACCGCGGCGGCCACCCTGGAACTGCTCAAGCCCATCACCTGGTTCCCCCCCATGTGGGCCTTCGGCTGTGGCGTCGTCTCCTCGGGACAGCCCATTCTGGCGCACTGGCCACTGGTCATTGTCGGTGTCCTCCTCGCCGGCCCCCTCGTCTGTGGCACCAGCCAGGCGGTCAATGATTGGTTTGATCGACACGTGGATGCCATCAACGAACCGAATCGCCCTATTCCCTCGGGCCGGATGCCCGGCCGCTGGGGCTTGCGCATCGCCATCCTCTGGACCCTGGTCTCTCTCCTGGTCGCCGCCCTCCTGGGCGCCTGGGTCTTGGGCGCCACGGCCCTCGGCCTGGCGATGGCCTGGGCCTATAGCGCGCCCCCCTTGCGCCTCAAGCGCAACGGCTGGTGGGGCAACGCCGCCGTCGCCATCTCTTACGAGGGACTGGCCTGGGTCACGGGTGCTGCGGTCATGATCGGGGGCCTGATGCCCAACTGGCGCATCCTGCTGCTGGCCGGTCTTTATAGCGCGGGCGCCCACGGCATCATGACCCTGAACGATTTCAAGGCGATCGAGGGTGACCAGCGGCTGGGCATCCGCTCCCTGCCCGTCCAACTGGGGGTCCGGGGCGCGGCCTGGGCGGCCTGCCTCTTCATGGCCCTGCCCCAAGTCGCGGTCGTCGCCGCCCTGGCCGCCTGGCAGCGGCCCACCCATGCCTTCACCGTTGCCCTCGTCCTGCTCGTCCAACTCCTCATGATGATCCGGTTCCTGCGCAACCCCCGCGAGCAGGCGACCTGGTTCAGCGCCATGGGAGTGAGCGTCTATGTCACTGGCATGCTCATAAGCGCCTTTGCCCTGAGAGAAATGATTACATGACCAATAGCCCGCAACCGACGCTCGGCTGGCTCGGCATCCTGCGCCTGGGACTGATCCAGACCTCGCTGGGCGCCATCATCGTCCTGACGACCTCGACCCTGAATCGGGTCATGGTCGTCGAGTTCGCCCTGCCGGCCATGATCCCTGGCGCCCTGGTCGCCCTGCACCATCTGGTGCAGATATCCCGCCCCCGCTGGGGATACGGCTCGGACATGGGCGGGCGCCGCACGCCCTGGATCCTGGGCGGCATGGGGTTGCTGGCCCTCGGCGGGGTCATGGCGAGCGTCGCCACCGCCTGGATGGCGCATAACCTGGCCGGCGGGACCGCCCTGGGCATCCTGGCCTTCACCCTTATCGGCGTGGGCGTGGGCGCCTGCGGGACTTCCCTGCTGGTGCTCCTGGCCCAACGCGTCGGCGAGCGCCAGCGGGCGGCGGCGGCCACCACCCTCTGGGTCATGATGATCATCGGCTTTATCATCACCGCCACCACCGCCGGCCACTTTCTCGACCCCTTCTCCCCCGGCCGCCTCGTCATGGTCACCACGACCGTCTCCGCCATCGCCCTGGTGGTCACCTTCATCGCCATTTGGGGGATCGAAGGGGCCGCCAAACCGGTGACTCCCGGGCTCGGCCAGCCCCACGCCGCCGGCAAGGCCAGTTTCAGGGAGGCCCTGGCCCAGGTCTGGTCGGAACCCAAGGCCCGGCGCTTCACCCTCTTCGTCTTCTTTTCCATGCTGGCCTACAGCGCCCAGGACCTCATCCTGGAGCCCTTCGCGGGGATCGTCTTTGGCCTGACGCCTGGCCAATCGACCCAGCTCGCGGGCACCCAGAATGGCGGCGTGCTCGCGGGGATGCTGCTGCTGGCCTTCATGGGCAGCTCCACCTGGGGGCGGCGCCTTGGCACCCTGCAGGACTGGACCGTGCGGGGGTGCATCGCCTCCGCGGTCGCCCTCTTCGCCCTCTCCCTGGGCGCCTTTTTCGCCCCGACCTGGCCGCTGCGGATCACGGTCTTCGCCCTGGGCCTCGCCAACGGCCTCTTCGCGGTCGCCGCCATCGGCTCCATGATGGCCCTGGTAGGCGCGGGCCGCGAGCAGCGCGAAGGCATGCGCATGGGGCTCTGGGGCGCCGCCCAGGCCCTGGCGTTCGGACTGGGGGGCTTCCTCGGGACCGCCGCCGTCGATCTGGCGCGTTTCCTCATGGAATCGCCCATCCTCGCCTATGCGACCGTCTTTTCCGGCGAGGCCGTCATGTTCCTGGTCTCCGCGGTCCTGGCGGTCCGGGTGACCCGCCCCTTGCCGGCCCAGGAGCCGCGGGCCGGCTACCCGGCCCAGGGCGAGCCCCTCACCGAGACGGGGGCCTCCTAGCATGTCCGGGCTGGAAACCTTTGATGTCGTGGTGGTAGGGGGCGGACCGGCGGGAGCAACGGCGGCCCATGAACTGGCCCTTGCCGGGCGTTCGGTCCTGCTCCTCGACCGCAATGGCCGGATCAAACCCTGCGGCGGGGCCATTCCGCCGCAACTGATGCGCGAGTTCGAGATTCCCGAGTCCCTGCTGTGCGCCCGCATCCAGTCGGCGCGCATGGTCTCCCCCGCCGAGCGCCGCGTGGACATGCCGATCAACGGCGGTTACGTCGGCATGGTGAAGCGGGATGAATTCGACCCCTGGCTGCGCCAGCGCGCCGCGTCCGCCGGCGCCCAATTGCGCGTCGGCACCCTCCACAAGGTGACGCGCGAAGAAGGTGGCACGGCGCGGATCCACTACTATCCAGGCGCTGCGGGCAGGGACCGTGGGACCTCCGAGAGCGTGCGCGCCCGTTGCCTCATCGGCGCCGATGGCGCCAACTCCCTGGTGGCCAAGCAATGCCTGCCCGGCCGCCACAAGATGCGGTACGTGAACGCCTATCACGAGATCGTCACCGCTCCGGTCGGCGCCGGGGGCGACCATGACCCCACTCGCTGCGACGTTTACTATCAAGGCGTTATCTCCCCGGACTTTTACGGCTGGATCTTCCCCCACGGCGACAGCATCAGTGTCGGGGTCGGCACGGCCATCGACGGCTTCTCGCTTCGCCAGGCCACGACCCGGCTCCGGGAGGCCGCGGGCCTCGACCAGACGACGACCCTGCGGCGCGAGGGCGCGCCCATCCCCCTCCAGCCCCGCCCGCGCTGGGACGATGGCCGCAACCTCATCCTGGCGGGCGATGCCGCGGGGGTGGTGGCGCCGGCCTCCGGCGAGGGCATCTACTACGCCATGGTCAGCGGGCGCCTGGCGGCTCAAGCCGCCGATGCCTTCTGCGCCACCGGCAAGGTTCGCGCCCTGACCACCGCCCGGTCGCGCTTCATGAAGGCACACGGCCGGGTCTTTTTTATCCTGGGCCTGCTCCAGCGCTTCTGGTATTCCAGCGACCGGCGGCGCGAGCGATTTGTCAGCATGTGCCGGGACCCGGACGTGCAGCGGCTCACCTGGGAGGCCTATATGAACAAGCGCCTGGTCCGAGCGAGTCCGGTCGCCCATCTGCGCATCCTGGTCAAGGATGTCGCGCACCTGCTGGGCATGGTTCGTCCTTAATCCCCATGCCGCCAAGGAGCCAGAATCAGGATGACGGGACTCTTCGAGTCAGGGCGGATCGTCGATCTGCTCATGGTTTTGATGACCTTGGAGGCGGCTCTGCTCTGGGCCTATCGTCGGAAAACCGGCCGCGGGGTGCCGGCGTTCGGGCTCGTGGCCAACCTTGCCGCCGGCGCCGGCCTGCTGATGGCGCTGCGGGCGGCCCTCACCCATGCCGGCTGGGAGATGACCATCCTCTGGTTACTGGTGGCTCTGGCGGCACATGTCGCCGATCTTGCCAGCCGGTGGCGTTAACAACTATCCTAGGGGCTTAACAGCCTTAGAGTCCTATGATCCAGAAAAGCATTGCAGCGCCGGACGTCAAGCTTATGCTGGACATCAATGGCATCATCCAGGAAGCCAGCTTGTCTGATACTTTCGCGGGCGAACATCCCGATGACTGGGTGGGACGGCCTTGGGTCGACACCGTCAGGCCATCGGATGGGATTCACCTCGAGCTCATGCTCGAGGATGCCCGGTCGCTGGGTGTATCCGCCTTCCGCCAGGTCGTGCAGCGCCTGCCCAGTGGTGTCGAGGCCCATATCGAATACACCACCATCCAACTGGGCAAGGACCGTGGCCTGCTGGCGGTGGGCAAGAACCTGCGCGCCGTCACCGAACTCCAGAATCGGCTGGTCGAGGCCCAACAGGCCCTGGAGCGGGACTACTGGAAGTTGCGCGAGGTCGAGACCCGCTATCGGCTCCTCTTCAACTCCTCCAACGAGGCCGTCATCATCCTGGATGCCCGGGGCCTGAGCGTTCTGGAGCTAAATCCCGCCGCCGCCCAGGCCCTGGGGCTGCCCACGCCCAAGCCCAGGTCCACGGGGACCGGCAAGTTTCTGGAAACCCTCCTGGTCGAGGATCGCGAGACTTTCGCCAACATGCTGCGGCAGGTGCGCGAGCGCGGCAAGGCCCCCGGCATCCTGCTGCGGCTCGGCGAGGACCGGCAGCCCTGGCTGGCGCGGGCATCCCTGATGTCCTCCGCCGCGAACGAGGTGTTCCTGGTTCAGCTCTCCCCGTCCGGCATGCCCACGACCCTCTACCAGGGCGGTTCCCAGGTGATCCCCACCGAGGACCTGCTCGAACGGGGGCCGGACGCCTTCGTGGTCATCGACGACCAGGGCGCCATCCTGCGGGCCAACCGCGCCTTCCTCGACATGGTGCAGATGGGTTCCGAGACCTCGCTGCTGGGCAAACCCCTCGGCCGCTGGCTCGGCCGCCCGGGCGCCGACCTGACGGTCCTCCTGGCCAACGTGCTGCGCCTGGGCGCGGTCAGACTCTTTTCCACCACCCTCCATGGCGAACATGGCACGGAGGTCGAGGTCGAAATCTCCGCCACCGGGAACACCGCCACCAATCCCGCCTACATCGGCGTCTTCCTGCGGGACATCGGTCGCCGTCTCTCCACCGAGGGCCAGGCGGGAGGCGTGGCCCAGTGGCTGGACTTTCTGACCAAACAGGTCGGCAAGACCACCCTGCGCAAGCTCGTGGACGACACGGTCGAGGTCGTCGAGCGCCACTACATCCTGGCGGCGCTGGAGTTGGCGGGCAGCAACCGGACCGTGGCGGCGGAACTCCTCGGCCTCAGCCGGCAAAGCCTTTACGTCAAGCTCAACCGCTACGGCCTCGAGGATGATAAAGCCGAGCCCAAGCGATGAGTGTCCTGGGCCAGGACCCGGGCCAGGAGTCATCCGCGGTCGCTAACCCCGGCTTTGGGCAGGCGGACCTCTCCAACTGCGAGCGGGAACAAATCCACCTCGCCAATTCCATTCAGCCCCACGGGGTCCTGTTGCTGGTCAGCGAACCGGACCTGGTCATGGTGCAAGCGAGCGCCAACGCCGGGGCCTGTCTGTGCGTACCCGACGGGGTACTCGGCAAGCCGCTGGGGGCCCTGGGCGGCAACCTGGCCCAGCGCGTAGCCGCGCACCTCGGGGATCCCATCGATCAGATCCCGGTGGCGGTGCGTTGCCGGGTGGACACCCTGGGCGGGGAACTCGACGGCTCCCTGCACCGCCCGGCGGGCGGCGGCCTGATCCTGGAACTCGAACTCGCCGCCCCACCGTCCGACCCCTCGGCCTTCGTCTGCGAGGCCCTGCGGGCCATCTCGGCCACCTCTTCCCTTCAGGCCCTCGGCGACGAGACCGCAAAAATTTTCAAGGAATTGGCCGGCTATGACCGGGTCATGGTCTACCGCTTCGACGAAGACGGGCATGGAGCCGTCATCGCCGAGGAGCGCGAGCCCGAGCTGGAGCCCTTCCTGGGCAATCGCTACCCGGCGAGCGACATTCCCCGCATCGCGCGCCGCCTCTACAAACGTAATCGCGTCCGGGTGCTGGTGGACGCGGTCTATACCCCGGTCCCCCTGGTACCCGAGCGGGTGCCCCTTGACGGCGCCCCCCTCGACATGTCCCTCTGCTGCCTGCGCAGCATGTCGCCGATCCATATCCAGTACCTCAAGAACATGGGGGTGTGCGCCACCCTGGTGGCCTCCCTGGTCGTGGGCGACAAACTCTGGGGGCTGGTGGCCTGTCATCATTACACCCCCCGCCTGATCCAGTACCCCACCCGTGTCGTTTGTGAACTGCTCGCCGAGGCGACATCGACCCGCATCGCCGCCCTCGAAAGCTTCGTGCAGTCTCAGGCCGAACTATCCGTGCGGCGTCTCGAGCAGCGCATGGTCGAGGCTATCTCGACTAACGGTGACTAGGAGGGCGCCCTCTTCGACAATCCCCAGGTCGTGCTGCAGCCGCTGAATGCGACGGGGGTAGCCCTGCTGCGGGACGACGCCATCGTCACCGCCGGCGATGTCCCGGGGACCCGGGAGTTGCGCGAGATCGGGGCCTGGCTGGATAAGGGACCCCGCCAACCCGTGATGGCCACGGCCGACCTCTGTCGTCGCGAGCCGCTCTTCCAGTCCCTGACCCCGGTCGCGGCCGGCGTCCTGGCCGTGCCCATCTCCCAAAGCCCCGGGGAATACCTGCTCTGGTTCAGGCCCGAACGGATCCGGACCCTGACCTGGGGCGGCAACCCCCACGAGGGCGTAAAAGTCGGCGACGATCCCACCCACCTCTCGCCCCGCCGGTCCTTCGCCCAGTGGCACGAGGTCGTCGAGGGCACCTCGGACCCCTGGACGGCGAACGACCTCACCACCGCCCGCCTGATGGGGGACTCGGTGGCGGACGTCATTCAGCAGTTTCGCGCGGTCCGCTTTCTCATCACCCAGCACCAACTGGAGCAGGTCATCACCCGGGTCCGGCTCTCGGAGCAGCCCCTGCTCATCGCCGATGCCATGGGGCGCATCCTCTTGACCAACCAGGCCTTCGACCGCCTGCTCAAGGCCGGCCATCGCCCCGGTACCCTGGCGGATATTCTTGCCCTCTTCGTGGACAAGAGCGAGGCCCAGCGGCAGCTGATGGACCTCCAGGAACATCTGCGTCCCTGGCGGAGCGAGACCCTGCTGCTGGTCCCCGAGGGCGGCGGCCGGGCCTTTCTGGTGCGCGCCGACCCGGTGCTCTCCTCGCCCCACCAAACGCTCGGATTTGTGATTATTTTCAACGATCTGAGCGAGCGCAAGGCCGCCGACGACGCGCGGCGGCGCTTCCAGGAGGGCATCATCGCCCAACACAAGGTCCTGGCCATCCCGCTGGACTCCAAGGATGACCTCATCTTCCGGGATCTCCTGGCGAGCATCGTCGGCAACGCCCAGCTCGCCGCCCTGGAGATCAGCGACAACCTGGATGTGACCCAGGTGCCCGCCATGCTCAAGAGCGTGCAGGCCTCCGTCGCGCGCACCACGGGACTCCTGGAGCACCTGCTGTGGTACGCCGGCCATGGCTCCCGCCGGGGGAGTTGAGTAACCCGCGACGCAGTGGCGGGCTGGCGGCCGGGGCACGAGGCGCACGGGGTCTATAATCTAGGTCGTAGGCCTGCTTGAACAGGAACCTCTGTAAACCCAGCCTCCCCAGCGTCGGCTGAACGCCGCGACGGGAATGGCGGGTCCGAACCCGAGGACTTGCTCCATGCGCATGGCGATGCGGTTTTTGCTCCCTTTGGCCCTGGTCCTGGGAGGACTGGCCTGGGCCGTCACCCCCCTGCTGGGGGAACTCCTCGAACGCTGGCTGCGCACCGACGTGGAGATGCGCTCCTCGCTGGTGTTCGACTCCATTGGCGAGAGCCTGCCGCGGCTAACCAAGGATCCCGTCGGCCTGCGCATCGACGCCCTCTTCACGCGCCTGGCCCGCGACGAACGGCTCCTGGCGGTCGGCTTGTGCAATCCCGAGGGCCGGCTGTTGAACCACTCCCCCACCTGGCCCCTGGGCCTTGCCTGCCCGCCCCCGCCACCCCCGCCCATGCCCCCCGCCACCGCGCCGACGGCCCGCTATCAGACCGAGTCCTGGGGCGGCGGCAGCCTGCTGATCGCGGGCTTCCCCTTGCGGGAGGAAGGGCGGGACCTGGGCCAACTGGTCATTCTCCACGACCTCAGTTTCATCGAGCGCCGCAGCGCCAACCTGGAGCGCTATCTGATGGTCTTTCTGGGGGTCCTGGGGCTCCTGGTGGCGGGCCTGACGGCGATCGTCGCCCGACTGACCCTGAGGGACTGGTTGCGGGCGGTGCGCCAGGGCCTGGCCTCCGCCTCGGCGGGGGCCGGGCCCGACCCCAGCCTGGCCCCCGAGATCGCCACCCTGGTGCGGGACGCACGAGAGGCCTTGCGTGATCTGGAACTGCCCCGGGGACTGGCCGACGCCATCCGGGTCGACTGGACCCCCGAGAGCCTGCGCCGGCTGCTCAAATCCGAACTACCCGACGCCCAGGTGATCGTCGTCTCCAACCGCGAACCCTATATCCATGTCCGGGGAGAGGATCAGTCCATCCATATCCAGCACCCGGCGAGCGGCCTGGTCACGGCCCTGGAGCCCATCCTGCGCGCCTGCGGCGGGACCTGGATCGCCCACGGCAGTGGCAACGCGGATGCCGAGACCGTGGACGGCAAGGACCACATCCGGGTCCCGCCGGAGGCCCCGACTTATGACCTGCGGCGGGTCTGGCTCACGGACGCCGAGCAGGAGGGCTACTATTACGGCCTGGCCAACGAGGGACTCTGGCCCCTCTGTCATATCGTCTTCGTCCGGCCCACCTTCCGTGCCGCGGACTGGGACCAGTATGTCGCCGTCAACCGCAAATTCGCCGAGGCGGTCGTGGCGGAGGCCCGCGCCCCCAATCCGGTGGTGCTGATCCAGGACTACCACTTCGCCCTCCTGCCCCGCATGGTGCGCGAGCGCCTCCCGGAGGCCACCCTCATCACCTTCTGGCATATCCCCTGGCCTAACCCGGAGGTCTTCGGCATCTGCCCCTGGCGGGAGGAGATCCTGCGCGGGCTCCTGGGCAGCACCATCCTGGGCTTCCACACCCAGTTCCACTGCCTGAACTTCCTGGATTCGGTGGACCGCTTTCTGGAGTGCCGCATCGACCGGGAGCACAGTACCGCCGCCTCCGGCGGGGGCATCACCCTGGTCAAGCCCTATCCCATTTCCATCGCCTGGCCACCGCCGGCCATGGCCAGCCAGCCCAGCGTCGGTGATTGTCGGACTCGGGTCCGCCAGGCCCAGGGGCTGGCCCCCGACGCCCTGCTGGCGGTGGGGGTGGAGCGCTTCGATTACACCAAGGGCATCGCCGACCGCTTCCGCGCCATCGAGACGCTGCTGGAGCAGCATCC
>JADZBU010000201.1 GCA_020851955.1 Chromatiaceae bacterium | reverse complement strand
GATTCGCAAGGGCGAGGTCCATAAGCTCAAGGAGTTGATGAAGAAGTCCCGGGAGCAGGGCATGGTCACCTTTGACCAGTCCCTGTTCGATCTCTACGAGGAGGGCGAGATCAGCTACCAGGACGCCCTGCGCCTGGCGGACTCCGCCAACGAGGTGCGTCTCATGATCAAACTCCACGGAACCCGGGATAAGGGGGTGGATCTGGACGGGGGTCTGGAGGGTATCGGCCTGGTGGACAAGGACGAATAATAGCCGCGCGCGGGGCGCGATGGCGAGGTAAGGATTCAGGAACAAGTGACTCAGGTACCTCGACTTTTCCCCCCGGCGACCAGTCGGAACCCCCATGCTGCTCCGCTTTCCCGAGAACCGCTACCCAGGGTCGCGTTGTTAAAGTGATAGTCAAAACCGCCATCTTGCTTGTATAAAGAGGCCAAATTTTGCAAACGCGGCCATATCGAGGACGCAAAGCTATGACTAAGACTCCCTGCCCAGGTCTTCCGGGGACTGAACGGTGGCGCAAGCCCCTCTTTACCACCTTGGCGGCCGTCGCGATCCAGTTTGGGCTCGTCGGCTGTGTGGGCCTGCCCCTGCTGGAGCAGGACAAGCCCAAGATGGAGGAGCCAGCCCAGGCCGAGGCCGAGGCCCCCAAACCCGTGCTCCCCATGGAGCCCCAGGAGGCTCGGCCCCCCAAGGCCAAGCGCTGGGAATGGGAAGGCGACAATAGCAAGATCACGCACATCTGGGTGGATGTCGATAGCCAGAAGGCCCGTTTTTACGAAGGGAACAAGCAGGTCGGTTGGACCTATGTCGCCTCGGGCCTCAAGTCGCACCCGACCCCGGTCGGTCATTTTGCCGTCATGGGTAAGGAGAAGAAGAAGGAGTCGAACCTGTACGGCAAAATTTACAATGCCGAGGGGCGGGTAGTCGTCTCCGACGCCAAGCGGGGCCGCCATCAGGTTCCGGCGGGTGGCCGCTTCGCCGGGGCCAAGATGCCCTATTTTCTCCGCCTCACGGGGGATGGCGTGGGACTGCATGCCGGCCCTATTCCCCGGCCGGGACATCCCGCCTCGCATGGCTGCATTCGCTTGCCCGGCGCGCTGGCCGAGCGCCTCTTTAGCCAGGTCCCGGTCGGGACGCCCGTAACCATCACGGGTACCGGTCCGGACTATGGCGACTATCGCGGCAGACTGGCGGCTCAGGGTGCCGCCAGGCAAGAGCCGGCGGAAGGAGGAACCTTGTCGCCCGCCGAGGTCGCGAAAATTCAGCCCGCGTCGGCATCCCAGGTCCAAACCGAGGCTGTGAAACCCAAGCCCGTTCCCGTGATCGCCGCGCCGACTCAGACCGCTCGCACCGAGCCGGTGAAAACCTTGCCCGCGCCTACGCCGTCCACGCCCGCGCAACCGGTACAATCGGCGCGAACAGCGCCCGTGCCACCTCGGCCCGCTCCCGCCCAGCCCCTGCCGACCGTGCAAACAGAGCCGGTGAGGCCTCGTCCCACTCTCTTGCAGCCCACGCCGTCGGGGGCCCTGCCGACGGAGCCCTTGGCGCCTCGCTCCAGCCTAACGCCGTCCGCGCCCAACCCGAGCGGGAAATCCCAAGTCGCGCAACCTCCCGCCCCGCAACCCGGGGTAGCGAGACCTCAGCCTCCGCATAATCAGACCTGGAAGCCCTTCGTCACCGAAGGGACCCTGGCCGTGCCTGTCCAGATTCAGCCGACCAGCCAGGCCAGACCACCCGCCATGGCTCAACCCGGGTCCGCGTGGTTGGAAGGCAATCCCGCGGACAAAGCCGTGCCGCCCACACCCCTGCAAGCCGGGGCAACCCAGGCTCCAGCATCGGTAGCCTCGCCCCAGGCCGCCAAGCTCCCGGCCGCATCCTCCGACGTCCCCGCGGCCTCGGTTCAAAGCCCGCCGAAGCAGACCCCGGAGGCCTCCGCTCCGGAAACAGCCCCTGCCGCCAACCCCTCCGCCACCCAAGGCGGGGTACAAACGTCGCCGGCCAAGGCATCCTCGGGAACCGGGACTGTTCCATCCGCGCCAACCCAGGTCGCCAAGCCACCAGCCGTCGCGGCTCCCCTTACCCCGCCCCCGGCCACCCCACCCGCGGAGCCCCCAGGGGCCGTCCCCGCCGAGATCAAGGCGCCGTCAGCCCCGGTGGGGCAAGACCCAGCCGGGAAAGATCAGGTGGGGAAGGACCAAGCCGAACAGAACCAAGTCGGGAAGGACCCGGCTAAAGCAGGACCCGCATCCGCCCCGGCCATGCCCCTTAAGGCCGAGCCGGGCGAGGCCACCACCGGCGGCTGATACGATCCAGGCGGTTTGGAGTCAAGGCGGACAGGCACGGTCGCGCCCTCATCCTGGACCCCAGGGTCCCGCGCCGAGGCTAGCCGCTGGTTCCTGGGCTAGAGCCCAGAAGTCTCAGAGGGAGCGGCGGTGGTGGTCCGCCAGGCGGACATAGTGCAGGGCCGAGTACTCCAGGTATTCCAGTTCTTCGTCCGTCAGGGGACGGATACGCGTCACCGGGGAGCCGCGCCAGAGGTAGCCGCCTTCTAGGACCTGTCTGGGCGGTACCAGGGAACCGGCGCCCAGGAGGGTCCTGGGCTGGACGACGGCCCGGTCCAGGATGCGCGCGCCGATGCCAATCAAGCAGCAGTCATGGATCTCGCAGCCGTGCAGCACGACCTGATGGCCGATGGTGACGCGGTCGTGAATGATGAGGGGCGCGCCGCCTGGCAGGAAGCGGCTGTCGTGGGAGACATGCAAAACGCTGCCGTCCTGGATATTGGTCTCGGCCCCGATGCGGATGTAATGGACATCGCCCCTGATCACCGCCATGGGCCAGATGGAGGAGCCCGCGCCGATCTCCACGTCGCCGATCACCAAGGCGGTGGGATCGATCCAGGCATTGGCGGCAAGGCGCGGCTGCTTGCCCTGGTAAGCGCGGATAGGGGACATGTTTGGCCTCGCTGCGGTAGGGGTTCGACCAGGGGTCAAGAAAAAGCGCTGTCACTGGCCAATGCTAGCAGCAACCGCCGGGACTGTCGTCGCCGGGCCATGAGCATCGCCGCCGCCGGCGGCACTGGATCGTGACATCACCCGGGCCTATATTGCTCTCCTGAAGTCGCGTCCTCGCCGCGTCAATCCGTCCGGAGCTCGTCATATGCCTTTTGCCGCTGTCACCCTCATGCTCACCTTGTTCCTGGCATCGTCCCTGGCCCTGGCCGCCAAGCCACGCCAATTTATCGACGAGGCCGAGCCCGCGACGCCCGCTAGTATCAGCGACCCCAAGCCCTGGGAGGAGGGCAGGATCGACCTGCCGCCCTGGCCCAAGGACGGCGATCTGGTGGAATTCGAGCTGGACAGGGCTTCGCCCTCCCGCTTCCGCTATTTCATCGATAGCTCGCATTTGAGCATCGGCAGCGACGGTGTGGTGCGCTACACCCTCGTGGCTGAATCGCCCTCGGGCACCCGCAATGTCACCTTCGAGGGCCTGCGTTGCAAGGCTCAAGGGGTCTTTCGCACCTACGCCTATGGCTCGAATGACCGCTTCATCCCCGTCGAGGGGGCTGACTGGCAGGCCGTCACCTCCCAGTCCGGGGACCGGCTCCACCGGGAGTTGCATGGCCACTTCCTCTGTGGTCCACGCACCTTCGAGCCACGGCCCATCCCGGATATGATCCGGGCGCTCCAGGGTAAGGTCCGCGGCCGCGAAAACGCCGGCTTCCTGCCGGATTGAGCCGCCACCAGGCCCCCCTTCCCTCCCATCACCCTGCAATCTCAATCGGTTCAAAGAGGCCTCATGGACAACCCCCTCCTCGACATGCCCGGCCTGCCACCCTTTGGCCGCATCCTGCCCGAGCAGGTGGAAGCCGCCATCGATACCCTGCTGGCCCGCAACCGCGCCCGCATCGCGGCACTCGCCCAGGGTGCGGAACCCCCGACCTGGGAGAATTTCATCGAGCCCCTGGAGATCCTCGGCGATGGCCTGGAGCGCGCCTGGTCACCCGTCGGCCATCTCAACGCCGTCATGAACAGCGAGGCCCTGCGCGCCGCCTACAATGCCTGCCTGCCCAGGCTCAGCGACTACGCCACCGAGCTCGGCCAGAACCGGGCCCTGTTCGAAGGCTATCGCGCTGTCTCCGCCCAGGAGCACCTGGACGCCACCCAGCGCCAGCTGCTGGCCAATGCGCTGCGCGACTTCCACCTCTCCGGCGTCGATCTGCCCCCGGACCAGCAGAGCCGCTTCAAGGCCATCGACCGGGAACTGTCGCGCCTCGCCGCCAAATTCTCCGAGAATCTCCTCGACGCCACCAATGCCTGGAGCAAGCATATCGAGGACGAGGCCCAGCTTGCAGGCCTGCCGGAATCCGCCCGCGCCCTGGCCCGCCAGACCGCCGAGCGCCGCGGCGAGTCCGGCTGGGTCCTGACCCTCGACTTCCCTTCCTACCAGCCGGTCATGACCTACGCCGATGACGCGGCCCTGCGCCGGGAGGTGCACGAGGCCTATACCACCCGTGCCTCCGAAGTCGGCCCCCATGCCGGCCAATGGGACAACGGCGCCATCATGGAGGAGATCCTGGCCCTGCGGCACGAGCAGGCCCAGCTTCTGGGCTACGCCAACTTTGCCGAACGCTCCCTGGCCACCAAGATGGCCCGTTCCCCCGAGGAGGTGATGGGCTTCCTCGCCGGCCTGGCGCAACGGGTGGTGACCCCGGCCCGCCAGGAACTCGAGGAGGTGCGCGACTTTGCCCGAAGCCTGGGGGGCGCCGGCACGCTCGAGCCTTGGGACCTCGCCTACTATTCAGAAAAGCTGCGCGAGCATCGCTATGCCATCACCCAGGAGGAGCTGAGGCCCTATTTCCCCATCAGCCGCGTCCTGGACGGCCTCTTCAAGCTGCTGGAGCGGCTCTTCGACATCCGCATCCGCGAGGTCCAGGGGGTGGAGACCTGGCATCCGGATGTCCGCTTCTTCGAGATCCGCGCGGGGGATGGCGACTTGCGGGGCCAGTTCTACCTCGACCCCTTCGCCCGTCCCAACAAGCGCGGCGGGGCCTGGATGGATGTCTGCGTCAACCGGCTCCACACCGCCACTTGCGACCAGATCCCCTGCGCCTACCTGGTGTGTAACTTCTCCCCGCCCGTGGGGGATCAGCCTTCGCTGCTGACCCATACCGAGGTCCTGACCCTCTTCCATGAGTGCGGCCACGGCTTGCACCACTTGCTGACCCAGATCGATTACCCCGCCGTCGGCGGCATCTCCGGCGTGCCCTGGGATGCGGTGGAGCTGCCCAGCCAGTTCCTGGAAAACTGGTGCTGGGAGCGCGAGTCCCTGGACCTCATCTCCGGCCAGGTGGCCAGCGGCGAGCCCATCCCCGACGGGCTCTACCAGCGGATGCGGGCGGCCAGGAACTTCCAGTCCGCCATGCAGATGGCCCGGCAGCTCGAATTCGCCCTGTTCGACTTCCGCATCCATCTGGAATACGATCCGGCCCAGGGTGGGCGCATCCAGGAGATCCTCGACCAGGTGCGCGACCAGGTGGCCCCCCTCAAGCCTCCGGCCTTCAACCGCTTTGCCCAGGGCTTCTCCCACATCTTCGGCGGCGGCTACGCGGCGGGCTACTACAGCTACAAATGGGCCGAGGTCCTGTCCGCCGATGCCTTCTCTCTCTTCGAAGAGAAGGGCATTCTGGATACCGCCACCGGCCGCGCCTTCCGCCAACAGATTCTGGAACAGGGTGGCTCCCGCCCGGCCATGGACCTCTATGTGGCCTTCCGGGGCCGCGAGCCCACCATCGACGCCTTGCTCCGCCATAGCGGCATCGCGGTCGCGGCTTGACGAGGGGGCGGCCAGACTGAAGTAACGGCGGGTTAGGGTCCTGTCTGGACATGCCGCCCGCTCCAGGATAAACCCGCTAACGAGCGCCCTAGCCCTATGAAGTACGCCGACTTACGAGATTTCATCGCCCAGCTGGAGGCACGGGGGGAACTCAAGCGCATCCGCGCCGAGGTCGATCCCTACCTGGAGATCACGGAGATCTGCGACCGGACCCTGCGGGCGGGTGGCCCGGCCCTCCTCTTCGAGCGGCCCAAAGGGTCGGAGATACCCCTGCTGGGCAATCTTTTCGGCACCCCCAATCGGGTGGCCATGGGCATGGGCGAGGAATGCGTGACGGCCCTGCGCGGGGTAGGCCAGTTGCTCGCCAGCCTCAAGGAGCCGGAGCCCCCTCGGGGTATGAAGGACGCATGGGCCAAGCTGGCGGTCTTTCGCAAGGCCCTGGACATGGCCCCCAAGCAGATCAAGGGCGCGCCCTGTCAGGAGGTGGTGCTGGAGGGCCAGGATGTGGACTTGGGGCGGCTGCCCATCCAGACCTGCTGGCCCGGTGACGCCGGTCCCCTCATCACCTGGGGCCTGGTCATCACCCGGGGCCCGGACAAGCCGCGCCAGAACCTGGGCATCTACCGCATGCAGGTGCTGGGGCCTAACCGGGTCATCATGCGCTGGCTGGCCCATCGCGGCGGCGCCCTGGATTTTCGCGAATGGGCCCGCGCCCACCCCGGCGAGCCCTTCCCGGTCTCGGTGGCCCTGGGCGCCGACCCGGCCACCATCCTGGGTGCCGTCACCCCGGTGCCGGACAGCCTGTCGGAATATGGCTTCGCGGGCCTGCTGCGGGGCAGTCGCACTGAGGTCGCCGCCAGCATCGGCAACGCACTCCAGGTGCCCGCCCGGGCGGAAATCGTGCTCGAGGGTTGCATCCATCCCAACGACACGGCCATGGAGGGGCCCTTCGGTGACCACACCGGCTATTACAACGAGGTGGATCGCTTCCCGGTCCTGACCCTCGATCGCATCAGCCATCGCCGCCAGCCCATCTATCACAGCACCTACACCGGCCGGCCGCCGGACGAGCCCGCCATTCTCGGGGTAGCCCTCAACGAGGTCTTCGTGCCCATCCTGCAAAAGCAGTTCCCGGAGATCGTGGATTTCTATCTGCCGCCCGAGGGCTGTTCCTACCGGCTGGCGGTGGTGAGCCTGAAAAAGCAGTACCCCGGCCACGCCAAACGCATCATGCTCGGCGTCTGGTCGTTCCTGCGCCAGTTCATGTACACCAAGTTCGTGATCGTGGTGGACGACGACATCGACACCCGCGACTGGAAGGATGTCATCTGGGCCATGACCACCCGCATGGACCCGGCGCGGGACACGGTCACCATCGAGAACACGCCCATCGATTACCTGGACTTTGCCTCCCCCGTCTCCGGGCTGGGCTCCAAGATCGGTTTCGACGCCACCAACAAGTGGCCCGGCGAGACCAGCCGGGAATGGGGCAAGCCCATCGAGATGGCGGCGGCGGTGCGTCAGCGGGTGGATGCCATCTGGTCTGAGTTGGGCATAAGCTAAACCAGGACAAGGGGCCTGGTGGCGGCCCGGCTTTCCTTACTCCGTAAAAAGGGGCGCTCCCTTGCGAAAGCGCCCCGGATTCCAAGGCCGATGGGAGGGACTTGCCCCCCGGGTTATCGGCCCACTACCCCGTCGCCGTGCGAATCCACGCCACCCGCTTGTACATGACCCCGTAATAGACCACCGGGATGACCACCAGGGTCAGGACGGTGGAGACGAAGAGACCAAAGAGCAAGGACACCGCCAGACCCGAGAAGATGGGGTCGTCCAGGATGAAAAGGGCCCCGGCCATGGCCGCGAAGGCGGTGAGGGCGATGGGCTTGGCCCGCACCACCGCGGAGCGCACCACCGCCGCCTCCAGCGTCAGACCACCCCGCACCTCCTGGTTGATGAAGTCCACCAGCAGGATGGAGTTGCGCACTATGATGCCGGCCAGGGCGATCATGCCGATCATGGAGGTGGCCGTGAACTGGGCCCCCAGGAGGGCATGGCCGGGCATGATGCCGATGATGGTCAGTGGGATGGGGGCCATGATGACCAGGGGCACCAGGTAGCTGCGGAATTGGGCCACCACCAGCAGATAGATGAGGATCAGCCCCACGCCATAGGCAATGCCCATGTCGCGAAAGGTGTCATAGGTGACCTGCCACTCCCCATCCCACTTGAGGCTGTATTCATAGGGATTCAGGGGCGCGCGCACGAACCACTGCTCCAGACCCAACTGCTCGGCCAAGGACCCGGAGATCTCGAAGAGGCCGTAGAGGGGGCTGTCCGTTTCCCCCGCCATGTCGCCCGTCACATAGACCAGGGGCAGCAGGTCCTTGTGATAGATGCTGTGCTCCCGGGTCGTCTCCACCAGGCTGACGATCTCGGACAGGGGGACCAATTGCCCACCCTGGGCGCGCACCCGCAGGGCCAGCACCTGTTCCAGGTCGGCCTTGTCCGCCTCGCCATACTCGACCCGGATGGGCACGGCGTACTTGACGTTGGCCCCATGGAGGAAACTCATATCCTCGCCGTCCAGGACCGTGGCCAGGGCCTGGGCGACGGCGCTCTGGGCCACGCCGAGGCGCGCCGCCTTGGCCCGATCCACCACCACGATCAGCTTGGGGGCGGGATATTCCACCGAGTCATCCACGTCCACGATATCCGTCGTCTGCTCGAAGACGCCGCGCACCTGCTTGGCGATGCCGATCTGCCCCGCGTAATCGAGGCCGTAGATCTCGGCGACCAGGGGTGAGAGCACGGGGGGGCCAGGCGGGATCTCCACCACCTTGGCGTTGCCCTGATAGCGGCGGGCGATCGCCTGGAGGGGCTCCAGCACCGCCTGGGCCACCTCGTGACTCTTACGGTCGCGATAGTGCTTGTCCACCAGGTTCACCTGGATGTCCCCCAAGTGGGCCCCCGCGCGCAAGTAGTACTGGCGCACCAGGCCATTGAAATTGATGGGGGCGGCCGTGCCGGCGTACACCTGATAATCCGTGACCTCGGGCACCGTCGCCAGGTGGTTCCCCAGCTCGGCCAGGACCCGCGCCGTCTGCTCCAGGCTGGTGCCCTCCGGCATGTCCAGTACCACCTGGAACTCGGACTTGTTGTCAAAAGGCAGCATCTTGAGGATCACCGCCTTGCTGGTCACCAGGCCGATGGAACCGGCGATCAGCAGCAAGATGCCGCCCAGCAAGAGCCAGCGATTGACCCAGCCGGCCCGGCCGGCCAGGAAGGGGGAGATGGCCCCCTGGAACAGGGTCCGCAGCCAGCCGCCTTCCGTCTCGGGACCGGGACCATGCGCGCCACCGCCATGGGCATGGGTCCGTCGGCCGAGCATGAAGTTGGTCATCCAGGGGGTGAAGACGAAGGCCACCACTAGGGAGATGAGCATGCCCAGGGAGGCATTGATGGGGATGGGGCTCATGTAGGGCCCCATGAGCCCGCTGACGAAGGCCATGGGCAGGAGGGCGGCGATGACGGTGAAGGTCGCCAGGATGGTGGGCCCGCCCACCTCGTCCACCGCCTTGGGCATGAGGTCCAAGAGCTTGCTGGAGCTCAGGGCCATGTGGCGATGAATGTTCTCGACCACCACGATGGCGTCGTCCACCAGGATGCCGATGGAGAAGATGAGGGCGAAGAGGGACACCCGGTTGAGGGTGAAGCCCCAGGCCCAGGAGGCGAAGAGGGTCAGGGCCAGGGTGACGATGATGGCCGCGCCCACGATGATGGACTCGCGCCAGCCAATGGCGAAGATGACCAGAATGATGACGGACAGGGTGGCGAAGGTCAGCTTTTGGATGAGCTTCTGGGCCTTGGCATCGGCGGTGGCGCCATAGTTACGCGTCACCGTCACCTCGATACCCTCGGGGATGAAGGTGCCCTCGAGTTGGGCGAAGCGGTCGATGACCCGCTCCGCCACCTCGACGGCGTTGATCCCCTCCTGCTTGGCCACGGCGATGGTGACCGCTGGCGTGGTGCCGGCCAGGCTCACGCCGCTGTGCTCGCCACCTGGCCCGGCGCCCAGCCAGACATAGGACTCGGGGGGCTCCGGGCCCCGCTCGATGCGGGCCACGTCGCGCAGAAAGACCGGCCGGCCGCCATGTAGGCCCACCACCAGGTCACCGACCTCCTCCACCGTCAGGAGGAAGGTGCCGGCCTGGACCAGGATCTCCTGGTTATCGTGGGTCAGGGCGATATCGTCACGGATGTGATTGGCGGCGCCCAGGGCCAGCCGCAGGCCATCCAGGTCGAGGCCAAAGCCGGCAAGGGCCTGGGGATCCAGGAGGACCCGCGCCACCTGGGCCGGCGCGCCCAGGGTATAGACGTCCCGGGTGCCGGGAACCCGCTTGATCTCCTGTTCCAGGGCGTGAGCCACCTTGCCCAGCTCGTAGGCGCCCAGGGCGGGGTCCTGGGACCAGAGGGTCGCGGTGATAATGGGGACGTCGTCGATGCCCTTGGGTTTGATCAGGGGCTGGCCCACGCCCAGGTTGGGCGGCAGCCAGTCCTGATTGGACAGGATCTTGGAGTATAGGCGGACGATGGCGTCGGTGCGGTCCTCGCCCACCTGGAACTGGACGGTGACCACCGCCAGGCCGGGGCGGGAGACGGAATAGACATGCTTGATGCCCTTCATCTCGGACAGCACCTGTTCCGCCGGACCGGCGACCAGTTGCTCGACCTCGGTGGCCGCGGCGCCGGGGAAGGGGATAAAGACATCGGCGAAGGTGACGTTAATCTGGGGCTCTTCCTCCCGAGGCGTCACCAGGATCGCAAAGAAGCCCAGCAGCAGACCCACCAGGGCCAGCAGGGGGGTGATGGCGGAGTCCTGGAAGCGCGCCGTGACCCGCCCGGAGATGCCAAATTGATCAGCCATCACTCCGCTCCCCGGCCCGCGCCTTGAGCAGGGTGCCGGCGGCGATGGGGTCCAGGGCCACCCGCTCACCCTCGGTCAGACCCGACAGCACCACCCAGGCGTCACCCAGGTCCCGGCCCAGGCGGATCTGGCGGAAGCTGATGCGGCCATCCGCCAGGACATAGACGCCGGTGACCTCCGAGCGATGCACCACGGCGGGCTTGGGGATCGCCAGTTCCCGCTTCTCACCCGTGATAAAGCCGGTCTTGACGAACATGCCCGGATAGAGATCGGCGAGATCGGGCGGCAGGTCCAGGCGGACCTTGAAGGTATTGGAGCCTTGATCGGCGAAGGGGAAGACGGTCATCCGGGTCGCCGCTACCAAGGCGCCGCCGGGCAGGTGGATGCGCGCCCCCTGGCCGTCGCGGACCGCCTGGATCAGATTTTGGGGCACATCCACCGAGACCCTCAGATTGCGGAGCGCGATGCCGGTCATGATCGCCTGGCCCGGATTGGCCATCTCCCCGACCTGGAGATGGCGGCGGGTGACCAGGCCAGCGTAGGGCGCGCGGACCTGGGTGTATTCCAGTTGCTCCACGGCCTGCTCTAGGGCGGCGGTGGCGGCCTCGACGCGGGCCTGGGCGTTCTTGACATCGGCGATGGCCTTGTCCATGGCGGATTCCGAGGACATCTTTTTGTTGAACAGTTCCTTGATTCGATCGAACTCCTCGTGGGCGTTTTTCAGGGTGGCCTCGGCCGAATTCAGTTCCGCCGTCGCCTGGGCGACCCGCGACCGATGTTCCGTGTCCTTGATACGGGCGATCACCGTGCCCGCTTCGACGAAGTCGTCCACGTCAAAGAGAATCTCCTGGACCTGGCCCTGGGTCTGGGCGGAGACCGTGGTTTGCTGGACGGCCTCGACCACGCCGTCGAGCTGGTATTCCCGGGGGACGGACCGGTAGGCGACCGTCGCGCTGTCCAACTGGGCGGGGTTCGGGTCCGCCACCCCGGTGGCCGCCAGGGCGGAAAGGAGGGGGATCAGGGAGGCAATGCTCATGAGAAGAGTCCCTCTGGAGAAAGGTTGGGAGGTCACGGATCGGTCGTTAAGCGACGGGCTGGGTTTTGAATCTGGTCTGGTGCCGCGCCCGAGGGCCCAAAGGGTTGCATCCTTATGCGCTTCAATCCTGGGCCCCGGTCGGGTTCACGGCAATGCCTTCCGTCAATAGGGGGCGGATGGCGTGCAGAATATTCGTGAAGAGATGGGGATGCTCCGCCTCCTCCCTGGCCAGCAGGGCCTTCATATGCTCGCGGCGACTCGGGGCGGAGAAGCAGGCCGGGCAGGAATCCGGCACGACCGGCAGGCCGGCGGCGCGGGCGAAGTCTCCGGTCTGGCGTTCCCGGCAGTAGGCCAGGGGGCGGATGATGCGCACGTCGCCGGCATCGTTCAGATAGTGGGCCTTCATAGTGCGCAACTGGCCGCCATGGAAGAGCGATAGCAGCAGGCTCTCCGCCAGATCGTCCAGATGCTGCCCCAGGGCCAGGACGCCGTAACCCTGTTCCCGGCACAGGCGGTACATGATGCCGCGCTTCATGCGCGAGCAATAGGCGCAGAAGGAGTCGCCATCCATGTGGTGCTTGGCCTGTTCCATGATCGGCTGCTGTTCGTAGTGCCAAGGCACGCCCAAGGCGTCGTAATAATCCTTGAGGGGCTGGGGATCGAAGCCGGGCACCTCCGGGTCCACCGTCAGGACGGCCAGCTCGAACCGCACCGGGGCATAGCTTTGCAGATGGTGCAGCAGGTGCAGCAGGGAGAGCGAGTCCTTGCCCCCGGAGACCCCCAGCAGGATGCGATCCCCATCGCGGATCATGCCGAAATCGACGATGGCCCGCCCCACCAGGCGCAGCAGGGACTTGGGCGGTTTGATCGGGTTGGCGTTCATAGTCCAGCAAGTTTAGCAGCTTGCCGGGGGGATAAGCGCCCGCGTGCCCTGATCGAGCCCCGGCGGGCGCCTGGGGGGCCAACCCCGGCTTCAGGTCCGGCTGGAACCCTGGTCGGCGGGCCAGTCGGCGGTGGCGATGCCATCGCCTAGGTCGGCCGCGATCATGCGCTCGCGCACCGTCAGGAGCCGCTCCAGCAGGCGTGGCTCGTAGGTGGCGTAAGCGGCGGCGTCCGGCACCCGCCGCACCACCACGCCCAGGAGTTCAGTGATGGCGTTGCCGATGGAATTCTGACTGATGGTGACCAGCAGCTTGCCGGTGTCATTGCGATAGATGAGCTGCTTGAAGGCAGGCTGCCAGCGAATGGAGTTGGCATAGGCCGGTTCCCGGATGCAGCGCTCTCGCACCCGGCGGGCGGTGCCCAGGAAGTCGTTGTCGAACAGCAGCACCCGATCCACCGCCTCCGGATAGTGCAGGTCGTCCAGACGGGGAGCGTTGCGGCTGGAGACCTGGGAGAAGAAGGTGCGGTAGAAATCCAGAAAGCCCTCCAGGATGGCGTCGTACTCCCGCCAGAAGCGGATGTCCTTGAGGGCCTCGACCCCGCCCCGGATCTCCCAGCAGGGCAGTCCCTCCGGGTAGCCGGTCAAGGTCAGTTGGGACTCGTCGCTGTGAATCGTCTCCAGGATGCGCAGATCCAGGGCCTCGGCGAAGAAGCGGCGATAGACATGGCGCATATGGGCCTGGAAGAGGCTGTTCTGGCCGCCGTCGGTGAGGTTCGGATTGGCCGGGTCCGCCAGGGGCGCCTGGCGCAACTGGTCCATGGGGAAAACGATGAAGTGGTTGTGCAGCATGCGGATGCTGGGTACGCCGGGCGAGGTCAGGGGCCAGGTGGCGTCCAGGCTCGCCTCCCCCGCCAGCACCAGGGCCTCCGCCGGGTCCGGATAGGTCTCCAGCATGTAGGAGAGCAGGATCTGGTTCATCCGGTTCCAGGCATGCTTGACCGCCGCCGGCACCTGGGTCCGCCGCACCGGCCGGCCCAGAGGGTTGAGGATGGTCTGGGAGGTGTTGTAAATGATGGAACAGTCGAACTCGCAGGAGTGCCCCAGGGCCTTGCGGTAGAGCAGCAGGTGCTCCGGGCTCACCAGCAGGCCGTTATTGTTGACCAGGTCGTTGAGGTTCTCGGTACTGTTGAAGAACTCGTTCGGCTTCATCCCCTCCGGCACCTCCAGCGGTATGGGCCGGAAGGGCGTGACGATCTCGCGGGGACCTATGGTCATGGACGGGAACTCCTGGGTGGGGGTGGCGCGGTGGCGGCTCGGCAGGCCGGATTCTATGCCGGATGGGGCGGGTGGGCGAGCCGGCGGGGCCTGAAAATGGCATCAGGTCCTGCCTGGACCCCTGAGTATGGCCAGGGCGAAACCCCCTGCAAGGGCCCTGTCAGCCCCTTGGCAGGGGCCCCGGCTGCCCCTATCCTGCCAGCCTCATGAACTCGCTGAAACGCCGCCTCATCTTCGAGCGCCTGCGCGCGGAGAACCCCGCCCCTCGGACGGAGTTGGTTTATGCCTCAACCTTCGAGCTGTTAATCGCCGTCATCCTCTCCGCCCAGGCCACGGACAAGGCGGTCAATAAGGCGACTGCCAGCCTCTTCCCCCTGGCCAAGACGCCCCAGGCGCTCCTGGACTTGGGCGAGGAGGGCCTCAAGGCTCATATCCGTACCCTGGGCCTCTTCAACGCCAAGGCGTCTAACATCATCAAGACCTGTGCCATCCTGGTCGAGCGGCATGGGAGCGAGGTGCCCCGGGAGCGCGCGGCCCTGGAGGCCCTGCCCGGGGTCGGGCGGAAGACGGCCAACGTCGTCCTCAATACCGCCTTCGGCGAACCCACCCTGGGGGTGGATACCCACATCCTGCGCCTGGCCAATCGTACCGGTCTGGCACGCGGCAAGACTCCCCTGGAGGTCGAGCGCGGGCTGATGCGCGCCATCCCCCGGGAATTTCTCCAGGATGCCCATCATTGGCTGATTCTTCACGGGCGCTATGTCTGCGTTGCCCGCAAGCCCCGTTGCGGGGCTTGCATCATCCGCGAATGGTGCGAATACAGCCCCAAGACCCCGCCAGCGTGAGCGGTGGGGACTAATGAGCCGGGTCTCAGGATGGCGCCAGTAGAGAAAAGGCGGACGACCCATGGACGGCATGGGCCAAAACGGCTATCCTTTGCCGCCTGCAATTCTGGCCGCCGCCTCAAAATGCCCGGCCATCTCAACGTTTCCAGCGCCTGTAGCTCAGTGGATAGAGTACTGCCCTCCGAAGGCAGGGGTCGCACGTTCGAATCGTGTCAGGCGCGCCAATTTCATCAGTAAAAACAAGTAGCTGGAAAGGTCGATCTAGGCCCTGCGGGGCCTCAAACCGCCAACGTGATATGTTCACGTGATATCACGTTCCCTTCCTCGCGCTGCGTCAGCGCATCGAGATCGCCTTCCAGGTCCGACATGCGCAGGTGCGCGTAGACCTTTTGCGTCACCCGCACATCGGCATGGCGCAGGATGCGGGCTACCCGGCCGACGTCGATCCCCGCTTGTACCAACCAACTGCCGCAGGTGCGGCGCAAGTCGTGCGGGTGGCAGTCCTCGATGCCGGCGGCGCTGCAGGCGGCGGCAAAGCTCTTCTTGACCGAGGCGATTCGTGCCCCGCTGCGGCGGCTGAATACCCAGGGGGAGTCCGGGCACCATTGCGCCCGGAAGGCGGCGCGGGAGATGAGCACCTCGCGGGCCGTGGCGTTGAGGGGGATTTCCGAGACGGTGTTGTTCTTCTGGTCGAGCTGGCCCAGGTGCAGGCGGTTGCGGATCAGGTCTACCCGGCTCCATTCCAGGCCTAGGGCCTCGTCGCGGCGCAGGCCGGTATGCAGGCATAACAGGATGAAGGCCGGCAGGTGGGCGCGGGCGTGGCTGTTCCGGGCGGATGCAAGCAGCTGATCGGTCTCGTCCTTGGTCAGCCAGCGGGTGCGCCCGGGCGGCTCGCTCAGTCGGCGCGATTCCCAGGGGTTGGCCAGGTCCCATTCCAACTCACGCTTGGCCCAGTTCACGGCGGCGGACATCAGGCCGATCTCTTTAGTTGAGCGTGCCCGCGCTCGCCCCTTCGCCCTGGCGCTGCTTGATGTAGGCGCGGACCTCGGCAACGCCGATTTTGGCCAGGGCCTGGCCGGTGAAGATGGGTTGCAGGTGCTTGGCGGAGTAGCGGTCGCGCTCTGGGGCGCGTTTGGTGGGGGTTACCTCGCCGAGGTAGGCCAGCAGGAGTTCGTCGAAGGTCCGGCCCTGGTGGGGGTCGGGTCCGGTCGGGGCGACGCCTTCGGCCGCCATCAGGGCGGCGCGCAGGGCCTTGGCCTTTAGGCCCGCGGGGTCTTCAGCAATGGGAATTTGAGAAGAGCGGCGAGTCTGGCGGCCGCTTCGGTCTTGGTAGGAGAGCCACCAGCAATGGGAGTCCACGCGCTGATAGATGCCGTCGTCGTTTTTTTTGGTGCGCCTGGGCATGGGTGTGGCTCCGTTGCTCGACTATCTACCGCTAGACTAGCACGGGGCGGGCTAAAGTTGTCCACATAGGCCCGGGCGCTCGCGACCGAGACCAGCAGGCGGGCGCCGATCTTGACCCCTTGCAGTTGGCCCGCTTGGATGAGACGGCGCACCGTGCGGGGGTGGACGCCCCCGAGTTGGCGAGCGGCCTCGTTCAAGGGCCACAGGAGGGGATCAGGCACCGGCGCGGAGCTCAGAACGGGATGTCGTCGTCGAAATCCAGGCCCGGCGGTGGTGCCTGGAAGTGCTGGGGCGTGGGCGCCTGGTAGTTGGGCCGCGGTTGTGCGGGTGGCGGAGCCTGGCGGGGCGGGTTGGCCTGGGGTGCCGGCTGGTAATGGGCCTGCGTCTGGCCATAGCCCTCGTTCGCCGGCCGGCCGCCCAGCATCAGCATCAGCATCAGCATATTGTCGGCGTGGATCTCGGTTGAATAGCGGTCCTGGCCGGATTGGTCCTGCCATTTGCGGGTGCGGATCTTGCCCTCGATAAAGACCTTGTCCCCTTTATGCAGGTACTGGGACGCAATCTCCGCCAATTTTCCCCACAGCGTCACCCGGTGCCACTCCGTTTCTTCCCGGGCTTCGCCGGTGTTCTTATCGTTCCAGCTCTCCGAGGTGGCGACCGATAGCCGCCCTACTGACATTCCATTCGCCAGGGTCCTTAGTTCGGGCTCGGTGCCCAGGTTGCCGATGATTTGGGCGCGGTTCAGGGATCTGGACATGATATTTACTCCATGGTGCTGAATAAGTCGGGTGGTGTCGGTATGAAACCGGGGACCTGGCGCTCGGCCAGGGCTTCGCGGGTGGTGTCCGTGGCAATGGACAGATCCACCCGGGCGCGGTGGGTGGTGTGGGTGGCGGTGACGTGGGCCAGGTAATAACCGGCCCATTGCATCAATTCGCGCGCCAACTCCAGGCGCTCGGTGTCGCTCAGGTGCTCGGCGGCCTTCAGGTCGATGAGGTTCATGGTCATGGCTTCTGGTCGGGGCGGCGCAGCCACCATTCGAGGATGAGGGCCAGGGCGATGCCGCCGGTATAGGCGGCGATCACCCAGGCCAGGGCGGCCAGGGCCTGGCTCATGCCTGGCGCTCGCGCCAGTGCCTGCACCAGGCGCCTTGGCGGGTGGTAAGGCCCAGGTGCTCGCAGAAGGGACCGGATTTCAGGTTCGGTCCGGGTCCGGCGGTAAAGTCGTGGCACGAAT
>JADZBU010000200.1 GCA_020851955.1 Chromatiaceae bacterium | reverse complement strand
TCCGACTTCGTGGAGATGTTCGTTGGCGTCGGCGCCTCGCGGGTGCGCGACATGTTCGAGCAGGCCAAGAAGCACGCCCCCTGCATCATCTTCATCGACGAGATCGACGCCGTGGGCCGCCATCGCGGCGCCGGGCTGGGCGGCGGTCACGACGAGCGTGAGCAGACCCTCAATCAGTTGCTGGTGGAGATGGATGGCTTCGAGGGCAACGAAGGCGTCATCGTCATCGCCGCCACCAACCGGCCGGACGTGCTGGACCCGGCCTTGCTGCGGCCGGGTCGCTTTGACCGCCAGGTGGTGGTCCCCCTGCCGGACGTGCGCGGGCGCGAGCAGATCCTCAAGGTCCACATGCGCAAGATCCCCGTGGCGGACGACGTCAAGGCCTCCATTATCGCCCGGGGCACGCCGGGTTTCTCCGGCGCCGATCTGGCCAACCTGGTCAACGAGTCCGCCCTCTTTGCCGCCCGCGGTAACAAGCGGGTGGTGGATATGGAGGACCTGGAGAAGGCCAAGGACAAGATCATGATGGGGGCCGAGCGGCGCTCCATGGTCATGTCCGAGGACGAAAAACGCCTCACCGCCTATCACGAGGCCGGACATGCCATCGTCGGGCGCCTGGTCCCGGAGCACGACCCGGTGCATAAGGTCAGCATCATTCCCCGCGGCCGGGCCCTGGGTGTCACCCTCTTCCTGCCGGAGGAGGACCGCTACAGTTACACCAAGCAGCGGCTGGAGTCGCAGATCTCCAGCCTCTTCGGGGGGCGCATCGCCGAGGAGATCATCTTCGGGGCCGATAGCGTCACCACCGGCGCCCAGAACGACATTCATCGCGCCACCGACATTGCCCGCAACATGGTCACCAAGTGGGGCCTCTCCGAGCGCCTCGGGCCCCTGACCTACGGCGAGGACGAGCAGGAGATCTTCCTCGGCCATTCCGTGACCCAGCACAAGAATGTGTCCGACGAGACCACCCACGTCATCGACGAGGAGGTGCGCAACTTCATCGACCGCAATTACGAGCGTTCCCGGCGCCTGATCACCGACAATCTGGACAAGCTGCACGCCATGGCGGCGGCCCTGATGAAGTACGAGACCATCGACCACGAACAGATCGACGACATCATGGCGGGCAAGCCGCCGCGTCCCCCTCGTGACTGGATCGAGGACGAGGGCCGACGCCCCCGGGGTGGCACCCAGGCCGGTCCGGACGCGGCCGCCACGGGCGAGGGGCCCATCGGGGGCCCCGCCAGCGAGCATTGAGCCCGACGGCAACCTATGCGCCCGAGGTTGGCCAGGCGCGACTGATGCCCCAAGGCACCCCAGAGGGCCGGTGACTGATCCGGCCTTGCAGCCCTTTGGCCTGCTCGACTGTGGCGGCCGGTCCCTGGACCTGAGCCACCCGATCGTCATGGGCGTGCTGAACGTCACCCCGGACTCCTTTTCCGACGGCGGCCACTATGCCAGCCGTGATACCGCCCTACGTCAGGGTGAACGGCTAGCCGCGGAGGGCGCCGATATCCTTGATGTCGGTGGTGAATCCACCCGTCCCGGTTCCAGCGGCGTCTCGATCCAAGAGGAGATCGACCGGGTGGCCCCGGTCATCGAGGCCCTGGCCGCACGCCTGGCCTTGCCCCTTTCCGTCGATACCAGCAAGCCCGAGGTCATGCGCGCCGCCGTAACCGCTGGCGCCGGTCTCATCAACGATGTCCAGGCCCTGCGCCGGCCCGGGGCCCTGACCACGGCGGCGGCCTTGGCGGTTCCTGTCTGCCTGATGCACATGCGGGGCACGCCGGCCTCCATGCAGGAGGCCCCGGTCTATGCGGACCCCGTGGCCGAGGTCGCCGACTTTCTATGCGAGCGGGTCCGGGTCTGCGAGGGTGCCGGCATCCCGCGTCAGCGCCTGATCCTGGATCCCGGTTTTGGCTTCGGCAAGACCCTGGCGCATAACCTTGCCTTGCTTGCGGGCCTGGGGCGGCTGGCCGAACTGGGTCTGCCCCTCTTGGTCGGCCTGTCACGCAAATCTATGATCGGCGCCCTCACCGGGCGCGAGGTCGGTGACCGCCTCGCCGGCAGCCTGGCCGCGGCGGTGCTGGCGGTGGAGCGGGGGGCGATAGTGATAAGGGTCCATGATGTGGCCGCCACGCGAGACGTTGTTAAGGTAGCCTGGGCCCTGATGCAGGCCTCGGGCAAGCACTGAGGGGGAGAGGAGAGCGCGATGCGCAAGTATTTTGGCACTGACGGCATTCGGGGTCGGGTCGGCGAGGGGAATATCACCCCGGACTTCATGGTCAAGCTGGGCTGGGCGGCGGGCCGGGTCCTGGGCCCGAGTCGTGGCAGTAAGGTTCTGATTGGTAAGGATACCCGCATCTCGGGCTATATGTTCGAGTCCGCCCTAGAGGCGGGGCTGGCGGCGGCCGGCGTCGATATCCGGCTCCTCGGCCCCATGCCGACGCCGGCCATCGCCTATTTGACCCGCACCCTGCGCGCCGCCGCGGGCATTGTCATCAGCGCCTCGCATAACCCCTACGATGATAACGGTATCAAGTTCTTCTCCGCGGGGGGCGACAAGCTGCCGGATGAGGTGGAACTGGCCATCGAGGAGGCCTTGGATCAGCCCCTGACGACGGTGGATTCCGCCTCCCTGGGCAAGGCGCGGCGCGTCGATGACGCCCCCGGCCGCTACATCGAGTTCTGCAAGAGTACGGTCCCCTCCGCCCTGTCCCTCAAGGGGCTCAAGCTGGTCGTGGACTGTGCCAACGGCGCCACCTATCACACCGCGCCCTGTGTCTTCGAGGAACTGGGGGCCCAGGTCACGGCGATCGGGGTCGATCCGGATGGCTTCAACATCAACCGTGGCGTCGGTTCCACCTCCCCGGAGCGGCTGCGGACCATGGTCCTCAAAAAGAAGGCGCATCTGGGCATCGCCTTCGATGGTGACGGCGATCGGGTGCTGATGCTGGATGCCCAGGGCCGCTTGGTGGATGGCGACCAGCTCATCTTCATCATCGCCAAGCAACGCCAGTCCCAAGGCGCCCTAGGGGGCGATGTGGTCGGGACCCTGATGAGCAATCTGGGCTTTGAACACGCCTTAAGACGCCTGGGCATCGGCTTTTCCCGCACCCGGGTGGGCGATCGCTACATCATGGAGCGCCTCAAGCGGGATGGCGGCCTGCTCGGCGGCGAGCCCTCGGGCCATATTATCTGACGTGACCGTACCACCACGGGTGACGGTATCGTGGCCGCCCTCCAGGTCCTGGAGGCCCTGGTGGAGTCGGGCCGGCCCATTGAGGACCTGGTGGCCGAGGTCGAACTCTATCCCCAGATCCTCATCAACGTCCGCCTGGACGAGCAGCGGGAGATCGTCGGCCTGCCCGCGATGCAGGCCGCCGTCGCCGCCGCCGAGCAGGAACTCGCGGGTCAGGGGCGCATCCTCCTGCGCCCCTCCGGCACCGAGCCCTTGATCCGGGTCATGGTCGAGGGCGATGATCCGGTCAAGGTGGAGACCATCGCCCAGCGGTTGGCGGACCTGGTGCGGGAGTTGATCTGAGTGGCAATTGTCAGCAAGAGCGCCTTGGTTCACCACTCCGCTTCCCAGATGTTCCAACTGGTCAGGGACGTCGAGGCCTACCCCGCTTTTTTGCCCTGGTGCCAGGCCACCCGCATCCTCAGTCGGGAGGAAGGTCGCCTCTGCGCCGAACTGGTGGTGGCTCGGCTGGGCATTCGTCAGACCTTCTCGACCTGCAATCGCTTCGTCGAGGATGAGTGGATGGAACTGGACCTGCTGGATGGACCCTTCAAATATATGCGGGGCCGCTGGAGCTTTCTGCCGTTGCGGGAGGATGCCTGCAAGGTGTCCCTGACCATGGACTTTGAATTCGCGGGGGCCCTGATCGACAAGGCCTTTGGCGCCGTCTTCCATCAGATCGCGAATTCCCTGGTGGATGCCTTCTGTAAGCAAGCGGACGAGGTGTATCGTGGCTGAGCAGGGAATTCAGGTGGAGGTGGCCTATGCCCGGCGGGACGCTCAGGCCCTCTTATCGGTGACCGGCGATCCGGGGATGACGGTGCGCGAGGCCATCGACCGCTCGGGGGTTCTGATGCGCTTCCCGGAAATCGATCTGGCTATCAACAAGGTGGGTATCTTTGGCAAGCTGGCCAAGTTGGACCAGCCCTTGGTCAGCGGCGATCGGGTCGAGATCTATCGCCCCCTGATCGCGGACCCGACGGCCCAGCGCCAGAAGCGGGCGGCGGCTGGGAAGGCGATGCGCAAGGGTGGGGGGGAAGAGGCGGCGGACTGAGGAGCAAGCCTTATAGCTGGCGGCGATCGCGCCCCGCCGTCAGCCCTATCCCCGCCCCCGGGGCCGCACTAGGCCAGCCCGGCGCGAGGGGGCGGGGGGAATTTGCAAAGGTATCAGTAGCCGCCTTTGCGAGCGATGTAGGGCAGACCGGCGACCCGGTTACCCTGTTTGCTGGGGGCCAGGGGGAAGAGTTTATAGAGGTCCTTGCTGCTGACCGTCTTGCCCCACCGCTTGCCCATGTCCTTATTGATCTGACGCTCCATCGGCTGGTTGCCATTGTTGTTCTGAAACTCCTCGCGCAGATATTCCAGAACGTCCCAGTGCTCCTGAGTCAGTTCGATAGCCTCGATGGTGGCCAGCGCCTGGGCCACGTCCCTGTCCCAATCCTGATAGTTGACCAGATTGCCGTTGGCATCGGTCTCGATGGTTCTGCCGTTAATTTCAATGGCCATTGTTGTGTCCTCTCGTCAAGGTGTGCCGCTATCGCGGCGGATTAACCGTGCCCTGATGGGTGCCCGAAAGCTGTCTGGCCTTGCTGGAGGGTCGCCCCCGTCTGCAAGCCTGTTAATAGCCGCTAATTTTATGAAATTGCGCGGCGTTCGTCATCCATCCTTCAAGGCCCTGAGTAACCCGGAGGCCCGGAAACCTTGACCACACCCTTCAGGACCCCGGCCAGAGGTTTGCCGCTCCGCGCACCCCCGAGGCGTCGCCGTGCCGGGCCGGCAAGAGACGGGTGGCGACCTGGTCCGAGAAGATATGCGCCCCCCAGCGGCCGGGCACGTTGCGATAGAGTCGTTCCAACCGCGACAGGCCGCCGCCCAAGACGATGACGTCCGGGTCGAGCAGGTTGATCACCCCCGCCAGGGCCCGTGCCAGGCGGGCCTCGTAGTCTTGCAGACTGGCCTCGCATTCCGGGTCACCCGCGGCGGCCGCCAGGCCGATGGCGACGGCGTCCAAGGTGCCGCCCCGCCGGCGCGCATGATCCGCCGCCAGCCCGGGCCCGGAGAGATAGGTCTCGATACAGCCGTGTCGCCCGCAATAACAGGCGGGTGGTGGCAGGTCCTCGGCCTCTGGCTGGGGCAGGGGGGAGTGTCCCCACTCGCCGGCGATCCGGTTGATACCGGTGAGCAACCGGCCATGGGCCACGATGCCGCCGCCGACCCCGGTGCCCAGGATGGCCGCGAAGAGGGTGGTGGCACCGGCGCCGGCGCCATCGGTGGCCTCGGAGAGCGCCAGGCAATTGGCGTCATTCTCCAGCCGGATGGGACGCCCCAGTCGGGCCTCCAGATCCTGGTGCAGCGGCTGGCCGTTCAGGCAGGTGGAATTGGCGTTGCGGACGCGCCCGGTCAGGGGTGACACCGAGCCTGGGATGCCGATGCCAACCTGGGCCCGGGCGCCGAGCGCGGCCTCGGCCGCCAGTACCAGGTCCCGGATGGCGTCCAGCGTCCCCGCATAATCCCCCTGTGGTGTCCAAATCCGTTGGCGCCAGAGTTCCTGTCCCTGGGCATCCAGGGCCACCCCCTCGATCTTGGTACCGCCCAGGTCTATGCCGACGCGGATCATGGCTTATCCCCTGCCGCCGCCGGCCAGTGCGCAACGAAGACCCGGCGCGAGGGAATAGCCGGGTGGGCCTTGGTTACTTTCGCAAGCAAAGTGGCGATTCCGCGAGGAAAATATCTGAATGAGGGCCTGAAAGTATCAGCCCGGCGCTGGGCCGGGCCGGGGGGGATTAGACGCAGCCGGTGGGTTTAGGCAGGCCACCCCATTTGCAGATAAGCTTCATGGGGCCCTTTTTGAAAATATCGTAGAGCTCCTTGGTGGAAATATTCAGATCCTTGGCGAATTTGCGGATGGGGGGGGCGACGCCATCGTTTTCGTATTTGGCGCGAGCCTCGCGGATGAAACCCATGATCTGATCCGTGATCTCGAATTCATCGGCCTTGGCGAGTTCGATGGCGATTTCCTCGCTCCAGTCGTCGCGATTGATGAGAAAACCTTCGCCGTCCACGGGAACGCTGACTGTCATTTGGTGCCTCCGGTTAGTATTTGGCTGGAAAACCCTGGGATGTTGGACCCTAAATTGGGCTCTTGGCAGCGGATTCCAATCCAGGAGCCCCGCAAGCCGTCATTGGCGAATCCGCTGTCATGCTGGCGGCGGGGTACCGAGGGCCTTCCTTAGGCGGCCCGCGCGGCGCGAGCGGCCTCGATGGCCTCCAGCACCCCATCCCAGAAGCGGAGGCGGGCGCATAGGGCCTCCTCGGCGGCGGTTTCGGCCTCATCAATCTTGACGGCATCCTGGTCGCAGAGGATTTCCAAAAGGCGCAGGGATATGGGTCCATGGAGTAGCCCATCGAGATGAATGTGGCGCTCCAGGTAATAGTGGAAGCTGGGGGCCTGATCCACCCCCATCCGGCTCAATTCGATGAAACGGCGGAACATGTCCGGGATCACCTGTTCGCGACCCAGGGCGAGGGCGGCGGCGACCTCGTGGGGTTTGTCGTCCCGGATAAAGGCGAAAGTGGTCTCGGTGAAATAGCGGGCGGGGAGGGGGACCAGGTCCGAATAGAGGGCCTCGTCAACGCCGCGCTGCCGTACCTGGTCGAGGAAACGGGTCGACAACTCGCCGTCGCCGCCGATCTCCGTCATGGCTCTGACGTAGAGTTCGAAATGGCTGGCGTAGCCGACCTCCTCGCCGCCGGGGGCGATATCCGACTCTTCCTCCAGGACCAACTGATTGATGAAATGCCGCAGGGCGGGGTCGCCCTGGGGCATCCAGGGGACCTGGGTGGGGGCCAGGTGCCGCTGCAGATATTTGACCAGGGACATGAAATCCCATACCGAGAAGAGGTGGTGTCCCATGAAGACCCGCAGGTCGTCACGGGTTTGCAGGGATGCGTAAATGGGATGACTGGCCAGCCTCTCCCGTAGGGGGAGCAGATGGTCAAAATTGAGTGCCGTCATGCTAATGTTCTCCGCAGGCCGCCCGTAACCGCCCGGCGCCCAGACCAGGGTCCTGATCGGGACTGGCTCGGGAAGCAAGTTTCTCCGGGATCATAAGTAATTGCAAATATACCTTGAACCTATGAGATGAACACTGCCTACCCCCTTGCCTTCGTGATCGGCTTGCTCAGCGCCCTGCATTGTATTGGCATGTGCGGCGGCATCGCCGGGGCCCTGAGCCTCCTACCGCCGGCGGAGAAACGCGTCGCCTGGCCTGAATTCCTCGGTTTTCTGCTGGCCTTCAACAGCGGCCGGGTCTTGAGCTATGCTCTGGCGGGGGCCCTGTTTGGCTCTCTCGGTGGCGCCCTCCTGGGCACGGGTCACCTCTGGCTGTATGAGGGCCTGCGCTGGCTGGCGGCCTTGGTCATGGTCGGGGTCGGGCTTTCCATCGCGGGCTGGCTGCCCCGCCTGGACGGGATCGAGCGCCTGGGAGCACCTCTGTGGCGACGTCTCGAGCCCTTGGGGCGACGCCTGCTGCCCGTGGATTCCCTGCCCAAGGCCGCTCTTTATGGCGCCATCTGGGGTTGGCTTCCCTGCGGTCTCGTTTATACCCTGCTGCTCGGCGCCCCGGCCCAGGGTGGTCCCCTGGCGGGGGCCCTCTATATGGCCCTCTTTGGTCTCGGCACCTGGCCGGTGCTGATTGCCACTGGCCTCTTCGCTGGCCGCCTCCATCGTTTCGCGGGCCAGGGGCTCCCGCGGCTTCTGGCGGGTCTTTCCGTGGCGGGACTCGGGCTTTTTACCCTGACATTCCAGGACTACAATATCGGCGTGAATGGATGACGGCGCCGCTGCCTAAACCGGTTCAAGAACCGTAACCGAATCAATATTAAAGCTATCTCGTGGAGCAGGTCATGACCGAATCCGGGCCCCAAAGACTGATCGGTGACGCGCCGGCCTTTCGCCGGCTCCTCAATGCCGTCCGACTCGTGGCGGCCACGGAGGCTAGCCTCCTCCTGATTGGCGAGGATGGGACCGGCAAGGAATGCCTGGCGCGGGAGATTCACCGGCTCGGTACCCGGCGGGATGGCCCCTTCGAGGTGGTACGGGTCGCCGGTCTGACCGAGGAAGATGCCGTGACGGCCCTCGACGGGGCTTTTCTCGCCGCCAGGGGCGGCAGCCTCCTGGTGGATCAGGTGGGGGAACTCACCACCAGTGGGCAGGCGCGCCTCCTGCGCTGGTTGGAGGGGCCGGGCGGGGAGGTGCGGGTCATGGCCGCCAGTCGCCAGGATCTCTGGGGCCAGGTGCGTGGCGGTAGCTTTCGGGATGACCTCTACTATAGGTTGTGCGTCGTCCCCCTCGAATTGCCCCCCTTGCGGGAGCGCATTCAGGACGTCGGGCCCCTCCTCGAGCATTTTTTGGCCAGCGCCGCCACGACCCACGGAGTCGCCCGGCCCCGCTTCTCCCTCACCGCCCAGCGTCAATTGCGCCGCTATGCCTGGCCGGGCAACCTGCGCGAGTTGCGCAACTTTTGCGAACGCATGGTCATCCTCTGTCCTGGTCGGGATCTGGGGCCCGACAATCTGCCCCCGGAGATCCGCCATGGCGGTGTGGATGGGGAGGAGGGCCCTGGCTTTAAGCTCCCGGCCTCCGGCATCAAGCTGCGGGACCTGGAGATCGACGTCCTTCGCCAGGCCCTGGCGCTGGCGGGCGGCAACAAGAGCCGCGCCGCCCGCCTACTCGGTTTGACCCGGGATACCTTGCTCTATCGCCTGAACAAGTACCTGATCCGCGCTTAAGCCCCGCTGGCCCTTCCTGGCCGGCGGCAGGGACACCGCCACCCGCCTAATTGATGGAACCCGTGATGGGGCAGTCGGCGATGTCGTCGAAAATGGATTTGAGCCCCTCGGAGTTCAGGGAGCCATGCACCTCGGTCTCCAGGTATTCCTGCTTGTTGGCCTCGGACTCGAAGTAGATCTTGATGCTGCTGTCACCGCTGCCCTCGATGATGAAGGGCGCATCTTCCAGGTTGGTCACGTCGTTGAGGGTGATGGGGTCGCGGGTGAAGGTCATCATAATGGCAGGTCTCCGGTTGGGATTGTCTCAGGGTAGCAGGGATCAAGACTGGCCCGGCGCGGCCGCTTTAGCTTGAGGGTCCGGGCCTGATCCGGGAAAGATCAGGGCGCTGGTATCAAAGCCGGCGCTTTTGGCCTTGGCCAAGAGGTCGTCCAGGACCGCGGCGGGCAGTTGGGGCTGCCGGGCCAGTATCCAGAAGTATTCCCGGGTGGGACCCGAGATCAGGGCCCAGCCATAGTCCGGGTCCAGGGCAAAGACGTGATAGCCGCCATAGAAGGGGCCGAAGAAGCTGACCTTGAGGCTGGCCAGGTCCGGTTCGGCGATGAAATAGGCGCGGCCCTCGGCCTCTTTCCAGGCCCCCTTGACGGGGTCGTAGCCCCGGTTGAGGACAGCAATGCCGCCATCTTCTCGCTTGGCATAGGTGGCGGTGACCTGGACGAGGCCCCGCTCGAAGGAATGATCCAGGCGGGCTATCTCATGCCAGGTGCCGAGATAGCGCTCAGCGTCGAAGCCGCGGACGGGTTGCACGCCCTCGGGTACCCCGGTGCAGCCGGCCAGCGAGAGGGCCAGGAGCGCGATGAGCAGGAAATGGCGGGGCGTTTTCATGGGGCGGCTCCCAGGCCAAGGGGCCCCAGGGGTCCGCCCAGGGGAACCGGGTCGCGCCAGCCGGGCTTGGCCAGGAGCATCTGCACCGTGCCCAGGTCCCGCTCCCGGAAACCACCCTCGCAATAGCTGAGATAGAAGTGCCACATGCGGATGAAGCGGGTGTCGAAGCCGAGTCCCCGCACCGCGTCCAGGCGGCCGAGGAAGTTGTCCCGCCAGCGGGCCAGGGTCTCGGCGTAGTGGGGGCCAATATCCTCCAGATGGACGGTGCGCAGATCGCAGGCCCGGGTCATGGCACTGGCCAGGGCGGTCACGCTCGGCAGGAAGCCGCCCGGGAAGATGTGCTTCTGAATGAAATCGACCTCCTTGAGGGCCGCCTCGTAACGCTGATCGGCGATGGTGATGGCCTGGAGCAGCATGGCCCCCGCCGGCTTGAGCAGCCGTCCGCACTGGCGGAAATAGGTGTCAAGATGCTCGGCGCCCACCGCCTCCACCATCTCGATGGAGACCAGTTTGTCGAATTGGCCCTGCTGGTCCCGGTAGTCGCACAGGCGCACCTCGACGCGGTCCGCCAGTCCCGCCGCCGCGACCCGCTCCCGGGCCAGCTCCAACTGCTCCCGCGACAGGGTGAGGCTGGTGACCCGGCAACCGTGGCGGCCGGCGGCATGGAGGGCGAAGCCGCCCCAGCCGGTGCCGATCTCCAGCACCTCATCCCCGGGCTTCAGCGCCAGTTTGCGGCAGATGCGCTCCAGCTTGGCGGTGGAGGCCTCCGCCAGGGTCATGTCCGGGCGCTCGAAGACGGCGCTGGAGTACATGAGGGTCTCGTCCAGCCAAAGGCGGTAGAAATCATTGCCCAGGTCGTAATGGGCGGCGATGTTACGGCGACTACCGGCGCGGTCGTTGCGGCGGGCGCGATGCAGCAGGGCGCGCAGGGGCGCCGAGAGCCGGGCGATCCCCCCTTCCATGTCCATCATCGCCGGCCGGTTGCGCAGCAGCAGGCATACCAGGCCGGTCAGATCCTCGCAATCCCAGTCACCGGCCATGAAGGACTCTCCGGCGCCGACGGTGCCGCCAAAGGCCAGGGCCGGCCAGAAGGCGGGATTGCGCACCTCCACCTGGAGGAGCGGCTCGCCGGCGCCAAACTGCCATTGCCGGTCGGCCTCGCTCACCCGGAGTTGGCCGGACTGGAGGCGCGCCAACTTGTCCAGGACCAGCCGGCGGGCCAGGGCCTGGAGGGTGGAGGCGCGCCGGGGTACCGTGAGGGGGAGATGGGCGGTAAGGGTCTCTTCGTGCATGCGCTTACGCCTGGCCAGGCGCCTCCTTGGGGGGGTCGGATGGCGGGTGGTCGATGATGGGCACGCCCTTGAGCCAGAGCCGGAGGGCTTGCCAGTGGATATTGAAGATGACCTGGAGCGTCATGGCCGGGTAGCGCCAGAGGACCCGGGCCAGGCTAGGGCCGTCGATCTCCCGGCGTTCGAGTACCAGGGTGGCGTCCAGGATGTTCTCCGCCCCGCGCCGGTCGTCCATGTGGACGGTGAGGCGCTCCCCGGGCAGGTTCAGGTGCCAGTGGTATTCCATGTCCATGGGCAGGAAGGGTGAGACATGCATGGCCTTGGGGAACCGGAACCGGGGCTTCGTCGGGCGTCCCTCGTTGGCGCTCATGGGCAACACATAATGGATGCGCTCACCCCAGGGGGTGCTGGTCACCTCGCCGACGACCGTCTCCAGGGTCCGGCCGTCCGCGGCGTAGCAGTAGTAGAGGCTGATGGAGTTGAAGCAATAGCCGAAGTAACGCGGGTTGGTCAGCATGCGCACCGGCCCCGCCGGACGTCGGCCCGTTTTGGTCGCCACCACCTGGCGGATGGCCTCGTCCAGGGGCAGGGCCGGGTCGCCACCGTAGTCGGCGCGGCGGAACCAGACCAGGTTGGGGCCACGGGTGGACCAGAGCCAGCGCCCCCTGAAGACCTGGTCCAGCTCACCGAGGTCCAGCCAGAGCATGAAGAGGGGATAGCGGAATTCATGCCGTTTGGGGGAATAGCGGCGGTGCCGCAGCCAGCCCTCGTAGAGGCAACTCTCCATCAGGGGCGGCTCCCGGGGCGCGGGGCGGGTCCTGGCGGCAGGCCAAAATCCGCGCGGAAATGGTCCAGGGCCGCCAGGGCGCTGACCAGGCCGTCCTCGTGGAAGCCGTTACGCCACCAGGCGCCGCAATAGTAGGTGCGGCGGGTGCCGTTGATCTCCCGCTGACGGGCCTGGGCGGCGGCCCCCTCCAGGGTGAAGAGGGGGTGGTGATAGGGCACCCGCGCCAGCACCTTGGCCGGGTCGATGCGCTCGCTGGCATTCAGGGTGACGCAGAAGGTCGCGGGGGCCTCCAGCCCTTGCAGGATGTTCATGTTATAGGTGAGGGCCAGGCGCCCGCTGGGGCCCTCGGGCATGAGGTAGTTCCAGGCCGCCCAGGCCAGGCGGCGGCTTGGCAGCAGGCGGGTATCGGTGTGCAGCACCGCCTCGTTGGGCTGGTAGGGGATGGCGGCGAGGACCTGCCGCTCCGCCGGGCTGGGGTCCCCGAGCAGGGCCAGGGCCTGGTCGCTGTGGCAGGCCAGAAAGACGGCGTCAAAGGTCTCGGCGCCTCCCGTGGGGCTGTGGAGGATGACCTCATCCTCCTGACGCTCAAGGCGTGTCACCGGGCAGTTGAGGCGCACCCGCTCCCGGAAGGGGGCGATGAGGCGGTCGACGTAGGACCGCGAGCCGCCCGTGACGACCCGCCAGACGGGGCGATCCTTGACCGCCAGCAGGCCGTGGTTGAGGAAGAAGCGAATGAAGAAGCGAGCCGGAAAGCCCAGCATGAGCTTCGGGTCCGTGGACCAGATGGCGGCGCCCATGGGCAGGATGTAGTAGTCCCGGAAGAGGCGGCCGTAGGCGTTGGCGGTGAGATAGTCGCCGAGACTGAGCTCGTTGCCTTCCTCCGCCAGCAGTTCGGGGGCCTCGCGGTTGAAGCGCAGTATGTCCCGCAACATGCCCCAGAAGCGCGGCTTGAACAGGTTGGCGCGCTGGGCGAAGAGGCCGTTGAGGGTGGCGCCGTTGTATTCCAGGCCGCTGGGACCGCAGGAGACGCTGAAACTCATGTCGCTGGCCTGGCTCGTGACCCCTAATTCGTCCAGCAGGGCGATGAAGTTGGGGTAGGTCCAGTCGTTGAAGACGATGAAGCCGGTATCGATGCGGTAGTCACGTCCGCCCAGGGTGATTTCATGGGTATGGACATGACCGCCGACGTGGTTGCCGGCCTCGAAGAGGGTGAGGTCATGTTCGGGGTGCAGGCGATGGGCGGCGGTGAGGCCGGCGATGCCGCTGCCGACGATGGCGATCCTCACGGCTTGGCCTCTTCCCACCGCTGGGGCACGTCCCGCACCTCAGCCAGCTTGTAGCCCAGGGCCTGGAGATGCGCATCCACCGCCTGGCGCTCCGCCGCGCTGATTTCGGGGGTGCGCGCCATGACCCAGACGTAGTCGCGCTTCTCGCGGGAGATGACGGTGATGCGGTAGTCAGGGGTCAGGTAGCTGATGCGGTAGTCGGCCTTGAAGGGCCAGAGGAACTGCATGCCCCAGATGGCGTTGCTTTGGGTGTCGGTGACATAGCCGGTGGGGGTCATCTTCTTGGCCTCGCCCTCGAAGCCACCCTCGTGGAAGGTGAAGGTGGTGGCGATGCTGCCATCCGGGTTGCGGGCATAGGACTCGATGGCGTTCCAGGCATTGCGTTCCGGCCAGGTGGGGATGTGGGCGATGACATACCAGTCGCCCATGAAGCGGTCCAGATCCACCTGGGGCACCGTCGTCAGGGGCGGCAGGGAGGCGGACTGGCAACCGGCGAGCAGGCCGGCGGTGAGGAGGCAGAGGAGGCGTTTCATCATCGAGGCTCGGGGTTGGTTGGGCCGGCGGCGTTGGCCGGCCGGGGTGGCCAGGGGAAGAAGGCGCTGGTGCGGGCGATGTAATCCCGGTAGGCCGGGCGGCGCTCGCCGATATCCTGCTCCAGCAGGGCGACGCCGGAGACCTTGAGCAGCAGCACCGTCATCAGGAGGGGCGAGACGATGGTCCAAGCCCCACTCGCCGCTAGGGCCACCAGCCAGACGCCCCACCAGACGCAACATTCCCCAAAGTAGTTGGGGTGGCGGCTGAAGCGCCAGAGGCCCCGGTCCATGACCCGGCCGGTGTTGGCGGGGTCGGCCTTGAAGCGGGCCAGTTGCTGGTCTGCAATGCCCTCGAAGGTGATACCCAGGAGCCAAAGCCCGGCACCCAGCAAATCCAGGAGGCCCAGGGGTTGTGTGCCGGCCAGGGCCGCCAGCAAGGGCCAGGCGACAATCCAGCCCAGCGCCGCCTGCAGGCCGAACACCAGGTAGAGGCTCTTGAATTCGAAATGCGGCTGGTTGCGGGCACGGATGGCCTGGTAGCGGTGGTCCTCGCCGTGGCCCCAGTTGCGCCAGGCGATGTAGCCCGAGAGGCGGATCATCCAGAGGCTGGCCAGGACCAGTACCAGGGTCTCCCGGGGGCCGGTCTGGGGCGCGGCGAGGGCATAGACCCAGGCCCCGAGGGTGATCATCACCGCCCAGAGGCTATCGACGATGCTGAC
Organism: Chromatiaceae bacterium; assembly: GCA_020851955.1. GTDB lineage: Bacteria > Pseudomonadota > Gammaproteobacteria > Chromatiales > Chromatiaceae > M0108. Next base: position 12,040 of record JADZBU010000200.1, on the reverse strand, counting down.
ATTGCGCAGGGCCAGGCTCGCCAGCCAGGTCGCCACACCGGCGCCCGCCATCCAGGCCAGGGCCAGGAAGGCGCTATCCCAGTCAAAGGGGTGGGTCATGGGGTTTTCCTCCACGCTTGCTGGCTACCCCCGCCTCGGTGGGGGGTTGGGCTCCGTACTTCTTGGCTCCCTCCCCCGGTGGTGGAGTGGGCGCCGAACTTTCTGTCTCCCTCCCCCCTGGTGGGGGAGGGTTGGGGAGAGGGGGGGTCGCTGATGGCCACGCTCAGGAAGCGGGCCAGGGTCAGCAGGAGCGGGGTCAGGATAGCCCAGCCCAGGGCCAGAGCGATGAGGCCCGGGGTGGGGTCGGTGAAGGACATGGCCCCCAATTCGGCCCCACCCCAGTAGGCGGCGGGCCCCCCCACCAGCCCCAGCAAGGCGGCCAGCCCGAGGCGGGTTTGCAGGCTCACCAGGGAGACGTTGAGGGTGGTGGCGAAATTGGCCCAGAGCGCCGTCATCCAGAGGGGGGGCAGGTCCGGGCCCAGGCCCCCCGTCAGGTCGCCGCCCCTGAAGCTGACCCAGCCGCTTACCAGCAGGAGGCTGTCGAAGCCGAAACCGATGAGGGCCGCCAAGCCCAGAAGGAGGGCCTCGGTGCCCCGGGGCCGGACCCGCCCCAGGTGCCAGGCCAGGAGCAGGGCCACCACCCCCAGACCGACTTCCGGCCGGCCCTGAGCCGCGGTCAGCACCAGGGCCCACCAGCCCGCCTGAAAAGCCACCAGATTCAGGACCCAGGAGGGCTGGTCCCGGCCCGGGGCCGGGGAGGAGGGCGGGGCCTTGACGTCCGTCATGCCGCAGGCTCCCGCCGCTCGAAGAGGTAATGGCTCACCCACCAACTCTGGCCCCGGTCATAGGCGAAGGTCTCGGCGACGGCCAGGAAAAAGAGGCGCCAGCGTTGGCACCAGAGCGCGGCCTGGTCCGGGCCATAGGCCTGGGCGAGGATGGGGAGTACGGCGTCACGGCGCTGATCCAGGTTGGCCAGCCAGGCATTGGCGGTCCGTTCGTAGTGCTCGCCGGACCAGCGCCACTGGTCGATCAGGCGCAAGGACTCCTGGAAGCGCAGGGGCAGGGCGTCGCTGGGCATGATGCCGCCGGAGAAGAAGTAGCGGCTCATCCAGTCGTCGTCGCCCTTATCCTCGAAGGGATAGGGCCGGTCGCGGTGACAGAAGATGTGCATGAAGAAGCGCCCACCCGGCCGCAGCCAGCCCTGGATGCGCGCGAAGAGGGCCCCCCAGTTGCGCATGTGCTCGAACATCTCCACCGACACCACCCGGTCAAAGTGGCCCTGTGTGTCGAAATCGTTCATGTCGGCGGTCATGACCTCGAGGTTGGTCAGGCCGCGTTGGGCGGCGAGGGCCTCGATGTGCTGGCGCTGGGCGTGTGAGTTGGAGACGGCGGTGATGCGGGCGGCCGGATAATGCTCCGCCAGCCAGAGGGTCAGGCTGCCCCAGCCGCAGCCCAATTCCAGAATAGCCTGGCCATCCGCCACGCCCGCGCGCTCGCAGGTCAGGGCCAGGGCGGCGTTCTCCGCCGCCGCCAGGTCCGTCACTCCCGGTGGCCAGTAGCAGCAACTGTACTTGCGGCGCGGCCCAAGCACCTGGTCGAAAAAGGGGGCGGGCACCTCGTAATGCTGGGCATTGGCCTGTTCGGGCAGGGGGGCGATGGGGGATTCGGCCATGGCGTCGATGAAGGCCCGCAGCGCGGTGGCCGTCGCCTCGCAATCGGCGGCGGCGATCTCTTCCAGGCGGCGCCGGCACAGCCAGCGGATGCCCTGGCGGATCAGCCGGTCGGGCACCTGGCCCTTTTCCACCCAATCGATGGCAATGCGCGCGGGGGCAATCATGGATTTCTCGGGCTCCTTAACTCGCCTTGCGATAGCTTTTCTGATATGTGGCGCCAATGCGCTTGAGGGCGTCCGAGGCGTCCCGGCCGACGCAGGCCTCGATGAAGACCAGCTGGTCGGGGGCGGCCAGGGCCACCGCCAGGGCCTCTTCCAGTTCACCCTCGGTGGTCACCCGCCGGGTGATGGCGCCTGTACCGAGAACATGGGGTAGTTCCGCGTAACGCCAAGGCTGGAGGTCGTTGTAGATCTGGTCCTGGTGCAGATAGCGCTCGATCAGGTAGCCATCGTTGTTGACCAGCAGGATGATGGGCCGGCAGCCCTGGCGCAGCAGGGTCGAGACCTCCTGGGCCGTCATCTGAAAGGCGCCATCGCCCACCAGGACTACGGGGCGCTTGTCCGGTCGCGCCAGGGAGACGCCCAGGGCGGCGGGCGTGGCGTAACCGATGGACATGTAGTAGGCCTGGGTCAGGAAGTTGTCGGCCTCCTCGATGTGCATGTCGGCCACGGCGCAAATGACGTCACCAATGTCGGAGACCAGGATCATGGAGTCGTCCAGGAACTGCTCCACCCGCCGGTAGAAACGCCCCGCGGCCAGGGGCCGGTCCGGCTCGGCGACATAGGCGCCGACCTGGACGCTGGGGCGGGCCGGGTGGGAGTCGAGAAAGCGGCGCGGTTGCGCCCGATCCGTCAGGGCCTGGATCAGGTCCGCCAGTTGCACCCCCGGATAGAGGTGCTGACCGATGCGCACCTGGTCGAGGTTGGCGCGCACGAAACCTGGCTGGGCCAGCTTGGAGGTGTAGAGGCCGGTGTCCCAGTCGGTGAGCCAGACGCCAAGCTCGATCAGGCAATCCGACGCCTCGATCTGGGTCTGGGTCTCGGGGCGGCCCAAGCCACCTTGATAGATGCCCAGGCACTGGGGATGCAGTTCCGGCAGGCAGCCCTTGGCACTGACGGTCATGGCGTAGGGCAGCTCGATCCGCTCGATAAGGCGTAGCACCGCCGGGCCTAGGCCAAAGCGCGAGATCTCGGTGCCCACCAGGATGGCGGGATTTTTGGCCCGGTCCAGGTGGGCCACCACTTCCGCCACGCACTCATCCAGGGTCAGGGGTTCCGAGACCTTCTCGACCTGGAAGCCGATGGGCTCCGGCCGCCGGCAGGGCATCTGGGCCACGTCCATGGGGAGCTCCAGATAGACAGGCCGCTTCCAGGACAGGCATTGGGTCAGGACCCGGTCGATGTCGTCCGGGGCCGAGCGCGGGCTGGAGAGCAGGGCGCAATCCACCGTCAGCTTGCGATAGATAGCCAGTTGCATCTCGTGATCCCCAGCCAGGTGGTGGACCAGGGCGCCACTCTGCCGGCGCGCCATCGCCGGGGCGCCGCTGATGACCACCAGGGGGACATGCTCCGCATAGGCCCCCGCCACGGCGTTCAGGATGCTGAAGCCGCCCACGGCATAGGTGACGACCGCCAGCCCCGCGCCCTTGACCCGGGCGTAGCCATCGGCGGCGTAGCCCGCGTTCAGCTCGTTGCAGTTGCCAACCCAGGCGATGGGGCTGGTTACCAGGTGATCCAGGAAGTCCAGGGTGTAGTCGCCCGGCACCCCGAAGGCGTGTTCGATCCCGATCTCCTGGAGCCGTTGGACGAGGTAGTCGGAAACCGTGTAGGGGGCTTCGGGGGCGGTCATGTCGGGGCTCCGGGGGGGGTGGTTGGGCAGTGGGGTCGTGATCAGGCCAATGGGGGTATGGATAAGGGCAGCGCTCAGTGTTTGGCACCGAGGGCTTGGGCCCGGGTCAGGCTGGCGGGATCACCGCCGGTGACCCGCTCCCAGCCCTGGAGGTGGCGCTCGATCAGGTCGCGCAGGAAGCGGATGTGCCCCGCGCTGTCGTTGAGGCAGGGGATGTACTGATAAGACTCGCCGCCCGCCCCCAGGAAGAAATCCCGGTTTTCCATGGCTACTTCCTCCAGGGTCTCCAGGCAGTCGGCGCTGAAGCCGGGGCAGAGGACCTGGATCCGGCGGACGCCCTGGGCTGGCAGGGCCTTCAGAGTCTCGTCGGTGTAGGGCTTGAGCCAAGCCTTGACCCCCAGCCGGCTCTGGAAAGTCACCCGGTAGTCCGCGCTGGCGAGTTGCAGGCGCTCGGCCAGGAGCCGCGCCGTCTTCTGACAATGGCAATAATAGGGATCACCCGCCTCGCAATAGGCCTGGGGCAGGCCATGAAAGGACATGATGAGCTGGTCCGGACGGCCGTTGGTCTCCTGAAAGGCCTGTACCGAATCCGCCAGGGCCTGGATATAGCCGGCATCGTCATGATACTGGTTGACGAAGCGCAGCTCGGGGATCCAGCGCCACCGGCGAATTTCGGCGGTGACGGTATCGAAGACGCTGGCGGTGGTGGTGCCCGAGTATTGGGGATAAAGCGGCAACACCAGGATTCTTCGCGCCCCGGCCCGACGCAGGGCCTCGAGGCCGCTGGCGATGGCGGGGCGGCCGTAGCGCATGGCGAGTTCCACCCGTATATCCGGGCCCATCACCTCCGCCAGTCGCCGGTGCTGGGCCTGGGAGATGGCCAGCAGGGGCGAACCCTGCTCGCACCAGACGCTGGCGTAGGCGTGGGCCGACCGCTGGGGGCGAGTGTTGAGGATGATGCCGTTCAGAATCAGCCACCAGAGGGGCCGGGACAGCTCCACGACCCGGGGGTCCCACAGAAATTCCTTGAGATAGCGTCGCACCGAGACCCGATCCGGGGCGTCCGGGGTGCCCAGATTGGCCAGGAGGATGCCGGTTCTGGCCACCTGGCCGTGGGGGTAATCGGACTCGGAGAGATATTTCATCGCGGTTGGGGCCCCGGGGGATTAGTGCTCGGGCCGGCGCCGCGCCCAAGCCGCGAACAAGGGATCGGATAACTCCAGTTCGCCGGCGCGGGCATCGTCCTCGGGCCGGGGCAAGCCGCGGCGGCTGAAGGTGTTGAAGTGGTCCAGGCGCTCATCGCTCATCAGACTGGCAAGGACGTATCCCAGGCGCTCGAACGGGTGAATCTCGGTCCAGACCTGGATAGCCTTGGTTGGAAACCAGCGATCGGAGAAGGCGATGATACAGTAACCGCCTGGCTTCAGCACCCGGGCGATCTCCGCCACCATCCGGCGTGGCTCCGTCAAATATTCAAATGACGCGGTGCAGACCACGGCGTCGAATTGGGCCTTGGCGAAGGGCAGGCTCGGCTCCTGGTTCAGATCCCGGACAAGCCGCTCGGCCAGGCGGGGATTGGCCTCCAGCTCGGCCCGATTCATGCCCAGCCCCGTGACCCGGCAGGAGGGATCAATGCGGTCGAGATGGGAGACCCAGCTCGACATGAGGTCCAGGACCTGGCCACCCGGGGGAATCAGCGAGCCGTAGAGCCGCTCGATCTGGTCGCGGCAATGGCTGTCGAGGTGGTGGACCAGGCGGGTGCGTTCGTAGAAGACCTCGTCCGGGCGGCTGTCCAGGCGGCCCATGGCCTCGGGATACCAGAAATCACTGGTCCCGGCGGGCAGGGGCAGTTGCATCCCGGGTCCCTCGCCCGCCGCGAGCATGGCGATGTCGTTGCAGATGCCACCATGTTCCTCGCCGGCTTGCCAGGTGCCGAGGACCTTGATCCCGAGCCGCGGAGAAACCCCCGCCAGCGGGTGGCGGCTGTCGATCGCGATCCGCTGATCGGCCAGCCCCGTGACCCTTAAGGGCCGGCGGTCTTCGGAGAAGAGTCCCCGCTGGCCCGCCAGAAAGCCCCGGGGATAGAAGCGTCCCAGGCGTGGCTCCAGGTCGCGGCGGGCGATCTTGCGGGTGCGGAAGGCGGCGCGGGGGGCGGTGAAGCACTCCCCCTCCTGATAATCCGTGAGGGTGCCGGGCCCGAAAGCCGCCTCGACCCGTTCGCCCACTGGCAGCCCCAAGAGCTGCCTGTCCAGGTCCCCGGGGAAGAAGTCGCGCCAGAGGTTGGACTTGCGGATGACCCGGCTGTCGCGGCAGGTCACGCCGCCGGTCTCGAACTGGAGGTCCAGCTCCAGCTCCATCATGGCCCCCGGCGCCACCCGCTCACGGGCGTGCTCGGCAATCTGGCTGCTTTCGAACGGGGGTAACTCCAGGTGGTTGATGCTGATCATGGCGGCTACCTATCGTGTAACAGGTTTGTACAATGTTTGTATAATTATGGTATAACAAAAAAAGGCGTTGCGGCAAGCCCTTTTGTGGGGGCTCAAGGGCGCCGAGGCGCAAGCGGGTGGTTAAACGATGAGTGCTAGGAAACGAGTCATGAATACGGCTTCAGCAGGTAGCGGGTGATGAGCGAGGGGAGGGAAGGAGAGGGCAGCGAGCGGGGGCCGCACCGGCCGGGCCTCTATCCGATTCGTACCGTCTCCCGCCTCACGGGCGTACCGGCCGTGACCTTGCGGGCCTGGGAGCGGCGCCACGGGATCCTCCACCCGACCCGTACCGACACGGGCCATCGGCTCTATTCCGAGGGGGATGTGGACCGGGTCCGCCAGGTCGTGGCGCTCCTGGAGCGAGGGGTGGCCGTAGGTCAAGCGGGATCGCTCCTGGCACCCGAGGATCGCGAGACCGCCGCAGACGCGGCACCCGGTATGGCGCCGCCCCGGGCCCCGGAGCCCGCGCCGTCAGAGGGCCAGACGGGGGATCCCTGGCCCGGTTATGTGGAGGGCATGTTGGCGGGGGCGCGTCGGTTCGACACCCTCGCCCTGGATACCATCTATAACGATGCCCTCTCGCTCCACCCCATTGACCGGGTCTCCCAGTACCTCACGCACCCGGTCTTGGAGCGCCTGGGTGCCGAGTGGCCCGAGCAGGAGGCCAGCATCGCCCGGGAGCACTTCTTTTCTAATTTCCTGCGCAACAAGCTCGGGGCTCGCTTCCACCACCTGAACGCCCTGTCCCAGGGGCCCCGCCTGGTCGCCGCCTGCCCGTCCGGTGAGTATCACGATCTGGGCCTGCTCCAGTTCGCCCTGGCCGCCGCCGGCCAAGGCTATCGCCTAGTCATGCTCGGGGCGGATGTCCCCGAGGCCGAGATCGCCGCCGCGGTCCACATCGCCGCCGGGCGAGCGGTGCTGCTCTCCGTCTCGGCTCGGGTTGCGCCGGAGACCCTGGCGCGACAAGTCGCGGCTCTGGTGGCCTTGACGCCCGTGCCGGTCCTGGTGGGCGGTGCCGCCGCTGATCTTTGGCCCCAGCATATTCAGGCGGCCGGCGCCCGGGTTCTGGGCACGGATTTCAACCTGGCTTTGCGGCGCCTGGGCGAATGCCTGGGGTCGCCCTAGGTCACCCCAGCGGCCCGTTCCGACCTCATAATCCTCAGACAGCCCGGAGTCCCATGTCACCGCCCCCCGTCATCCTCTGGTATCGCGACGATCTGCGGCTTGCCGACCATGCCCCCCTGCGGGCGGCGGTGGCGAGCGGCGCCCCCCTCATTCCCCTCTATATTTTCGATGAGACGACGCCGGGGAAATGGCGGCCCGGCGCCGCCAGCCGCTGGTGGCTGCATCACAGCCTGGCCGCCCTGGCCGCGGATCTGGCGGGCCTGGGCAGTCGCCTGGTCATCCGGCGTGGCGATAGCCTGGAGGTCATCACCACCCTGGTCCGCCAATGCCAGGCGCGGGGCCTCTATTTCCACCGTAGCCACGATCCCGCCCAGGCCGTCCTGGAAGAGCGCCTCTGGCGGGAACTGGGCGAGAAGCTGGAGATACGCCGTTTTCGCGGCCGCCTGCTCCAGGAGCCCGAGCAGGTCCGTACCGGTGCCGGCGAGGCCTTCCGGGTCTTCACCCCCTTCTGGAAGGCCTGCCTGCGGCTTCCGGAGCCCGAGGCGCCGCTGCCCGCCCCGGCGCGTCTGGCGCCAACCCCATCCGAGGTGACCGGGCTGGAACTCGATAGCCTCCAATTGCTGCCCCGGACGCCGGATTGGGCCGCGGGTCTGCGGGAGCAGTGGCGCCCGGGCGAGGCTGGCGCCCGCTTGCGGCTGGAGACTTTTTGCGAGGAGGCCCTGACGGGCTACGCGGCCGGCCGCGACCAGCCGGGCCGGCCCGGCACCTCCCGCCACTCCCCCCATCTGCACTTCGGCGAGATCTCGCCGCGCCAGGTCTGGCAGGCCGTGCGCGGGGTCCAGGCCACGGACGCCGCCACTACCCGGGGCGGGGATGCCTATCTGCGGGAGTTGGGCTGGCGCGAGTTTTGTCATCACCTGCTTCATCAGTGGCCCCAACTCCCGGAGCAGCCTTTCAATCCCCGTTTCGCGGATTTTCCCTGGCGCGATGACGGCGAGGCCTTCAGGGCCTGGACCCGGGGCCAGACGGGCTATCCCCTGGTGGATGCTGGCATGCGGGAACTCTGGCACACCGGCTGGATGCACAACCGGGTGCGCATGGTGACGGCCTCCTTCCTGGTCAAGCACCTGCTGGTGCCCTGGCAACAGGGCCAGGACTGGTTCTGGGACACCCTGGTGGACGCCAATCTCGCCAACAACGCCGGCGGTTGGCAATGGGTCGCCGGCTGCGGCGCCGACGCCGCCCCCTATTTCCGGATCTTCAACCCCGTGCTCCAGGGCCAGAAATTCGACCCTCACGGCGACTACGCCCGCCGCTGGCTGCCGGAACTGCGCCACCTGTCTGATAAGGACATTTACGCCCCCTTTGCCGCCAACCCGGCCAGCCTCGCCGCCGCCGGTATCCGCCTTGGGGTGGACTATCCCGAGCCCCTGGTGGAACACGATTTCGCCCGCCGGCGGGCCTTGGGGGCGCTGGAAACTTTGAAAAAGACTTGATGACCTGGGGTTGGCGCCGGAACACGAGAGTGGTGGCGGGGAGGGTGGCCATGCGGCGGCCGTGGGGAATGCCGGCTCATGCACATGACGGGGGCTACCGGGGCAGGGATGTCGGCGCGCAACCCCTGGCCGGTTGGGGTTCAGTCAGCGCCTAAAGGAGTTTGACCAGTGCCGCCATGGCGCCAACCTGGGCAAACATGAGGGGGATGAGCCACATCAGCACAATATTGCGGTTCCGCTTGAGCTCGGTTATTAACTCGCCACGTAGCAACTCTATTTGCGTCTTAAACTCGCTGCGGAACAGATCAAACTCTTTCAGGAGCTGCGATTCCGTCCCGCGCAGGTCCTGCCGGGCCACCAAGGCCGGCAGGTGAGGGTGGCGCTCGTCAAGTGGCTCGAAGCCCTCGGCGCCGAGGCGTGCCCGTGACCTTTCATCCGGCGCCCTGGCCAGGGCTTCATCGGGTTCGACGACGGTGCCCATGGGATTGATCTCTTCGGGGAAGGCCTGATTTCAGTATGATACCGCCTGACCGCTAGCCTCGCCAGGGGCCACGCCAGCTCCGCCCCGGCGCGTCTGGCGCCAACCCCAGCCTAGTGGTCCGGCTGGAGCTTAGATCACCCTTATCATCAACCCAACCTGGCGTGGTCCCGGTCCAGGTCAACAGACTGGAGAATACAGCGCATGAAAGTCAGCTTGATCGGTGGCACCGGATTTGTCGGCTCCCATATCGTGCCGGCCATGATCGCGGCCGGCCATGTGCCGCGCTTGCTGATGCGCCACCCCGAGAGCGGCCATGGCCTGCCCCTGGATCGCTGCGAAGTGGTCTTGGGCGATGTGGAGGACCTGGCGGCGGTGACCCAGTGCGTCACGGGTGCTGATGCCGTCATCTATCTGATTGGCATACTGCGAGAATTTCCCGCGCGCGGCATCACTTTCGAGGGTCTCCAGTCCCGCGGCGTTGCCTTGACCCTCTCGGCCTGTAACCTGAAGGGCGTCGGCCGGTTTGTGCTCATGAGCGCCAATGGTGTCAAGCCGGATGGCACGGCCTACCAAAGTACCAAGTTCCGGGCGGAGGAGGCGGTCAAGGCCTCCGGTCTGCGCTGGACTATCTTCCGGCCCTCCGTCATCTTCGGCAGGCCCCAGGGCCGCATGGAGTTCTGTACTCAGTTGCGCCGGGACATTATTGATAGCCCGCTCCCGGCGCCGCTCTTCTACCCGGGCCTCTTGCCCATGGGGGCCGGTGGTTTCCAGCTCGCCCCCGTGGCGGTGGAGGACGTGGCCCAGGCCTTCGTCCGGGCCCTCGCCAGGCCCGAGACCGAGGGTCAGAGCTTCGAGTTGTGCGGGCCGGAACCGAAAAGCTGGCGGGAGATTCTGGAGACCATCGCCGCCGCGGTGGGCAAGCGCAAAATGATGCTGCCGGCCCCCGCCCTGGGGGTCAAGACGGCCGCCGCCCTCTTCGATCGGTTCCCCTGGTTCCCCATCACGCGTGACCAGATCACCATGCTGCTGGAGGGCAATGTCTGCGCGGATGCGAGCGTCTACCCCCTCTTGGGCATCCAGCCCCAGGCCTTCACCGTCGCCAGCCTGAGCTACCTGAACGAGGGCTGAGGCCCGCCGGCGATCCGGTTCATGGCGGCGGTTCCTCGGGCCCGCCGCCTTTTATCATTGAGCGGCGGCGTGCCCTGGCGCCAGGCGCCGGCGGAAACACCCTGGATAGGGATTTGGAGCGACCTTGTCGAAATCGAAACGCAAACCCCTGCCGGCGGAACCCGTCGAGGTCATGATCGAGTCCCTGACCCACGAGGGCCGGGGGCTGGCCCGGGTCGAGGGCAAGGCCGTCTTTGTCGATGGCGCTCTGGCGGGGGAGCGGGTCCGCTTCCGCTACACCCGGCTGCAGCGCCATTTCGACGAGGGTCGGGTGGTGGAGGTGCTGGAGGCCTCGCCCCAGCGCGTGGCACCCCTCTGCCCCCACTTTGGCGTCTGCGGCGGTTGCAGCCTGCAACATCAGGCGCCGGAGGCCCAGATCGCCATGAAGCAGGAGATCCTGGCGGATGTGCTGCGCCGCATCGGCGGAGTCGCCCCGGAGCGCTGGCTGCCACCCCTGGTGGCGGGGCATTGGGGCTATCGCCGCAAGGCGCGGGTGGGGGTGCGCTATGTGGCCAAGAAGGGCAAAACCCTGGTGGGCTTTCGCGAGCGGGGCTCGGGCTTTCTCGCCGACCTGAGTCGTTGCGAGGTGCTGCACCCGGATGTGGGTGAGCGGATTCAGGCCCTGGCCGAGCTGGTGGATGGGCTGAGCATCCGCGAGCAGGTGCCTCAGATCGAGATCGCCAAGGGCGAGGGGCCCTGCGTCCTGGTATTTCGGGTGCTCGCGGCCCCCTCCGCGGCGGACCTGGCGTGTCTGGAGACCTTCGCGGCCGCGCACCAGGTGCGGGTCTACCTCCAGGAGGGCGGTCTCGAGACCGTCCGCCCCCTGTCGGGCCAGGCGGTCGATCTCCATTACAGCCTGCCGGACTTCGGGGTCCAGATCCATTTCGAGCCCACCGATTTCACCCAGGTTAATCTGGAACTGAACCGCCTCATGGTGCGGCGGGCGGTGGATCTGCTCGATCCCGGGCCGGAGGAACGGGTGTTGGATCTCTTCTGTGGCCTGGGCAACTTTACCCTGCCCCTGGCGCGGCGCGCGGGTTCGGTCGTCGGGGTGGAGGGCGACGCCGGCCTGGTCGAACGCGCCCGGCGCAATGCCCAGGCCAACGGCATCGCGAACGCGACTTTTCAGGTCGCCGACCTTTATGGCGCCAACGTCGCCATGCCCTGGGTGGGCGACCGCTTCGACAAGGCCCTGCTGGACCCGCCCCGGGCCGGTGCTCTGCAAGTCCTGGATTTTCTGCCAGCCCTGGGCGTCCGGCGGCTGGTTTACGTGTCCTGTTTTCCCGCCACCCTGGCCCGCGATGCCGAGCGTCTGGTCAATGGCCTGGGCTATCGGCTGCTGGAGGCGGGCGCCATGGACATGTTTCCGCACACGGCCCATCTGGAGTCCATGGCCCTGTTCGAGCGGTCCTGATGCCCGGGGCCTTCCGGCTTCGGCCGGCCGCCTCTGGCCTTTGCGGTGGCCCTGGCGGTGGCACCTCTATTTCTTCCACCCTTTCCCCATCATCTGGAGTTTGTCCCAATCATGCCCGTTGAAATTGAGCGCAAGTTTCTGGTCGAAGGCGATGCCTGGCGCGGCCAGGTGGCCTCCGAGTCCCACATCATGCAGGGTTATCTCGCCAGCAGCCCGGAGGTGACGGTGCGGGTCAGGGTCAAGGGCGATCAGGCCTTTCTGACCATCAAGGGGGAGTCGCGGGGCGTGACCCGCAGTGAATACGAATACCC
>JADZBU010000199.1 GCA_020851955.1 Chromatiaceae bacterium | reverse complement strand
TTCGTCCCCGGCCGGGGCGTCTTCGGACACCCCCTGGGGCCCGATGCCGGCGCCGCCAGTATTCGCCAAGCCTGGGAGGCCTGTCGGATGGGTCTGGCCATCGAGCGGCACGCGGAAACCCATCTCGAGTTACGCAGCGCCATCGCGGCCTTTGGCCAGGCACCATCGACTCCCGAAGGTAACACCGAGGGTCGGCCATGAAGTCGGGGACCCTCATCACCCCCGCGACCCCTGGCCGCCCGCCCTTGTCAGGGTCCGATCGCGAGGAGCGGATCATCCTGGTGGATGGTCGGGATCAGGCATGCGGCACGGGAGGCAAGCTGGGGGTGCACCAGGAAGGCCTGCTGCACCGGGCCTTTTCCATCTTCATTTTCGATGCCGAGGAGCGATTGCTGTTGCAGCGTCGGGCGGATGGCAAGTATCACTTTGCCCGGCTCTGGTCCAATAGCTGCTGCGGGCATCCGCGCCCCGGCGAGGGGACGAGGGAGGCCGCCGCGCGGCGACTGGGAGAGGAGTTCGGCTTCATAACGCCGCTGGACGAATTCGCCCAGATCACCTATAAAGCCAGGGACCCCGTTTCCTGTCTCGTGGAGCACGAGTATCTCCACGTCTTCCGGGGTGTCTATGCCGGAGAGCCGCGCCCCAATCCCGACGAGGTCAGCGCCTGGCGCTGGCTGGCGCTGCCACGAGTGGGTAAGTGCCTACGGCGAAGCCCTCAATCCTTTACACCCTGGTTTGCGCTGCTGTTCCAAAGACTCTTTCAGCAAGCCAGCTAGCTGAAACAACAGGAGTAAGCCATGGGCAAGGCCCACCTCGGCCTGATTGGCCTCGCGGTCATGGGCCGCAATCTGGTCCTCAATCTCAGTGACCATGGCCATCGGGTGGCCGTTTACAACCGCACTTGGGATCGTACCCAGGAGTTCCTGGCGGGGGAGGGGGGCGGGCGCGATATCCTGGGTTGCGCCTCTCTCGCGGAATTGGTCGGGGCCTTGCGCTCGCCGCGGCTGGTCCTGTTGATGGTGCGGGCGGGTCCCGGGGTCGACGCGGTCATCGACCAGTTGGTGCCGCTGCTGGCGCCCGGTGACGTCATTATCGATGGCGGCAATTCCCACTACCCGGATACGGCCCGCCGCCATGCCCGGCTCGCCGCGGTGGGGTTGCGCTTTCTCGGCATGGGCGTGTCGGGCGGGGAGGAGGGGGCGCGCCACGGGCCCTCTCTCATGCCCGGAGGCGATCCACAGGCCTGGCCACTGGTGCGGGATATCTTCCAGTCCATCGCGGCGGTGGCCGAGGGCGAGCCCTGCTGCCAGTGGGTGGGCGAGGGCGGCGCCGGGCATTACGTCAAGATGGTGCACAACGGCATCGAGTACGGCGATATGCAACTCATCGCCGAGGCCTATCAGCTCCTGCGTCATGGCCTGGATTTGAGTATTGACCAGGTCGCGGCGGTCTTCGGGCGCTGGAACCAGGGCCTGCTGGAGTCCTATCTCATCGAGATCACCGCCGCCATCCTCGCCGTCCGCGACCCGGATGGCGTACCGCGTGTCGATCGCATCCTCGACAGCGCGGGCCAGAAGGGCACGGGCCAGTGGACCACCCTCGACGCCCTGGAGCAGGGTATCCCCCTCACTCTCATTGGCGAGGCGGTCAATGCCCGCTTCCTCTCGGCCCTCACGGGCGAACGCGAGCGCGCGGCCCGGACCTTTCCCACCCTGCCCCGGGCCCTGGATCGGGACCCTTCCCAGCCCTGGGTCGAGTTTGTCCACGATGCCCTCTACGCCGCCAAGTTGGTGTCCTACGCCCAGGGCTTCATGCTGTTGCGGGCGGCCAGCAACCGCTTCGGCTGGCAGCTCGCCTATGGCGACATTGCCCTCCTGTGGCGGGGCGGCTGCATCATCCGCAGCCGTTTTCTCGGCGATATCAAGCGCGCCTTCGACCGGGCTCCGGACCTGGAGAACCTGCTGTTCGACGACTTCTTCGCCGCCGCCATCCGCCGGGCCGAGGCCGGCTGGCGCCGGGCGGTGACCCTGGGGGTCCAGGTTGGCATCCCCCTGCCTGGCATCACCGCCGCCCTGAGCTTCTTCGATGGCTACCGCAGCGCGCGCCTGCCGGCCAATCTCCTCCAGGCTCAACGGGATTACTTCGGTGCCCACACCTATGCCCGCCTGGATGCCCCCGCCGCCGCACGCTTTCATACCGACTGGACGGGCGATCAAGGGGAGCGCCGGGTCGATGAATGACGCCTGCGCCTATGTGATCTTCGGGGCCACCGGCAACCTGGCGACGACCAAGCTGCTCCCCGCCCTCTACCACCTCGATCAGGCCGATCGCCTGGGTCCCGGCCTGCGCATCATCTGCTCCGGTCGGCGGCCCCTGACCGCCGAGGCCTGGCTGGCCCTGGTGCGCGAGGCCATCGTCGGCAAGGCGCGGGGCGGCCTGGACGAGACCCTGTTCGCCCGGTTCGCGCGGCGCGTCGAATACTTTCGCGGCGATCTCGAGGACCCGGGGCTCTTCCAGCGGCTGGGGGAGCGGCTCGCCGCGTTAGGCGCGAGCAAGGTCGCCTTCTACATGTCGATCGGGCCGGATCAGTATGGTGGCGTCATCAGCCAGCTGGGCGAGGCGGGCCTGCTGAGCGAGGAACGCGGCTGGCGCCGGGTCGTCATCGAGAAGCCCTTCGGCCATGACCTCTCCAGCGCCGCCGACCTGCAGCGCCGCCTGGGTCGCTACCTCCAGGAGTACCAGATCTACCGCATCGACCATTACCTGGGCAAGGCGACGGTGCAGAACGTCCTGGTGTTCCGCTTCGCCAATCTCATGTTGGAGCCGGTATGGAACCGTCATCACATCGACCACGTCCAGATCACCCACTCCGAGACGCTGGGGGTGGGCTCCCGGGCGGGCTTTTACGATGGCACTGGCGCCCTGCGCGACATGATCCAGAGCCACCTACTGCAGCTCCTCTCCCTGGTGGCCATGGAGCCGCCGGTGTCCATGGAGGCCGAGGCCCTGCGCGACGAAAAGGTCAAGGTACTCAAATCGATACGGCCCCTGGTCAAGTCCGCCGTCCACGCCCAGGCCTTTCGCGCCCAGTACGCCGCCGGCGAGATCGCCGGCAAGCCGGTGCCGGCCTATGTCCAGGAGGACCGGGTCGATCCCCGCAGCGTCACCGAGACCTACGCCGCCCTCAAGCTTTACGTGGACAACTGGCGCTGGCGCGGCGTGCCCTTCTACCTGCGCACCGGCAAACGCATGGCCGAGGCGCGCTCCCTGGTGTCGATCTGTTTCCGCCACCCGCCCCTGCAGCTCTTTCGGGGCACCCCGGTCGAGTGCATGAACCCCAACTGGATTTTGCTGGGCATTCAGCCCGAGGAGTGCCTGCGGGTGCAGCTCACCGCCAAGCAGCCGGGGCTGGAGATGCTCACCCAGCAGATCAGTCTGGACGCCCAATTTCGCGGCGACCCCTCGCAAACGACCGATGCCTACGAGGGCTTGCTGCTAGATGTCATTGAGGGCGACCGCTCCCTCTTTTTGCGCTACGACGAAGTCGAGTCGGCGTGGCGGGTGGTGGAACCCGTGCTGGACGTCTGGGCCATGGAGCGTGACTACATTCCGACCTATCCCGCCGGCAGTTGGGGCCCCAAGGACGCCCGGCGGCTGTTCGATCGCGAGGAACACCGCTGGCGTCAAACCCTGGACCCTAACGAGGTCGCGGATTGAATCCGGACCCGATGGCCTGGCGAGTCCTGGCGGATGCCGATGCCGTGGCGCTGGCGGCGGCGCGCCTCATGATTCAGGCCGCCGCCGAGGCGATCGAGCAACGGGGCCGGTTTCGCCTGGTGCTGGCGGGGGGGCGCACGCCCGAGGCAGCTTACCGGCTGCTCGCTCACCAGGTAAGCGATTGGGCGCGCTGGGAGTGCTATTTCGGCGACGAGCGCTGTTTGCCCGCGGACCATGCCGAGCGCAACAGCCAGATGGCCGAACGGGCGCTCCTGTCCCGGGTACCGCTAGCCCCGGGCCAGGTCCATCCCATCGCCGCGGAGCGGGGGGCCGAGGAGGCGGCGGCCGCCTATGCCCGGATCATAAGGGCGGCGGCCCCCTTTGATCTGGTGCTGCTCGGCGTGGGGGAGGATGGGCATACCGCTAGCCTCTTCCCGGGTCGACCGCTGGACCCCGAGGCCTGGGTGATCCCGGTTCACGATGCCCCCAAGCCACCGCCCGACCGGGTGAGTCTGGGCCTCCGGGGTCTCCAGAGCAGCCGGCAGCTGCTGGTGCTGGCCACCGGCGCCGGTAAGCGCGAGGCCCTGAGGGGCTGGCGAGCCGGCGCGGCCCTGCCCATCGCCCAGGTCTGCCGGGATCGGCGCGTCACCCTGCTGCTGGACGAAGCGGCCGACCCGGGGGCTGGGCCAGCGGTTTCCTAGTCCTGCCAGGTCCCCCGGCAGGGGCCGAAACTCTCTCTTATACTTCAGGTAAGCCCCTGTTGATGGCGATGCGGAGAAGGCCCCTGCCTCTCTCCAGCTTGCTTCTGTCCGCCGGGAGATCGCGCCCATGAACCCTCTGCTCCGCTTCTTCCTGCTCCTCTGGCTTGGCGCGGCGGGACCTCTGACCGCCGACGACTTTGACAGCCAGCGTGAGCGTTTCCTGCAGGAAATCACCGACCTTGCCGAGGAGACCGCCTTGGAGACCGGCCGTCCGACCTTCGCCGCGCCGGTCATGGCCGCCCTGGGCCGGGTACCCCGCCATCGGTTCGTGCCCGAGGATCAGGTGCCCTATGCCTACAAGAACCGTCCCCTGCCCATCGGTCATGGCCAGACGATCTCCCAGCCCTATATCGTGGCCTTGATGACCGACCTGATCGATCCCCGTCCCGACCAGCGGGTGCTGGAGATCGGTACGGGTTCGGGCTATCAGGCCGCCGTGCTGGCGGAACTGGTGGGACGGGTTTTCAGCATCGAGATCATAGAACCCCTGGCCCTGGAGGCCGCTGACCGGCTGCGGGCCCTGGGTTACAGCAACATCGAGACCCGGGCGGGGGATGGCTATTACGGCTGGGAGAGCGCCGGGCCCTTCGATGCCATCCTGGTGACCGCGGCCGCCAGCCACGTCCCGCCGGCCCTGATCCGCCAACTGAAGCCGGGCGGGCGCCTGGTCATTCCGGTTGGCGCTCACTTCATGGCCCAGTATCTCCTGCTGGTGGAGAAGAAGGCGGAGGGTGGGGTCACCAGCCGGCAAATCCTGCCGGTCAGCTTTGTGCCTCTCACGGGCGGCGAACCAGGCTGAGACGCAACCGGAATCACCCCCTGACAACGACGAACCTCTGACATCCGTCCGGCGCGCCCATGGCATTGCGCACTCCGCCCTATCTGGCCGTCTTTTTGCTGTCAGCCTCGGTCCTGAGCTACGAGGTCCTGCTGATGCGGCTCTTCTCGATCATCCAGTGGCACCACTTCGCCTACATGATGATCAGCGTGGCCTTGCTGGGCTATGGGGCGGCAGGGGCCATCGTCTCCTTGACGCAACAGCGTCTGGGGGAGCGCTTCACGGGGGTCTTTGCTACCGCCGCCGGTCTCTTCGGCCTGACGGCGCTGCTGGCCTTCCTCGCCGCCCAGCGGGTCGGTTTCAACGCCCTGGAAATCCTCTGGGATCCCCGGCAACTGCCGCGACTGGGCTTCATCTATGCCCTGCTCATCCTGCCCTTCTTCTGCGCCGCCACCGCCATTTGCCTGAGCTTCACCCGCTTCCCCGACCAGATCCCGCGCCTTTACGCCGCGGATATTCTGGGGGCGGCGGCTGGTGGCCTGGGCAGCGTCCTTCTGCTGCTGCTGATGGCCCCCGCGAGCGCCCTGCGCTGGACCGCGCTGTTGGGCTTGGTCGCCGGGGCCCTGGCGGCCTGGCATGGCCACCGGCGCTGGATCGGGAGCGGTTTCGCCCTGGTGGCGGTCGCCATCCTCGCCCTACCGGGGGCCTGGACCCTCCTCCAGTCCTCGCCCTACAAGGAACTGGCCCAGACTCTGCAAATCAGCGGCGCGCGGGTGGTCGCCGAGGTCTCCAGCCCCTTGGGGGTGATCACGGCGGTCGAGAGTCCCCGGGTGCCCTTCCGCCACGCGCCGGGTCTCAGCCTGCTGGCCGAGACCGAACCGCCGGCCCAGATAGCCCTCTTCACCGATGGGGACGGCATGACCGCCATCAACCGCTTCGATGGCCACTGGGAGGCTCAGGCCTACCTGGACTTTCTGACCTCGGCCCTCCCGTATCACCTGTTGCGGGAGCCCGAGGTGCTGATCCTGGGGGCGGGCGGCGGGACCGACGTGCTCCAGGCGCTGGTCCTTGGCGCCCGGACGGTGGACGCCGTGGAGTTGAACCCGCAAGTGGTGGCGCTGGTGGAGGATAAGTTCGGTGCCTTTTCCGGCCGTCCCTACAGCCTGCCGGGAGTGCGGCTGCATATCGGCGAGGCGCGCGGTTTCGTCGAGACCAGCGAGGCTGGATTCGATTTGATCCAGGTCGCCCTGCTGGACGCCTTTGCGGCCACCTCCGCTGGGCTGCATGGGTTGGCGGAGAGCTATCTCTACACCGAGGAGGCCTTGGGCGCCTATTTGAACCATTTGCGCCCCGGCGGCCTGCTGGCGATCACCCGCTGGGTGACCCTACCGCCCCGGGATACCCTCAAGCTCTTCGCGACGGCGGTCGCGGCCCTGGAAAAACAAGGCTTAGCGGATCCCGCGACGCGCCTGGTGATGATCCGCGGCTGGAAGACCGCGACCCTGCTGGTGAAAAACGCGCCCTTTTCCCCAGGGGAGATCGCCGCGCTCAGGACCTTCATCGAGCAACGGGCCTTCGACCCCATCTGGTACCCGGGTATGAGGCCGGAGGAGGCGAACCGCGCCAACATCCTGGACCGGCCCTATTTTTACGAGGGCGCCCGGGCGATCTTGTCGGACCAAAGGGCTGACTTCATGGCGCGCTATAAGTTCGTCATCCGGCCCGCCACGGATGACCGGCCCTACTTCTTCCACTTCTTCCGCTGGCAAACGGTGCCGGAGATCCTCGCCCTCAAGCAACGGGGTGGCTTGTCGCTCCTCGAATGGGGTTATCCGGTGGTGATCGCTACCCTGGTGCAAGCGGTGGTCTTCGGCCTGCTACTGACACTCCTGCCGCTGTGGCTATTCCTGCGGCGGCAAGCCGGCACCGGGCGGGGCGCCGGCGGCCTGGTGGTCTATTTCACCGCCCTGGGTCTGGCCTTCATGCTGGTGGAAATCGCCTTCATCCAGAAATTCATCCTCTTCCTGAGCCACCCGGTTTACGCCGTGGCGGTGGTGCTGACGGCCTTCCTGCTCTTCGCCGGCCTTGGCAGCCGGGTCGCGGAGCGGTTCCGCCAGGCCGGGCGGTCGCGCCAGGCGGTCGGGTGGGCGGCCATCATGATTGCCGGGCTGACAATCCTTTACCTCGTGGGGCTACCGGTTGCTTTCCGCTATCTGATGGGTCTGGAGGAGGTCGTCAAGATGGGGATTGCGGTGCTGCTGATCGCACCCCTCGCCTTTGCGATGGGGATGCCCTTTCCCCTGGGTCTGGCCAGCGTCGCGGCCCGGACGCCGGTGCTGGTGCCTTGGGCCTGGGCGGTCAATGGCTTTGCCTCGGTGGTGGCCGCGATTCTGGCCACCCTGCTGGCGATCCATTGGGGATTTAACGCCGTACTCATCCTGGCAACGCTCCTTTACCTGACCGCCGCGCTGAGTTTTCCGCGCACCTTTGGCTAACGCGGTCCGCTATCCAGGCTTGTAATGATCGCAGCCCATGCTTAACCCCGACGGTTTCACGATTCGCCCTTCGGGGTTGGGTATTCGGACAAATTCGGTGTTGAGCGGTGACCCTGGCTGTTTCCGGTGGCAAGTCGATGTATCCAGGTGAGTTCTTCAATAGCATCACCCATCTGGTCGGGGCCGTCCTAGCCCTGATGGGCGTTACCGTATTGGTGACACTGTCCGGTGTCGAAGGCGGGGCGATGCGGATCATCAGCTTTACGGTTTACGGCGTCACCTTGTTCTTGCTGTACCTCTCATCGACCCTCTACCATAGCCTGCGCGGTCGCGCGAAAGCCATCCTGCGGATCATCGACCATCACGCCATTTATCTCTTGATTGCGGGAACCTACACCCCCTTTACCCTGTTGGCCCTCCAGGGAGAAACCGGCTGGTGGCTGTTTGGCGCGGTTTGGGGGCTGGCCGGTTGCGGCATCATCATGGATACGGTGCGCGGTGGGGGCGGTGGTCTCTGGTCGGTGATGATTTATCTCTTGATGGGTTGGCTGATCCTGCTGGCCTTGGACGACATCATGGCCGCCCTGCCCTTAGCCGGGTTCGTCTGGCTGGTGACGGGAGGCGTTTTCTACACCCTGGGGGTGATCTTTTACCTCCTCGATCAGCGCTGGCCCTGGTGTCATGGGATCTGGCACCTCTTCGTATTGGCGGGCAGCGCCAGTCATTACTTCGCGATTCTGCTGTATCTGTAAGGCTGCTTATGATCATGGCTTCATCATCTATTTCAGGCTGTTGCGATATCCTCCCGACTGACTTACGTCGGCGTTCCGCAACACTATACCGACTCGGTGGAAGTCATAGATGCCGGTATCTCCTATTTCTGCTGATGCTGATACTAGCCGCCCCGATGGTTTCCGCCGCTGAAACCTTCCAGACCTATGCGAATCCCCGGTTCAACTACTCCATCGACTATCCCCCCAAGCTGCTCCTGCCCAAGGGTGAGGCCCCCAATGGCGATGGTCAGATCTTCGCCTCCGCTGATCTCCAGGCGCAAATGATCATCTATGGCACCCACAACGTCTTGGAGCAAACCATTCAGGATCTCTTCAAGAAAGAATCCCAGGATGCCTCTTCCCAGCAAATCACCAAGAAAGTGACCTACAAACGCCAAAAGGACAACTGGTTTGTCGTCTCCGGTTATATTGGCCCAAAGATTTTCTATCAGAAGACCTTTCTCTCCAACGACATGTTCAAGACCTTCTATATCGAGTATCCCGAGAGTCAGCGCAGTATCTATGATCCCATACTCAGCCGGCTGGGCAGTTCCTTCAAGGGCTAATCTGACTTGATATTCGGTGAGGGTTCCGGGCTAACGGCGAAATGAAAAAATACCTTAATCCCCTGGTCATCACGGGCCTGACCGCCCTGGTGATTACCGGTTCGACCCTCTTCGTTGATGTTTACCGGGCCTACTGGGGCGATCAATCCATCTGGTGGACCCCCCTTCATTTGGCCTTACCCTTAGAGAAAACCAGAGACCAGCTTGAAATCTACCTGGGTGATACCTTGTTACAGCAGGCTCTCACCCAGCACCAGCTTTTTGCCGTTGGTCCCGATGGCCAGCAGTATCCGGTAGTAGCTGAAGATATTCAGGTTCGACTCAACAACTGGTATGAAGTGAAGGCCAATCTGCTGTCGCGGGTCGTCTTTCTGGGTGCGCCCTTTGGCGCGGCTCTGGCCCTGTTTCTGGTGGGATTAGGGCAAACCTTCTCCAAGACGAAAGGCTAGGTGGAGCTTTCCGACTATTTTGAGGTTTTTATGATCATCTTGACTACCGCGCATTCCCTGGATGGCTATCGGGTCACCAGGACGCTGGAGGTTATAACGGCGGAATGTGTCTTTGGCATGAATTTCCTGCGTGACTTTTTCTCGTCCATGACGGATTTCTTTGGTGGCCGCAGCAGCGCCACCCAAAAAGTCCTGAAGGATGCCCGCAAGACCTGTTTAGAGGAGTTGCGTAAGGAGGCCGAGGAACTGGGGGCTAATGCTGTGATTGGCGTGAGACTGGATTACAGCGAGTTCAGTGGGGGCGGTAAGTCCATGCTGTTTCTGGTGGCGTCCGGGACAGCGGTGGTGGTCGAACCGAGTTCCTGAATTAACGCCAACAGGCCCAGCAGACTGCCTTGTAACCTACATTTCGACCAAGCGTTTTCCCTTGCTCGGTAAGTGATGGGCAGCGGGTAGCGGATCTTGGTCATGGCCTTGTCGTCGGCATGGGGTTTCTCTTGCGTGGTTAGATTTCCCGGGTCAATCAGCCCGCTATCGCGGGTTATTGATCCAGACGCAGCATCACCTTGCCATTGCGGTATGCCTCCTGAGCCCGGGTAACCGCCGCTGTCACCTGCGCCAGGGGATAAGTTGCATCAATCGGCTGATGTAATGCCCCCTTCGCCATCCACCCCGCCAGCCGATCATAAAGCTGCTCGATGTCTCCCCGTGATTGCTGTTGCAGCCAGGCCGTGATCCACAGGCCTTTCAGTTCCAGCCCCTTGAAAATGAGAAAACGATTGGGGACCTTCAGGCTCTGTTTACTCATGGCCCCATAGGTCACCAAGGTACCGCCGTCGCCCAGCACCTCCATCAGGCGTATGGCACTCTCGCCACCCACCGCATTCAACCCCAGCAGGGGCCTGGTGCCGCCCAGTGCCGCCAGGACCTGCTGGACCGCCTGCGGATCATCCTCGCCCACGACCACATCCGCGCCCAGGGTCCTGAGCTCCTCGGCCCACCGATCCGCTCTGCGGACCAAGTTGATGGTTTTGAATCCCAGTAGCCGGGCCAGCTGCATGACACAGCGTCCCACCCCGGAATTGGCCGCATTTTGCACGAGCCAATCACCCCGGTGCAGTTCCCGATAACCGGTTAGTAACCGATAGGCGGTCGGGGGATTGATTTTCAGCATCGCCGCCTGTGCGGGGTCAACGGGTACCTTCAACTTCAGGAAGCGATCGGCGGAAGCAGTCAGATACTTGGCCCAGGTGCCGATGCCGTGCAGCAAGATCACCTGATCGCCGGGCAGGAAGGCGGGGGAACGCGTCTCCTCGACCACCCCACAGCCCTCCATGCCGGCGGTAGCGTCAGGAAATACCGGCTTGAGGCCATAGACACCCTGGATGAAGTTGATATCGGCTGGGTTGATGGGGGCAGCCAGCATTCGTACCAGGATTTCACCGGCCTTGGGTTCACGAACCGGGGCCGAGTGAGGCTCCAGGACCTGTTCCGGCTGCCCGCACTGGGAAAAGGCAGCAAGGGTGTTTTCAACCATGGTGGTAATCCTGCCCGCCTAAGGGGCGACTTAAGGGTTGAGGTGGACCCCATGTCCAAGACAATTCTTGTCTGAAAACAAGGCCTACCGCACCGGTATCACATCACTGACTTGCACTTGGACGAGCTCAAGCACACCTGGGCGAGTTGGCATGTGCAGGCAGGGACTTCACTGCACGTCCTCCAGGAACTGGGCGAGTGGGCAACGGCGAGCATGGTGCAGCGCTATCCTGGTGTCTGATCACTTGGCCACCCACGCCGGCCGCATCGCCGCCCCGCTGTCGCTGGTGCTGGAGGATGAGGAGTATATGCGGGAAGATGTATGCACATTTTCCGGCACAACGGAAAAGAAAAAGGCGCCATTAGGCGCCTAAGTGTCTGAAATATGGAGCCGATGAGGAGATTCGAACTCTCGACCTACTGATTACGAAACATAGCAGCGCTCTAAGAGCTATTTAACATCAACATGTTACGCCATTCAACCCCATGCAAACGTGACCCCGAACGTCACGGATGGCCAGCTTGTGACTGCTGTGCGTCACGATATAGTCACGGTGATTCGCACCCCCTCCCGGCCTGCTAACAGCGGATGATGCGCTCCGGGTTGCATGATGACCCGAGCGGCGCGGCGGGGAGTGCCTTGCCGCACGCTATCGCTCGACGAGTTCCCGAAAGGATGGAGATAGCAGTCTGGCGTCGGGGGTGAGCAGCCCAAGTCTGAAGTAGGCCCTAAGCTACTGAAGTGGACCGGTGAGAGGTAGTTTTCCCCAGCTACTGTGGATAACTGTGTCGATAAACATTGTGCATTGCCCCGCAGGGCGCATCCGCTAAGGGCTAGCGCGGTTCTGGCCACTGACTGGCCACTCTGATGAACTCGAACAATTACAGGGGATTAGGTCAGAAGCCAAAACCCTGCTAGCCCGCTATTGACTTCTGGAACGCCTTTTGGTGAACCCTGTGCGCAACTTGGGATTTCGGTTGCCAAGCCAGCAGGCCCTGGTGACAGGATGATGGCGTTGAACTGGCGTTGGCTTCACGATGGGCTAGACTGAAGTTGAGGCGAAGACCTCGGCACGCCTGGCCAGGTCTCCCGCCCAAAGGCCCGAGTCTCCCTAAGCCTGCCAGGGAGCACCCCCTCGGGCCTTTTTCTTGTCAGGCACGGTAGAGCTTGCATCTCATGGTCGTCTGGTGCCTGGACCTGAGGCAGGGCACGCCCCAGGCGCAGAAGAGCAAAGCTGGCGGGCACTGATCGATGCCCCGCTGCTGGTCAGACCTTGGACGGCAATGTCGCCTAGGGCGATCAGCCGCAGGCAAACAGCCTGGAGAGCCACGACCCGGGCTCAGTGCGGCGCGCATGACGGATAAACGCTTATTCGGTATACAATCCCACGGGTCTTGACATATAACGCGGTCTCTCTCCGGTCCCCCTCCCACTACTCCCTGGTATCTAGCGCCCGCCCTGTCCTGGCTCTAAAGACCCGCTTAACACCCACCGAAGCCGGGCTGCCTGGCGTCGTGACGAGGCTCCTCGGAGCGTTGCTGATGCCCTCACCCGATAGTGACCGGGCCTTGGTCGGGGCTCCCAGCCCCGTTAGGCCGTGCTAATGACCACCCAGGCCCCCGAGGCTAGGTCTGTAAAACCACGTTTGACAACATCAGAATATTCTAATATTCTATCTCCCCATGGACGGCGCACCGCATCACTAAGACGCCGCCCTCGCTGCCAACAGAACTAACTAAAGAGAAAATCACATGAAAAAGCTTGCTACTGCTGTCGCGATCGCTGCCCTGCTGGGTGTTTCCGCTTCTGCTTCCGCCTTCTGGGGCGGTGGTCCCTGGGGTAACAACGGTTATGGCAACAACGGTTGGGGTAACAACAACATGATGAACGACATGTTCGGTGACGGAGATGGCTACGGCAACTTCGGCATGAACATGGGTGGCGGCGGACGTGGCTATGGTCGCGGCAACAACCGCTACTACGACAGCTACTCCAGCGGTTACGGCCCTTACGGCTACGGCGCCCCCTACGGTTATGCACCTTATGGTGCTCCTTATGGTGCCCCCTACGGCGCTCCCTACGGTGCCCCGCCCGCTCCTCCGGTCGCGCCCACCGCTCCTGCTGCTCCGACCAAGTAAGGATCGGCTAAGTCAGGACATTCCCGCGCACAGGGATGTGCGTTTCGCCCTTGGTCCCTTTCGGCGTCGGGGGAGGGTTGTCAGCATCTTAGCGGTAGCAAGTACCTTTCTCCGACGCCACCTCTCCGTATCGATTCCCTGGCCCACCTCACCCGGGCTAGCTGTCTACCTGCTCCAGTTCGCCTTCGCCTCGGTTCGGCCTCGTTACTGCTGGGTTTTAGAGCAAGCCCCGCTCGGCAAAGGACGTCCAACACTTCCCCCTCGCCATTTGCCCCTCTCCCTCCTTACCCTTCCTCCCGTCTCTATCGAACTCAGCCCCAATCGGAAATGCTCCCGTGGTCATGAGGGCGCCCAAGACCCGAGACGACCCAGCACCCAGTTCCAGAGCCGGCCAGGTAGCCCTATCCGCCCCTTGAAGGCTGTCCCTACCCTCAGGCCCCTCCCGGCCTGCGGGCCGGTCATGGTCCTCATATGACCTGGAATGGGCAGGGGACTCATCCTGATCCAGGCTGAATCATAAATCCATTACTTATCAATAATTAAGATGATCTACCCTGCGAATTTCAGGGGGCAAAACTGCTGAAGGTGGGGTCCCCGGGTAACAACAATAAGCCGTTCGAGCGGATTGTAATGCCCGATCATGCGGCTAGGTTGAATACAGGTTTTGCAAAATATTATAGTCAAGAATATTAATAGGATACGGCGAAAATGTCGCAAGCTGTCGTAATTAAAGGGGTTGATGGGTAGACGCTAGAGCAAGGAGGGGGTTAGGCTATCGTTTGGGCTCGGTATGGGCAGCGGGCCTACCTATGAGCTAAATCGGAGAGACATATCAAATTGCCAGGGAAATGGTCGTAACCGGGTATGGCTCAATTAGCTCTTTGGGGAGGCATTGCCAAAAACGTGAAGGTCTGGCAAAACCAGGACCTCTACAAGGGCAGGGAGCGGAACATGTCAACCTGTTTTGGAGACCAAAAAAAGTTTATCCGGCAGAGGTTGGAGCACTAGCCCGCAAGCTCTTCAAGACATCAGCCTAAACTAAACTGAGGAATAGCGATGCATCACACCACCATCATGGATAAGTCAGGGTCCTTACTGGATAGGGTTTTCAGCCTGCCCCTAGTTTTCCTGTTGTGCTGGGTTCCAATAGCGAGTAATGGCGCTGCTGAAATTCTCGAAGTAAAAACGGTGATTAGCGATGGCTTGGGAACCGATGTACCAAGCGCCGCTCAAAACGCCGCCCAGAACGCCTTAACCAATGTTGTGGGCTCCTTCATTGATGCCACGAAACTCCTAGAAAAGCGCACCGAAATTCAGGAGGGAGTGCGAAGCGCGACTTCCCGCATCGACACCAATATCAAGGAATATTCTCAGGGTTCCATCCAGGGCTTCGAGGTACTGGAAGTCTCGTCGCAAGGAGGTCTGACTAAAGTCACGGCTAAAGTTTCGGTTCGATTAGAGGATTTCAAAAATTACATCAAAAAGCTTGCGGAAGGCGAAGTGGCTGTTGCTGGTGAAAGTTTATTTGCCCAGGCTGCAACAGAAACAAAGCAAATGGATAACAAATCTGCGTTGCTCTACGAAAACGTAATTTTGCCAATTTCTTACGGCCAAGTGTTTAATTTTACGATAGAACCGCCGCAGACAGCAAAATCATATAAAATAGACCAAAGGGATCAAAGCTTTACACAAAGAGCATTCAACACGTTAATTCAGCAATACGGAATTGAAAATGTTTTTATCTTCAAATTGACTGTAAGCTTGAAACCAGAGTTTGAGGAAAATATGAAGAAAACCCTTTCAAATATATCTTCAAATCAAAAAAAAGTAATATCAGGAATGGGAAGTGCTTACAATAGGGTATTATTCGCGTCGCTTAATTTACCGGGTGAGCAGTTACCTGTCGACGATGTCATAATTGCAATTCTTAACTACCAAAGCGCCGTTAAAAGCGATGATGTTTTGAATAAGGGCGTACAATTAGATGCTTATTATATTCAAAATGTCAAGCAGAAATTGAATGCTGTGGCTGACCCATCGCTCCATCTTTTCAAAAATATGCTTCATGAACAACTTTATATTCCTGATTTGGAGGTTAGTTTATTGGACGCAAATGAAATTTCTCTTCAGAGCTTTCTTTTCAAACCAGTAACGATCATGAATGCAAGCAGATTCATGGGGATCTTCACGGATGCCATGGGTGATAGGGGGTTCATAGCGGAACCTCCGAAGTGGACAAACAGGAACTTTGCACCTTGGGCGCTTCTTCAATATGTATCTGCAAGTCCACATGGTGAGTATTTTGCAATATACGATCAAAAATCTATTGATCTAGTCTTGGCTATCGAACCCACGGCGTTGGCCAAAACAAAGAAAATCCGTGTCAACTTAGTGAAGTGAGGAATAAATAATGAATATATGCGCATTTGGCCTGGTATTTCTTGCATTGCCGATGATCGCGAATGGCGCCGGCTGCGATGATTACCCCTACTCCGACGGTATGAGCATTGAGGATGTTGCTGGCGGTACCAAAATATTGTCCACCGCATCAGCGTCTGTCAGTTTTGACGATCCCGATTCCATTCGCGATGCAAAAGATGAAGCTACCCTTTTGGCCAAGGCGGAGATTTCAAAATTCCTTTCCGAAGCTATTAAAAGCGACGATGCGATAACAAAGGCGGTCAATGAAACCAAATCCATGACGGGCGCCGGTAAGGATAATGTGCGGAAGGAAGTCATTGATCGGGTTAAAGTGCTACGGAATTCCTCTCAATCATTGTTGCGAGGTGTTGTTCAACTCGGTGATTGCTACACCAAAGGGCGAGAAGTGCGCGTGAGTGTTGGCATCAAACCCGAGACCATAAAATCAGCAGGTAATACCGCCGGAAGCATTTCGGAATCAGTTGCGGCAAATCCTGCCCCCGCTGCTGGTATGTCCCAATCCCAGCCAACACCTACTTCGCCAAGTGATGCCGCGTCTGGTGCCAATAAAACGCCTCTCGAGGGTGTTGACAGCTACAGCAATACTAGTAGATTGAAGAACTTCTAAATGTGGGCTTTACTTGGGCCTGCTATGATAGCAGTCATAACTCTCTGCCTGGCCATGACATCTTTTGCCCAAGAGGATTCATGTCCAGCGCAGGCCGTGGGTGTGCATGAAGTCATGGCGGGGACAGCCAAAACCATCATCGTGGTCGCCAAAGCCACGGCCTTAAGTGAGGATGAGGGTTCCTTTGACTTGGCCGAGGCCGAGGCCCGCTTGGAGGCACGACGTAGCCTCATGAACCATCTGTCACCAGAACTTAAGCAGATACGTTTAAGTGGACTTGTCGATGTCTCGGTGTGCCGTTCGCGGGAGGATGTGTTTGCCACCGTGCGGCTTGATGAAGCTAATGTACGCAGGGCCGCCAATCTGCGGCAGCTCATGCAAGGGTCCCTGCAAAATAATCCAACTCCCAAATAAAAAAATATGGTTTTCCTAATGGATAACATTATGGAGGTGATTGAACTTCAACAAAATTCTGCATCCCTAAAATGATCCATTATCATTTGCTAAACCGTTCAAGATTAGACCCCAGTGGACGGCGCGGAAACCCTTCCACATGGTAAAAAGTGCCGCTACTTCCTCGCTCTGCAATTTAACGCCAATGATTGCCGGCAATAGGCGTATCAGTTGACGCCATATTCAACCATATAAAAAGGAAATATCCATGGCTTCTAAAAAATCGCTAGTGGCAGTTTTAACCTTGTGCTGTCTTTTTCAGACAGCTACCGCCGACGATATTGAATTATCCCAACAGTTTTCGGCCTGCATGGAGAAGTCGGGTGGTGTGACTGTTGACATGCTTGATTGCATAGGAGCAGAAACGAAACGCCAAGATACGCGCCTCAACAAGGTATATAAAGAGGTTATGGCTCAACTTTCACCAGCACGGAATAAAGAGTTACAAGCAGCCCAGCGAGCTTGGATTAAGTTCCGTGATGCTAACTGCAATTACTATGCTGACCCTGAAGGGGGAACGATGGCAACCGTGAGTTCAAATGACTGCTTTATGACCGCTACAGCATCTCGCGCTAAAGAGCTTGAAGGCTTCAAAGAGCTTGAAGGCTTAAAAAAGTAAACGTCTATCGAGAAGGATGAGTCGTGCGAGCAGACCGAACCACGACATATCCTTGTTGTTGGTCGAACCCGGCAGGTTGGCACGGGTGCAGCGTCAGGGGATTGGCGCGGACGATGCCCTCGGTTATGACGGCTAGCGGAGTCAGGTGATTGATGCCATGCCTTAGATCGCGTTGATTTAGTAAAGTAGTAAGAAACGACGCCAACTTAGGTATATCAGGTCTATTCGAGGGGCGTTACCGCCTAGTCATGGTGATTGTTACATGAAAGCTATTCATTCTAGCATTGCAAAAACTTTAGTTCTGGTTGGCACGATTTCTACCTTCACGTTTCCATATCTGGCTTGCGCAGGTGAACAATATATTTGCGCCACGGTTACAAAGTTTCTTGAGCCAGGCGAAGAATGTAGTTATTTCAAAGTAAAAGGGGATTTTGTTCTTAAAGGGAATAAAGATAAGGTACTTCAATACTGTATTATGGATGGTGAACAGGATGAAAAGAAAACCGCGAGAGAATCTAAACTCATCGATGAGTCATTCAAAAAAAATAAAAAAATATATTTTCTTATCGATGATAATGGCGAGGGCGTGAACTGGGTAAGCAATGTAGCAAGCAAATGTCCTGGAGATTCATCTGGAGTAACCCCTGCAAAATTACCTTCAATCGTTCCTACCCTTGGTAGATGTCATATGGATAGTTGCTCATGGTCGAAAACACTGGGCAAAGAAGAAATCACATCAGATGATCGCGGAAAGCTAATAAAGCTTAAATTGCTTGGTGGTGAAAGCCCAAACGATGACAAGAAACTCAAGATTAAGTGGAATAAGGACCCGCATGAGGTGTATATTTTTTGTTCCACCAGGCTTCCTGCGGTGATTATGGCATCTGGTGGGAAGCTTCAGGTCGATGTTCTTGATTTCTGGGGAGGAATCCCTGGTGTTTATGAATCAGACGCTAGTTTGTACCGAGAAACATGCCACTCGGGTTCAGCTAACATGTCCGATGAAGAACTTGCCAGGAAATTTAAGTACAGCCCATCGCCTGAGTCTGATATTACCATTAGCAAGCCAACGGAAATATTTGGTTATGCCACGGCTAATGGCAATAACCCGCCTGAATCCTCACCTGCCACCGCCATCAATACTGGTACTTCTAACGGGACCTTAGTTGTCGATGGGACTCCGATCACCTATAAATCCGTGCCAGAAATACAGCAATATGCGGTTTCCTTTCAGATGGAGAGTAAGGGCTATCGTAATATCTATCGTCTCGATTGCCAGGGTAAAAAATATCTCTGGACGAACAATATTGAGTTGCGTACTAACCAGGAAACCAGCAATACCACCGGTGCCGAATGGAAAATGATGAGTGATACGAGCACCATCACCAACGCCGTGTACGAGGCTATTTGTCCCCAACTACTGGGCTCTAAGCCAGCGCAATCAGCCCTCAGCGCATCAGCCAATCCACAATTCGAGTTGGAGTTTTGGAGTAGCATCAAAACAAGCGATGACTTGGCCGATTTCCAGGCTTATCTCGACAAGTATCCGCAGGGCCAATTCCAAGATTTGGCCCTTCGTCGCATCGACCGCCTCAAAGAAGCCGTGCCCGTCAAGCCCACGGCGATCTCTGTCCATGATAAGCCCCAAACCCGCACATTTGAAGGCACCATCACCTCATATGACTGTGGCGATAATTGCTATTTGACCATCACCGATCTCCAGGGCCAAGAACAGACCGGATTATGTGGGGCCTCCATCTGTGAATTATGGGGTGAGGATGAGTCTAGCTTCAGCCGCTATCAAGGCAAAAAGGTCAGAATATCGGTTGATAAAGGCGAGCAAATCAATGGTGAAGGTGAAGTCATGGGCGAGATGGACGCGTATGTGAAGATCGAGGCACTTTAACGAGGTCAATATTTGCTGGCGCCTCGGTAGGCGTTTTGGAACGAGGGGTTAACCCTGATTGGCCAAGGTCATGCCGGGTCGTTATGCAGCAGTCATTTTTTGAACATAGGAGGTTTTTCATATGCGCGTTTTTGTCGTGATCCTAGCTACATCACTGTCGGCTTGCAATGGCTTGGCCATGGCAAAATGCTATCCTGATACCATCGCCAGGAAAGACTGCCGATATCCGCAAGGTGATTCATGGTGTGCCGAACAGGCTAAAAGCAAACCCTATGCTTATTCTGACACCTGCTTAGCAGCTCCCGCCGGTACAGCCAGTTTGCCATCCTTTGCGAAACGTGAAAGCTATGCAAGCGTTCGCGACAAGATGCTGAAAGCAGGATGGGAGCCTTTTCACGCCCAAGATGCCGATGAATGTTATGAAGGTGACGCGCGTTGTGAAGGCAGACTCGAAATGTCAGCCTGTGCCGGGACGGGATCAGCTAATTGTAAGTTTCTCTGGAGGAACAACGGAAAAATTACGGCTATCTGTACCGTAGGAGAGGAAAACGCAGTTTACGATGGCATCTGTTCCTACCCGTAGGTGAAGTAACTCAACCGGTTGAAGCTGGTCTGGTGACCCTGGTGTCATACACGTCTTAGGCGAATAAAGGAATTGGCTTGACCCGGGTCCGGAGGTCACGTGTAGGGAATAGAGAATAGGTGCTTCCATACTGGAAGAAGGATGGTGATGATGATAAAAGAGCTATATAACCTAAACTGATAATGGAGTTTAAACGATGAGTGGTTAAAAATCATTTCACTAATTTTAGGAATTTATTACCCCTTTCTGATCTAATCGAGGTCCATACTGCCATGAAAAAATTTACGGTCGTAAAACTTACTCTTCTGGCTTGGATTTTCTGTGGTAGCCAAATTTTGTTGGCCGCTACACCGGGCATTCCAAATCAATTTCATGGTCGCTGGGGTTCCCCCGATCAATGCAAAGGTAATGGTGAAAATCCAACGAAGATCAGCGCTAAGGATTTTAATGGCCATGAATCATCGTGCGTTTTGAAAAAAACCCTTAAGTCTGAGGACCTATATTTTGAAGGGAATTTTGCCTGTAGTGGTGAGGGCGAAGAATGGGAGGATAAGATCAGTTTGAAACGAGTCAAAGATAAGCTGATCATAAATGGTGGCGAAGCGACAGCAAAATGTAAATAAGTTCATTGGTAGCCAACCCCGGTAAAGCCGGGAACTTCATTTGCAAGTGGCGCTTATGTGGTTGTGGGGTTAGAAGTTCACTATCCTGGCGGACACAATACCAAGCTGTTCAATCTGGCCAACAAGCTGAAATACCACTACATTCCCCCCTAGCGCCTGGTGGACCCTTTGGCTCGGATCGCATCCCACTTCAAGTCAGACTAACCCCCTGGTGATCAAGGCCCGTTACAATCTACCAGGATAAAGGATAAAGGATAAAGGGTAAAGAAAGAATTTAGTCATCTGGGACCGTAGAAGTTGGCAAGTGCTACCCCATTTACCCCTACCCATAGCGCATCGAAATAAACTCCGGGTGCAGCAACTAAAAATTATTATGTTTCATTTGAGTGTTGGGCTGCCAAAAGCGGCAACCCAAAGCATAAAGAAAATTCTATTTTGGGAAATTCTTTTTCATTATTTTTATGCTTGCCTGAGTTTCGTATTTAACAATGAAAACCTTTACGTCTGCTTGTGTTTCGTAATCGACAAGTTCTCCAGGGGAAATTAGTCCCTCGTTTTCTTGCTGAGAATCGTAATCAACAAAGTACACATTGTGATCGGCTTGTGTCTCATAATTTACAATATAAACTTTTACTTTTGATGCCATTTCGGGGCTCCAGTATGAATCAGATTAGTTTCACTAAGAAGTAGTAAACAGAATGGATCAATTACCACTTCCCCACGTTCTACTTGGCCTGGGGACTTCACCGTGGCCAGCGGGAAACATACCCCGAGGCAAAACCAGTGTCAAGATCTGCCATCTGCATTCCGGATATATAAATATTTTGGGCGTCAGCAACCGAACACTAACTGTTCAATGCGTAATCGCGTAACATACACATTCACCCTATGACCCTTCGTGCTCGCTTAGCGTCGTCGGCCCTCGCTTACCCCTATCAGGGCTAGGTCTGTTCCCTACTATGAAAAGCAAGACAGGTATTCCGTTTTGATTTCATATTCGAATTAAAAGAAATAAAAAGATTTGATTATATCGGAAATAATCAGATGTCTCATCAACACTCTCTATCCCTAAACCTACGAAGCGAGAATTTAATTATGCAAGGCTATACCGATACCCCCGTGGAAGGTTTCGAACATGATCTTATGGATGTGAAAGTTTATATTGAAAGCCTATCTGAATTTATTTCCATATGAAAGGTTAAAACCCCCGCCTTTCAGGCGGGCAGATTTCATCTGAAGCCCTCACGCTGGTATTTTGAACGACCCCAAGTGCAGCGGTGAGGGTCCGTCAGGATGGATTATCG
>JADZBU010000198.1 GCA_020851955.1 Chromatiaceae bacterium | reverse complement strand
CGATAATCCATCCTGACGGACCCTCACCGCTGCACTTGGGGTCGTTCAAAATACCAGCGTGAGGGCTTCAGATGAAATCTGCCCGCCTGAAAGGCGGGGGTTTTAACCTTTCATATGGAAATAAATTGAAAGAGCACACCATGTCCGCGAATGCGGACGTCCGCGCACGCATCGACGAGCACATCAAGGAAGAGGCAACCGCCAGGCTGGCAATGATGGGGCTGACCCTATCCGACGCCATCCGCATCATGCTGAAGTGCGTCGCTCACGCCAAGGCGCCGCCGTTCGAGCCGCTGGTTCCGAACGCCACCACCATGGCCGCGATGAAGAAGAAGGCGCGCCGTGGCGGCTTACTGTCGTTCGCCACCGTCGAGGCACTGATGGCGGACCTAAATGAACAGTTCATCAAGGGCAGTGTCCTTTCGGCGAAGAACTACTCCGATCGCAAGGGCCTCGACCTGGCCGAGATGGAGCGCTGGCTGGCGCCCAATCTGGCCTACGAACCCGCCAGCCGCTAGGACACCGGCCCGCGGCAAGTCCGGCCTGGGGCGGGGCAAGGTCCAGTTCCAGGCTTTTTCGCCACCACCCTACCCTTGCCACGTCAGGAGCATTTGAGATGCCGGACCCCGCCGCACCCGGACCTGTCGCCGAAGCGGTCGCACAGGCCATGGCGCCCGTGGTGCCGCCCCGGATCGTCGAGCACCTCGACACCCTGGCGGTGAACTACGACCTCCTGGACTTTTTATTCGGCGGTGCGGGCCTGATGGCCGTTCTCTTCTTCCATGGCCTCTGCATCGCCCTCATCTACCCCTGGTTCATGCAGCGCAGCCGCGACATGCTGCACCGACGCACCTATTGGCGGGTCGAAATGCTGTTCTTTTTCAGCATGTTTCTCCTCATGATGACCCACCTGGGCGAAATCATGATCTGGGCCATCCTCGTCTTTCAACTGGGTCTGGTGGACACCCTGCGTGAAGCCATCACCTTCTGCGGCAGCACCTATACCACCGTCGGCTACAACAGCGACCTCATGCCCGAGGGCTGGAAAGTGATGACCATGATCATCGCCCTGTCTGGCATGTTCTCCTTTGCCTGGACCACTGGCGTCATGATGCTGATGCTCAAGCCCTTCCATGCCGCCCAATACGCCCGCATCTCCGGCCGGGACCCGCAAAACGCCCCCTTCTCGACGGACTCACCCAAGAATTAGCCGCCATTACCGGAACCGGCCCCTATCGCGCCAATAGGAATGGCGCGAATAGGGACTGATCGCGCCAATAAATTGGAGGTGCACCTCCATGTCCGCGAATGCCGTTGTCCGAGCGCGCATCGCCGAGCACATCA
The DNA here is from genome assembly GCA_020851955.1 of Chromatiaceae bacterium. GTDB lineage: Bacteria > Pseudomonadota > Gammaproteobacteria > Chromatiales > Chromatiaceae > M0108. The sequence continues at coordinate 2,084 of JADZBU010000198.1, read as the reverse complement.
TGGAAGCGGCGACCACCGTGCTGGAAGCGATGGGGCTGGCGGCATCGTCCTGATGCGGGAGGCGGCGCAAAGCCTAATCCCGTGCTGGACAACCCCAGCCCGACCCTGTCACATGATGCGGAATTGCATCTCCACCCGCGCATCCTTCCAGATATCGTCCGGACTGATCGAGTTGCGGTTGAACCTGAAGGCGATATCCGCCTTGCGGAAGGCCTCGTAGACCAGTTCCGAGCAGATGTACTTGCGATCGCGGTCCTTGCGGCCGCGCCGAAAAAGAATGCGCATCGCGATGCGCATGATCTCCCAGTTATCGTAGGGCCGGGTCAGTTCATCCATGCCGAAGCTGATCGCCTTCTTGACTTTCTCGCCGTCCGCCGCGGGGGCGATGCGGCAGACCACGATGCGCCCCTGGTAAGGCTTGTTCCTGCCGTGGTAGTCGCGCAGATACTTGGACAAGGGAACAAGGCGAACGCCGATGGCGATCTCGCTTTCGAGGATGAAGATGCGCCGCAGGTTGTCGTCGCGATAGATGATCCCGACATGGCTCCAGACCGACTTGGTGAACCAGCGGATGGACTTCGAGAAGAGATAGGTCCCCGAGCAGAACACAAGATCGCCCGTCTGCAATTGATCGCGCACCTGGTCGTAGGCGAGGACGGGGAGAGCGGCGACGGCTTTGACGCCCAGACGATTGGCCATGCGTGGCTCCCTTCAGGGGACGAGGGTGGGTGCCGCGGAGAGGACAAGGCGCCGGCCAGGCTCAGGCACCGATCAACTCCAGACTGCGCGAGCGCCAGTCGAGGATGGCGGTGCGGCTGGTCATCCGTCCGGCGAGATCCGGGAATTCTTCGCTGACCACGCCGGCGGCGAAGCGCGACAGGAAACGCGCCTTCATTTCGGCGCGCGCCCGGTCGACGCCGATTTCGTCGTACAGGACCGAGGCGAGCAGGAGAAAACCGTCGCTCGGGATGCGCCCCGCCTCCATGTTGCCCCGGATGATACCGGCCGCCTTGCGCAGCGGATCGGCGAGATCGGGGCTGTAGGGGCCGATGATCAGCGCGAGGTTGGGGGTGTGCAGGAAATCGAAGCCGCGGCCGACGCAGATCACCCATTCGCGGTGCTCGATATCGAGCCGGCGCTCGTTGCGCGCAGTCTGTTCGCGGACTTGCGCAATGTGATCGAGATTGCCGCGCAGCAGGGGCAGCAGATCGGCGCGCATCTGCTCCGGCATGTCGGGGAGCAAGGCGGCGAGCCGCTGTTCCAGCGTGGCGAGGTCGGCGGCGGCGAGGCTGGCGAGGTCGAGCAGGGTGCCATCGCTGCCGTGGATGGCCAAGGCATCCTCGTCGGTCTCGAAGCCGCAGACCAGCGGGTAGACGGTGCCGTGGCCCGCGCCGAAGATGTGCTCCACCTGGCGGCGAATGTCCTGGGTGTGGGCGATGGCGGCGGCGGTGTCGTAATTGAAACCGGCGCATCCACGGAGAGGATTGCCGCGCGACCAGTGGTAGGTGATGAGGAACATCACGCGGCGCCCGGCCCCGGTCATGCGCTGGACATGGTGGACCAGGACCTCGCCGAGATGCGGCCAGCCGAGGTCGAAGATGCCGCCCAGATTGCGAAAGGGCATCAGGATGCCCGTCGGGGTGTGAGTGGCGAAGGGGATGTTGATGCGCCCGTCCATGCACTTGAGGACGGCGATGGCGGTCGGGTGCTCGGCGATGTAGCGTTGGCGTGCCAGCCAGGCTTCCGGCCCGCGAAAGGTTTCGCCATGGCGGCGGGCGAGATCGAAGAGCCAGTCGATACGCTGGGCAATTGCCTGATTATGGATGTCGTTCATGTCCCCTCCGGCACGATGGGGTGGCAATCCAGCAGCGCGGGTCTTCCCTAGTACCGCAGGATGAAAGTCCTAATACCGCTTGTGAAGTATATGTTATAGGATAATGATCTTCTTCTCTTCGGGTTTTTCCGATGCCCCTACTTTGTCCTACCCCTGTCCCCGTCACCGCTCGCGAGCGTCAGCAACTGGAGTCGCTTGAGCGCCAAGGGACCTGCCCTCAGCAATTGTCTCTGCGGGCGCGGATTATTTT
>JADZBU010000197.1 GCA_020851955.1 Chromatiaceae bacterium | reverse complement strand
CCGTCTACGCCTGGAAGGGCGAGACCCTGGAGGAATACTGGTGGTGCACCGAGCAGGTGGTCAATTGGCCCGACGGCGGTGGCCCCAACATGATCCTGGACGACGGCGGCGACGCCACCCTGCTGGTTCACAAGGGCGTCGAATACGAAAAGGCCGGCGCCGTCCCCGCCCCTACCGCCCAGGACAACGAGGAGTGGCGCGCCATCCTCGGCGTCCTCGGCCGGACCTTCACGCGTGACAACCAGCACTGGACCCGGCTCGCCGCCGAGATCCGCGGCGTCACCGAGGAGACCACCACCGGCGTCCATCGCCTCTACGAGATGGCCAAGGCCGAGACCCTCCTCTTCCCGGCCATGAACGTCAACGACTCGGTCACCAAGTCCAAGTTCGACAACCTCTACGGCTGCCGTGAGTCCCTGGTGGACGGCATCAAGCGCGCCACGGATGTCATGATCGCCGGCAAGGTCGCCATGGTCTGCGGTTATGGCGACGTGGGTAAGGGTTGCTGCCAGTCCCTGCGGGGCCTGGGCGCCCAGGTCTGGGTCTCCGAGATCGACCCCATCTGCGCCCTTCAGGCCGCCATGGAAGGTTACAAGGTGGTCACCATGGAAGAGGCCGCGCCCCTGGCGGACATCTTTGTCACCGCCACCGGCAACCTCGACATCATCACCCATGACCACATGCTGGCCATGAAGGACCAGGCCATCGTCTGCAATATCGGCCACTTCGACAACGAGATCGACGTCGCCTCCATCGAGGGCTACGTCTGGGACGAAATCAAGCCCCAGGTGGACCACGTCATCTTCCCCACCGGCCGGCGCATCATCCTGCTCGCCAAGGGCCGCCTGGTGAACCTGGGCTGCGCCACTGGCCACCCCAGCTTCGTCATGTCCAACAGCTTCACCAACCAGATCCTGGCCCAGATGGAGATCTTCAACCATCGCGATCAGTACCCGATCGGCGTCTATGTCCTGCCGAAAAAGCTGGACGAGGAGGTGGCGCGCCTGCACCTGAGCAAGATCGGCGTCCACCTGAGCCAACTCAGCCAGGCCCAGGCCGACTACATCGGCGTCCCGGTCGAAGGCCCCTACAAGCCTGAATACTATCGGTATTGAGGCTTGATCACGGCGCCCGGGCCCTTTGGGGTTCGGGCGCCGCCCACCTCGCTATGGGGGCGGGTCCGCCTGCTCCGGGCACTGGTGGCTTTGCGGGCATGGGGGGCTCGGGCCCCTCCTACCCCCGGGGCCCCGTACAACAGGCCCAGGAACACCTTCACCCTCCCCTGCCCCGCGGCAACCCTCTCGCGCCTGACAGGAACACCCATGCCAGCCCCCCCGCCCCACCCAGCCGCTTTCAGTTTCGAGCTATTCCCGCCCAAGACCCCGGAGGGCATGACCAAACTCGCCGCCAGCATCGACCTCATGAATGCCGTGGGGCCCGAGTACTTCTCCGTCACCTTCGGGGCCGGCGGCTCCACCCGAGACAGCACCTTCGCGGCCCTGGACCTGCTCCTGGCCCGGGGCATACCGGCCGCCCCCCACCTGGCCTGCATCGGCTCCAGCCGGGCCGAGATCCGCGGCATCCTGGAACGTTACCAGGCTCAAGGCATTCACCGCCTGGTGGCCCTGCGCGGTGATCTGCCCTCCGGTATGGGGCTGGGCACCGCCGGGGACTTCCGCAATGCCAACGAACTGGTGGCCTTCATCCGCCAGGAGACCGGCGACCACTTCTACCTCGAGGTCGCGGCCTACCCCGAGGTCCATCCCCAGGCCCCCAATGCCGATCAGGACCTGGCCAACTTCCAGCGCAAGGTCGAAGCCGGCGCCAACGCCGCCATCACCCAGTATTTCTATAACCCCGACGCCTATTTTGGCTTTGTCGAGCGCTGCGCGGCCCGGGGCATTCAGATCCCCATCCAGCCCGGCATCATGCCCATCACTAACTTCTCCCAGCTCGCCCGCTTCTCCGACGCCTGCGGGGCCGAGATCCCGCGCTGGGTCCGCAAACGCCTGGAGGCCCTGGGCGACGATATCGAGGCCATCCGTGCCTTCGGTCACGAGGTGGTCCTCGGCCTCTGCCAGCGCCTCCTGGCGGGTGGCGCCCCGGGCCTGCACTTTTACAGCATGAATCAGGCGGGTCCGGTGCTGCGCCTGTGCCAGGATCTTGGCCTGGGCCGCTAACCCCGGCTAGGGGATCAGGCCGCCAGCGACTCTGGCGCCCGCTCGACGAGGGGCGCCGGCCCTTGCTCCGCCATCCACAGGTCGTAATCCACTTGCATGCCTAGCCAAATTTCCGCGCGGCCCCCGCGTTCCGGTCCCGGCCAGACTTCGATACGGCGGGCCATTGCGGGGCAAATGCCGACATGGCCGGTGAGTAGGCGGGACAGGGCGGTACGGCTAATGCCAAGTTGCCGTGCGGCATCGGTTACGGTCAGGCCGAGGGCGGGGAGGATGTCTTCGCGCAAGGTTGCGCCTGGGTGTGGCGGGTTGAACATGCGGCTCATCGTCTTTTCCTGGTGGTAGTCCTGAAAACCCCTATTACCGGCGCGCGTACGCGGCGGCATACACCTCCTGCCGGTCCCGTTTGCCCACGGCAATGACGGTGACAAACCCCAGGTCTTCATCCACGCGATAGACCAGGCGATAGCCCGCGCTTCTCAGCTTGATCTTGTAGCAGTCCGCCATGCCCGACAAGGCGGAGGCCGGTACACGAGGGTTTTCCAGTCGCTCGGCGAGCTTCTTCTTGAGTGGTTCGCGCAAGCTGCCGTCGAGCCGCCGCCACTCCGCCAGGGCCAGCTCGTGGAAACGCAGCTTAAAGCTCATCCAGAGTGACCTCAACGAAGGGGCCATCACCACGCTCACGCACCAACCTGGCTTCCTCCAGGTCTTCCAGATAGCTCATCAGGCGTGCGTAGTGGGCTGCGGAAAGCAGGTAGACCTCGGGGCGATTGTGGTTAAGTACGGCAATCGGGTTGTCGTCGGCCTGTTTGAGAATAGCCGCATAGTTGCGTTTGAGTTCGGTCACGCTAACGGTGAATGGGGCGAGGATGGGTTCCATCTGGCTTCCTTGATGCTTAATTAAGCATCTAATTTAGCATCTAATTCCTGCTGTCACTAGCGCCATCGGGCTCAAGGCGGTAGCCCCTACAGCGCTAGATGCCGTTGCGGTACTCAACCCTGGCCGCGTCCCATACGCCAAACGGTTGGCCTGGCAAACGCCCTTGAATCAGGAGTACCTATTCCTTAATCAGGGAGACGGCACCAGGTCCCCAACAGGGGCAAGGTAAGGGTACGGCCCGCCGGAAGGACTTTAGCGGGGTTCGGCCCCAGCTAAATTTCCAGCCGATAGCCAACGCCAGACACGGTGAGTAAGTGCTGGGGCCGCGCCGGTTCGTCTTCCAGTTTGCGGCGCAGCCCGGCCATGAAGACCCGCAGGTAATGAATGCGATCCACATGCGAGGGTCCCCAGACCTCCTTGAGCAATTGCCGGTGCGTCAGCACGCGGCCGGCATGGGTGAGCAGCACCGTCAACATGCGGTATTCGATCGGCGTCAAATGCACGGCCTGGCCGGCACGCGTGACCGTGCGGTGGACCAGGTCGATGTGCAGATCGCCAAACTCGACCAGGGCCTTGCCACCATCCTCGATGCGGACCACCCGGCGCAGCAGCGCGCGCAGGCGGGCCAGCAATTCCGGTACGCCAAAGGGCTTGGTCAAATAGTCGTCGGCCCCCGCATCCAGGGCCGCCACCTTCTGTGCTTCCTCGCCCCGCGCGGAGAGAATCAGGATGGGAATGGGGGTCCAGGCCCGCAGATCGCGGATGACATCGAGGCCGTCCCGGTCGGGCAGTCCCAGGTCGAGGATGATCAATTCCGGCTGGCGGGTAGCAGCCTCGATCAGGCCACGCTCGGCGGTTTCCGCCGGCCAGACCTGAAAGCCGGACGCGCCGAGGGCGCTATGCAGGAAGCGGCGGATTTCCTTATCATCTTCGATCAGCACCAGGTTCACGACCGGTTCGCTCATGCCAATTCCTTGATAGCCGGTGGCTGGCCCCTTGGCAGGGTGAAGAGGAAGCAGGCCCCGACTTGGGGGTGCCGATCCCCTGCCCGATTGCGCGCCCAGACACGGCCGCCATGGGCGACGACGATGGCGCGCACGATGGCCAGCCCCAGGCCGACGCCGACGATGGGGCTTTCCTCCTGGCCACGGGCGAATTTCTCGAAGATGACCTGCTCGCGGCCGGGTGGCAGGCCGGGTCCGTTGTCGCAGACCGAGACCTCGATATCCGCCCCGGTGACGCGGGCGGCGATTTCGATGACGCTGCCCCGTGGCGTGTATTTCGCGGCGTTTTCCAGCAGATTGCTGAAGACCCGCTCCATCAGGACCGCGTCCAGTTCCAGCTCCGGCAGGTCGCCCGGCAAATCGATGCGCACGGTATGGCCTTCGAGAAGCGTCGTGCAGGCCTGCAGCGCGGCGCCGACCGCATCTTCCAGGGGTTGCCATTCGCGCCTGAGGATGACCTTGCCGTCCTGCAGGCGCGCCATGTCGAGCAGCTTGTTCACCTGGGCGTTGGTGCGCAGCGCCTGGTCCCGGATGGCGGTGGCGAGTTCCTGGTGCGGTGGCGGCAGTTTCGGCTCGATCAACATCATGGCGTCGATCAGGCCGACCAGGGCCGTCAGCGGGGTGCGCAGATCGTGCGAAATACTGGACAACAAGCCATTGCGCAGGCGTTCGGATTCCATGCTGACCAGGGCTTCCTGGGCGACGGCGATGTAATGCACCCGTTCCAAGGCAATGCCGATCAGGGCGGCGAAGGTATCGAGCAGGCGCTGTTGTTCCGGGTTGAGCAACCCGCCTTCCTGGCGCGGCGCGATGGCCATGACGCCACGCACCCGCATGGTGGCCTTCAAGGGGACATAGAGCACCGGGCTGGCTGGCAGGGTGTCGGTGCCGCAACCGGCGGCTTGTCCGTGATCCAGCGCCCATTGGGCGATGCCCAGGTCGAACACCTCGCCGCGCGCCAGGTTGACGGGCAGCTTGCCCTGGGCGTCGGGCAACAGCAGGTGAGCATGGACGCCGAAGGTGCTGGAGACGAAGCGGTCCCCGATTTCATCGATCTGTTCCAGCACCAGTGCGCTCGATAGCTCGCGCGCCATTTCGTAGAGGGCGCGCATGCGCCGTTCGCGGCTTGCCGCCACGCGCGCCTGGAAGCCCAGGCTGGCCGTCAGGTGGGCAATGGTCAGGGCAACCGCCAGCATCACGGCGAAGGTGACCAGATACTGGGCATCGTGGACCGCAAACGTCAGCCGCGGCGAGACGAAGAAGAAATCGAAGGCCGCCACCGACAAGAATGAAGCCAGCAGCGCCGGACCGCGCCCGAGTTTGAAGGCGGCAAACAGCACCGCCAACAGGAACAACATGACGATGTTGGCCAATTCCAGGATGTCATGCAGCGGCGTGGCGAACAGGGTCACCGCGATGACGGCGGCCAATGCCAGGCCGTACTGGCGCCAGCCGGTGCGGCCGCCAGCCTTGCCGATGGGGTTCGCGAACGGGGTTTTGACCGCTTGCGCGGTCTCTTCACGCGCTGCGCCGCCCAGTTCCACCAGGATCAGGTCGATATCCGGGGCGAGGGCGCCCAAGCGGGTGCTGAAGCGGCGCTGCCAGGGGAAACGGTAGGCGCGCCAGCCCACGGAGCGGCGGCCGAGGACGATCTTACCCAGATTGTGTTCGCGGGCGTAAGTCAGCGCGACCCGCGCGGCATCCTCGCCGGGGAGGATGGCGGTTTTCGCGCCCAGTTCGGCGGCCAGCTTGTGGATTCTCAACAGGCGCGTACGCCGTGCCTCCGGCAGGCGCAGCAGTTCGGGCGTTTCCACATAAATGACATGCCAGGGCACATCGAACTGGGCCGCCAGGCGGGCACCGTTGCGCACCAGCTTTTCGCCGCCCGGCTCGGGGCCGATGCAGACCAGCAGCGAGTTCTGGGTCGGCCAGACCGCGGCCACCGACTGGTCGCGTCGGTAAGCCACCACCTCCTCGTCCACCCGGTCAGCGGTACGGCGCAGGGACAACTCCCGCAAGGCGAGCAGGTTGCCCTTGCGGAAAAAATTCTGGATCGCCCGTTCCGCCTGTTGCGGCAGGAAAACCTTGCCTTCCTTCAGGCGCTGCAACAGCTCATCCGGCGGCAGATCGACCAGCACCACCTCGTCCGCCAGGTCGAACACCCGGTCCGGCAGTGTTTCCCGGACCTTGATGCCGGTGATACCGCTGACCACGTCGTTCAGCGTTTCCAGATGCTGCACGTTGACGGTGGTGTAGATGTCGATGCCGGCGGCGAGCAGTTCCTCCACATCCTGCCAGCGTTTGGGATGACGCGAACCGGCGGCGTTGGAATGCGCCAACTCGTCCATCAGCAGCAATCCCGGCTGGCGCGCCAGCGCCGCGTCCAGGTCGAACTCCTTGAGCAGGTGGCCCTTGTAGGCGATTTCCCGCGGCGGGAGCATTTCCAGCCCCCGCAGGAGTGCCGCGGTCTCCGAGCGGCCGTGGGTCTCGACCACGCCGACCACGACATCCACCCCCTGCGCCCGCATCTGCCCCGCCGCCACCAGCATGGCGTAAGTCTTGCCGACGCCCGGGCTGGCGCCGAAAAAGATTTTCAGCTTGCCGCGCGCCGCGCGAACCTCATCGGCCGCCAGTTTGGCGAGCAGGGCATCGGGGTCGGGACGGGTGGGGTCCAAAGCGGCGATGGCGGGAAACATTAACCCCGTAACCGGGATCACGCCACCAGCAACTCCGGCGCCCGCTCGACGAGCGGCGCCGGGCGTTGCTCCGCCATCCACAAGTCGTAGTCCATTTGCATACCTAGCCAAATCTCCGCGCGGCCCCCGCGTTCCGGTCCCAGCCAGACTTCGATACGGCGGGCCATTTCAGGGGAAATGCCGGCATGACCGTTGAGTATGCGGGACAGGGCGGTACGGGTAATGCCAAGTTGCCTTGCGGCATCGGTTACGGACAGGCCCAGGGCGGGGAGGATGTCTTCGCGCAAGGTTGCACCTGGGTGTGGCGGATTGAACATGCGACTCATCGTCTTCTCCTAGTGGTAGTCCTGATAATCGACCAGGACGGCATCGTCACCCTCGAACGCGAAGGTGAGCCGCCAGTTACCATTGACCGAGATTGAACACTGTCCTTTCAGATCGCCTGTCAGGGGATGTAGCTGCCAGCCCGGGATGTTCATGTCCTCAGGGCGTTTTGCTCGATCAAGATGCTTTAGTTGACGTCCAAGTCGAGCAGCGTGATCAGGCTGTATTCCGGCCTTACTCCCGGTCTCGAAGAAGGCTTTGAGGCCGCGATGTCTGAAGTGCTTGATCATGCGTGTAGTATAGCTTAACGGCGGGAGGCGCTACAGGGTTCACCGCCGCATCGCATCCAGCGCCAGATTCAGTTGCAGCACGTTGACCCGGGCCTCGCCGAGCACGCCCAACTGGCGACCCTGGGTGTGTTGTGCGACCAAGCCACCTACAACGTCGAGCGGCAGGCCGCGCTGGCGGGCGATGCGTGGCGCCTGCCAAGCGGCGGCGGCGGGGCTGATGTGGGGGTCGAGACCGCTGGCGGAGGCGGTGACCAGGTCGACCGGGATGAGTTCGATCTGGCTGGGGTCGGCGGCTTTCAGAGCGGCGATACGGGCCTGCACCGCGGCTTCCAGCGCTGGATTCAGCGGCCCCAGATTGGAACCGCTGGAGGCGGCGGCGTTGTAGGGCATCGGGCCGGTGGCTGAGGGGCGGCCCCAGAAGTATTTCGGGTCGCTGAAGTGCTGGCCGATCAAGGCGGAGCCGGCGAGCTTGCCGTTTTGTTCAATCAGGCTGCCGTTGGCGGCGTCGGCAAACAGGGCTTGGGCGATGCCGGTGACCAGCAGGGGGTAAAGGATGCCGGTTAGCACAGTCAACGCCATCAGCATGACGAAGGCGGGTTTCAGTTCTTTCAGCATGATTTTTGCCTAAACAGGGATAGAAGACCTGTCACCCCGGCGAAGACCGGGATCCAGTCCTGACGAAGAGATGAAATTAAGGTGGCCTGGATACCGGCCTTCGCCGGTATAGCGTGTTTGGATGGATTGTCCATGAATTCAGATACTTGGTTAAGCCAGGTTCAGCCCGACCAGGATCAGGTCGATAGCCTTGATGGCGATGAAGGGCACGATCAGGCCGCCGAGGCCGTAGATCAGCAGGTTGCGGTTGAGGATGGCGGCCGCGCCCAGGGGGCGGTAGGCGACGCCTTTCAGCGCCAGCGGGATCAGGGCGACGATGATCAAGGCATTGAAGATCACCGCCGACAGGATGGCCGAGGCTGGCGTCGCCAGGCCCATCACATTGAGCGCGCCGAGCGCCGGGTAGGTGGTGGCGAAGGCGGCCGGGATGATGGCGAAGTATTTGGCGATGTCGTTGGCGATGGAGAAGGTGGTCAGGGAGCCGCGCGTCATCAGCATCTGTTTGCCGGTTTCGACGATCTCGATCAGCTTGGTGGGGTTGGAATCCAGATCAACCATGTTGCCCGCCTCCTTGGCGGCCTGGGTGCCGGTGTTCATCGCCACTGCCACATCGGCCTGGGCCAGCGCCGGGGCGTCGTTGGTGCCGTCGCCGGTCATCGCCACCAAACGGCCTTCGGCCTGGTGCTGGCGGATCAGCTTCAGCTTGGCTTCTGGCGTCGCCTCGGCGAGGAAGTCGTCGACACCCGCCTCGGCGGCGATGGCGGCGGCGGTAAGGCGGTTGTCACCGGTGATCATGATGGTCTTGATGCCCATGCGCCGCAGTTCGATGAAGCGCTCCTTGATGCCACCCTTGACGATGTCCTTCAGTTCCACGGCGCCGAGCAGGCGTGAACCATCGACGACGGCCAGGGGCGTTGAGCCACGCCGGGCGATGTCATCCACCGCTTCCCGCACCGCCTTGGGCCAAATACCGCCCCGAGCCTCGACGTAGCCACGCACCGAATCCGCGGCGCCCTTGCGGATGGTGCGGCCCTGCCAGTCGATACCGCTCATGCGGGTCTGCGCGGTGAAGTGTACGAAGCTGGCACCATCGGCATGAATGTCTCTCCCGCGTTGATGCAGGGTCTCCTTGGCCAGCACGACGATGGAGCGCCCTTCCGGGGTTTCGTCGGCCAGCGAGGCCAGCAGCGCGGCCTCCGCCAGTTCCGCCGGGGTCACGCCGGGCGCGGGCAGGAAGGCGGTGGCCTGGCGGTTACCCAGCGTGATGGTGCCGGTCTTGTCTAGGAGCAGGACGTCGACGTCGCCAGCCGCCTCAACCGCCTTACCGGAGGTGGCGATGACGTTCTTGGCCAGCATGCGGCCCATGCCAGCCACACCGATGGCGGAGAGCAGGCCACCGATGGTGGTCGGAATCAGGCAGACCAGTAGCGCGATCAGCACGGTGATGCTGATGACCGCGCCGCCACCCGCCGCTGCCACGCTGTAGATCGAGAAGGGTAGCAAAGTCGCCGTGGCCAGCAGAAAGGTCAACGTCAGCGCCACCAGCAGGATGGTCAGGGCGATCTCATTCGGGGTCTTCTGGCGTGTCGCGCCTTCCACCATGCCGATCATGCGATCGAGGAAGGTCTCACCCGGATTGACGCTGATGCGTACCACCAGCCAGTCGGACAGCACCCGGGTACCACCGGTGACGGCGCTGAAATCGCCGCCCGATTCGCGAATGACCGGGGCCGATTCACCGGTGATGGCGGATTCGTCCACCGAAGCGACGCCCTCGATCACCTCGCCGTCCCCAGGAATGGTGTCGCCGGCCTCGACCAGCACCACGTCGCCACGACGCAGGTCTTCCGCGGGTAGCCTGTTCCATGGGCTGCCGTATCCTGGTTCCAGTTGCTTCTTGGCAAACACGGTCTTTTTCAGGCCTTTGAGTGCCGCCGCCTGTGCCTTGCCGCGCCCTTCCGCCATCGCCTCGGCAAAGTTGGCGAACAGCACCGTGAACCATAGCCAGAGGGTGATGGCGAGGATGAAGCCCGGGGTTTCCACACCCTGCGGGTCGCCCTGGCCGACCAGCGCATGGACGAACAGGCCGCTGGTCAGGAGGCTACCCAGCCAGACCACGAACATCACTGGGTTCTTCAGTTGGTAGCGCGGCGAGAGGCGCTTGAGCGCATCCCGTGCCGCGGTTTGCAGCAAGTTGGCATCGAACAGAGAAGGTGTTTTTTTCATGGGAGGTTCCTTAGCGCACGCCTAGCATCTGCAACTGTTCGACCACCGGCCCCAGCGCCAGCGCCGGCAAGAAGGTAAGGGCGCCGACAACGATCACGCTGCCGATCAACAGCAGCACGAATAGCGGGGTATGGGTGGGTAGCGTGCCGGCCGAAGCGGGGACGATTTTCTTGGCCGCCAGCGAGCCGGCGATGGCCAGCACCGCAATCACCAGCCAGTAGCGCGCCATCAGCATCGCCAGCCCGAGCATGCCGTTGTAGAAGGGGGTGTTGGCCGACAGGCCGGCGAAGGCGCTGCCGTTGTTATTGCCGGCCGATGAGAAGGCATAGAGGATTTCCGAGAAGCCATGGGCGCCGGGGTTGGTGATACTGGCCACGCCAGCATCCACCACCACCGCGACAGCCGCGCCGAGCAGCACCGCCAGCGGCGGCACCAGGATAGCGACGGCGGCCATCTTGACTTCAAAGGCCTCGATCTTCTTGCCCAGATATTCCGGCGTGCGACCGATCATCAGCCCGGCGACGAACACCGCCACGATGGCGAACATCAGCATGCCGTAAAGGCCGGAACCGACGCCGCCGAAGATGACTTCGTCCAGTTGTATCAACCACATCGGCACCAGGCCGCCGAGCGGGGTGAAGGAGTCGTGCATGGCGTTGACCGAGCCGTTGGAAGCGGCGGTGGTGGCAGTGGCCCACATGGCCGAATTGACGATACCGAAGCGCGCCTCCTTGCCCTCCATGTTGCCGCCGGCGGATAGGTCGGAGGCTTGCGTCGCCAGCCCGAGCCGCTCGAACAGCGGATTGCCGGTCTGTTCGGCGCCGATGCAAACCGCACCCAGCCCGACCAGCACGAGGGTCATGGCAGCAAGGATGGCGACACCCTGACGAACATCGCCCACCAGCTTGCCGAAGGTGATGCACAGCGCCGCCGGGATCAGCAGGATGGCCAGCATTTCCAGGAAGTTGGAAAGCGGCGTCGGGTTCTCCAGCGGATGCGCGGAATTGACGTTGAAGAAGCCACCGCCATTGGTGCCGAGTTGCTTGATCGCGACCTGGGAGGCAACCGGACCGACGGCGATGGTCTGCCAAATTTCCGTGACCGATTCCATGACCGGCTTGCCCGCTGCGTCCTGCAGTGCCTGGCCGTCGGCATCCAGTTTCGCCTTTTCGTATTGCACCGGCTGGCTGAGTTCGACGGTTTGCGACGGCGCGAAGGTCTGCACCACGCCCTGGCTGACCAGCATCACAGCCAGAATCAGCGACAGCGGCAACAGGATATACAGGGTCGAGCGCACCAGATCGACCCAGAAGTTACCGATGCTGTCCGCTTCGCGTTTGACGAAGCCGCGCACCACGGCCACCAGCACGGCCATACCGCTGGCGGCGGAAATGAAGTTCTGGACATTGAGGCCGAGCATCTGGGTGAGATGACTCATCGTCGTCTCGCCGCCGTAGCCCTGCCAGTTGGTGTTGCTGGCAAAGCTCACCGCCGTGTTGAAGGCGGAATCCGGCGTGACGTTGGCCAGCGCCTGCGGATTCAGCGGCAGCCAGAGTTGTAGCCGCTGCAAGGCATAGACCGCCAGCAATCCGAGCAGGTTGAACGCCAGGAAGGCCAACGCATAGCGCAGCCAGGTCATGCCTTCGTCCGGCTTGATACCGGCCAGTCGATAGAGCCCAGTTTCCAGCGGACGCAACCAGCGCACAGAGACTGGCAATTCGCCGGCGTAAACGCGCGCCATGTACAGCCCCAGTGGCCAGGCCAGGAGCAGCAGAGCGGCCAGATAGAGGCCGATTTGCAGATAGCCGTTGCCGGTCATGAAAATTTCTCCGGAAAGAAGAGGGCGATGACCAGGTAGACGAACACCCCGGCCGCCGCCAGTAGCGCGACGAGATAGAGGGCGCTCATGTCAGCGCTTCCGTAATTTTTCGAAAGCCGCCGCCAGCGCAGCGGTCATGCCGAAGAACGCCAGTAGGGCGAAGAGATAGACCAGGTCCATGGAGCCTCCCGTGAATGCAAAAGGGTATGGCATGAACTCTAGGAGGTTTCGGGTCAAGAAGTGACCAATACCGGGGCTGTCCGCGTTAAGAAAGCATCAAGACGAAAGAGGCGGCCAGGTGAGGCAGGATGCCACCCGGATAAATGGCATCTCGGTCGGGACACCACGTCTTCCAGCCTTCCTCGCCGCTTGACTGCTCTGAAACCTGCCGGCGGCGATCCTCTAGCACCTGGCTTTCCAGACCCTGGCGCGGATCAGGTTGGATGGTGTTCGGACGAATCCCTGTTTCAGCCTTCCAGGGCCGCCAGCTCTTGCGCAAGATCCGTCACCCCGATGGCCTCAATCCCGTCGCCCTTGGGATAGCGTTCGTCCCCGGCATAGACCAGGAAGGCGCGCCGCGGACACAGGTCCTCAAGGGCGATACGCAGGCCAGGCTCGACCTTGGGTGCCAGGCCGCGCTTGATTTCGATGGCCCAAAGCTGGTTGCCGGGCAGTTCCAGGATCAGGTCCAGTTCCACTCCGGTAGCGGTCCGGTAGAAGCTGGCCTGGGTGCGCTCCGGGGCGGCGCGCAACAGGGTCTCGATGACAAAGCCCTCCCAACTGGTACCGGCCACCGGGTGGCCGAGCACGTCGTCGAGGTCATCCAGCCGCAGCAGGGTGTGGACCAGTCCGCTGTCGCGCACATAGACCTTGGGGGACTTGACCAGCCGCTTCCGGACGTTGGCGAAATACGGCGGGAGGCGCCGGACCAGGAGCAGATCCACCATCAGGTCCAGATACCGGGCGACGGTCTTGCCATCCACGGCCAAGGCCCGCGCCAAGTCCGCGGCGTTGTGGAGGCCACCCTGGGCGTGGGCAAGCATGGTCCAGAAGCGACGCAGGGTCTCCGCTGGGATGCGCGGACCGAGCTGGGGGATGTCACGTTCCAGATAGGTTCGGATGAAGGACTCGCGCCAGGTGACGCTGTCCACGTCCGTCTCGGCCAGGAAGCTGCGCGGAAAGCCACCCCGGCTCCAAAGCCGGGATAGGAGTGGGGACTGGCCCAGGGGCGCCACTTCGAGGGGATCGAAGGGGCCGAGCTCCAGATAGGCAATGCGCCCCGCCAGGCTTTCGCTGGACTGACGCAGCAGTTCGATGGAGGCGGAGCCCAACAGCAGGAAGTGTCCGGCTGGCTCGCCCGCCCGAATACGTTCATCGATTAGCCCGCGCAATACCTGGAACAGCCCCGGGGCACGCTGCACCTCGTCGATCACCGTCAGGCGGCCAGCCTGGGCGCCAAGATAGCCAGGGGCGTCCGCAAGCTTTTCCAGATCGGCGGAATTCTCCAGGTCTAGATAAACCCCGGTCCTGGCGGTCGCACAGGCGTGGGCCAGGGTCGTCTTGCCGACTTGGCGCGGACCGAGCAGGGCGACGGCGGGAAATAGCCGCAGGCGGTGTTCCAGTCGAGTTTGGAGAAGTCGCGTGATCATGGTTGCAATTATGGAATCGAGGTCCAGAATTGCAAGGTCTGCTCGCCCTTTGGCACCTTTAGCAGCATCCAGACCGTGAAATCCCTACTGCCGCCGGCGGTGGGTCATTATCAGAAGCAACCGGGGGCAACTTTTCCAGGGCCTGATCCCCCGGACATTTGACGCGGGCCCGCCCGACCCACAAAATCCCCGGCGCGCATCCTTTTACCACCTGCTTGCCGCCGCCCCCGCCCCCATGCTGACTCTCGAAACCCTGCTAGGCTTTCTCGCCGTTGCCGTCGTCATTACCCTCGCGCCCGGCCCGGACAATCTGATGGTGCTGGGCCAGAGCCTGGCCCGCGGGCGCGCGGCGGGTTTTGGCATTGCCGTCGGCTGCGCCCTGGGCTGTTTCACCCATACCCTGTGGGCGGCCCTGGGGGTCAGCGCGGCGTTGGCCTCATCGCCCACGGCCTTTCTGCTGCTGAAGCTGGCGGGGGCCGCCTATCTGGGCTGGATCGGGGTCCAGACCTTGCGCCATGCCGCGGCGCCACGCCTCACCAGCCTGGCGGCCGGTGCGCGCGAACCCTGGTGGCATTACCTGCGGCGGGGGTTCATCGCCAATGCCATCAATCCCAAGGTGGCGCTGTTTTTCCTGGCCTTCCTGCCGCAATTCACCGACCCGGCTCGGGGCCGGCCGGCCCTCCAGATGCTCCAACTCGGTCTGGTCTTTGCAGCCCAGACCATTCTGGTGTTCGGGGCCCTGGCCTTCGCGGCGGGGGGAGTCGGCCGGCTGCTGGCGCGCCGGCCGGGGGCGGGGATATGGCTGGATCGCTGCGCCGGCTTGCTCTTTATCGGCCTGGCGCTGCGGCTAGTCCTGGATGGGGTGGCCTTTGGCTCAGAGAGTTAAAGGTACTGTCCCTGGAACGGGATTGGCGGTTCCGCGCCTGTCCCTTATGATTTAGTAACGTTGCACTTTTCGGATATCCCCATGACCATCACGACCCTTTCCAGCCGCGAATTCAATCACGACACCGGCCGCGCCAAACGCGCCGCACTCAAGGGTCCCGTTTTCATCACCGACCGGGGGCGTCCGGCGCTGGTCTTAATGTCCATCGATGCCTATAAGGCGCTTCAACCACAACAGGGCAGCATCGCCGATCTTCTGGCCATGCCCGAGGCGGAAGCGGTTGAGTTCGAGCCACCCAGGTTGGCGGGTCCCTGCCTACATGAAGCGGACTTATCCTGATGTTTTTACTGGATAACAACGTGATGCCGCCACGGCCCTCATCCATGGTATGACTCTGGTCACCCGCAATACCCACGACTTCCTGTCGAGTGGCGCCCTCCTCCTCAATCCCTGGATAGCAAGTTGACGAGGCCTGGAGTGCCCAGGCCCCACCACGCTTGACCCCCGGCTCGCCTACTTCTTGTCCTTGCGGTGATCCACCACCCGCACGGCCTTGCCCTGGGAACGGGGGATCTCCCCGACCGGTTTGACCACCACCTGGCAACTCACGCCGATGAAGTCCTTGATGTCCTTGGTGGCGCGGGCGGCGACCTTGCGCATGGCCTCCTCGCCCTGCTCGGCCAGGGGCGGACTGGCCTCGACATTGACCACCATGGTGTCCATCGAGCCCTGGCGAAAGACGTCGATCTGATAGAAGGGCGAGAGGATCTCCGTCTTCATCAACACGGATTCGACTTGGGAGGGATAGACGTTGACGCCGCGGATGATGAGCATGTCGTCCGTCCGCCCCGTGATGCGGGACATGCGCACATGAGTCCGTCCACACTTACAGGGGGCTGGATTCAGGGAGGCGATATCCCGGGTCCGATAGCGCAGCAGGGGAAAGGCCTCCTTGGTAAGGGAGGTAAAGACGATCTCCCCCTCCTCGCCGTAAGGCAGGGGTTTGCCGGTGTCGATATCGACGCACTCCACCAGGAAGTGATCTTCCCAGATGTGCAGGCCGTCCTTGGCGTTGATGCACTCGACGCCCACGCCGGGACCCATGACCTCGGAGAGGCCATAGATATCAATAGCATCGATGCCCAGGCGGGATTCAAGCTCATAGCGCATCTCCTCGCTCCAGGGCTCGGCGCCGTGGATGCCGACCTTGAGGGGCAGCTTGCGCAGATCCACCCCCAGAACCTCGGCCTCCTCGGCCAGATTGAGGGCATAGGAGGGGGTGCAGCTCAGGCCGGTGGCCTCGAAGTCCTTGAGAAGCATGATCTGCTTCTGGGTCTGGCCGCCGGACATGGGGGTGACCATGACCCCCAACTCCTCGGCGCCATAGTGGAAGCCCAGCCCGCCGGTAAAGAGGCCATAGCCATAGGCATTGTGCATGCGATCGCCCGGATGCAGGCCCGCCGAGGCCAGGGAGCGGGCCATGAGCTGGCTCCAGGTGCGGATGTCGCGGGCCGTATAGCCGACGACCGTGGGCTTGCCGGTGGTGCCGGAAGAGGCATGGACGCGCACCACCTGATCCATGGGCACCGCGAACATGCCGAAGGGATAGCTGTCGCGCAAGTGCTCCTTCTTGGTGTAAGGCAGCAGGCGCGTATCGGCCAAGGTCTGGATGTGGCGGGGCTTGACGCCCAATTCGTCCATGGCGTCATGATAAAAGCCGACGGTGCAATAGCAGCGCTCGACGGTGGTTTGCAGGCGCTTGAGCTGGAGCTTCTCCAGGTCCTCGCGGGGCAGGGTTTCGACTTTGGTATGCAGGATCATGACTTGTCCCCAGGGTTCGTTGGTTTCATCCACTGCGCGATGGGCTCGCCGCGCCGAAATACGGTGCCGGAAAAATGGCCTACCAGTTTACCCTTGGCGGTCCTGACCTCGATAGCATAGAGGCCGGTGCGTTCGCCCCGGCTGACCTCCCGCGCCTCCGCGATCAGGGTGTCCCCCAGGCGGCTGGCGGCCGGATAGCTCATCTGGGTGGTCAGGGCGACGGCCACGGTGCCATGGCTGTTGGAGGCCACGGCGAAGGCAAAGTCCGCCAGGGCATAGGTGGCGCCGCCATGGGTCAGGCCGACGGCGTTGAGCATGTCGGACCGCACCGCCATGCGCACCTGGCAGGCACCGGGCGTCACCGCGACCAGTTCCATGCCCAACAGGCGGGCCAAGCGATCCTCTTGCTCCAGCCAGCGGCCGACGCGCTCGGCCTCGTGGTCGGGGTTAGGGTTGGGATCACTCATCGGGAGGTGGCCAACTCCTCGGTATAGAGGTCATAGCCCAGGCCGCGTAAATGCTGATCCAGGGCCGCGGGATCGGCGGCGCGGAAGCGGACGATGACAATGCGCATGCCCGTAGCATCCGGCGCCACCGGCGAGACCACGGTCGCGATGTAACCGCCCTGGCCATTGATGGCGGCCAGAAACTTGGCCAGTTCGCCGGCGCGATCCGGGAGGTGGACGGCGATGCGGGTGGTGTCCTCCAGACCGCAACCCGTAATGGCCAGGAAGAAATCGAGGATATCGTCATCGGTGACGATGCCCAGCAGGCGACCCTCGTCATCGACCACCGGTAGGCAACCGATGCCCCGGTCGCGCATCAGTTGGCCAGCCACCTCCACCAGAGTGCCGGGGCCGCAGGTGATCACCTCCCGGCGCATCACCTGTTCCACCTTGACCTTGGCCATCAGGTAGTTGACCTCGCCCACGGACAGGGTGGTGATGGCCGAGGGTTCCGCCTTTTCCAACTCCCGGTGCGACAGGAGACCCAGGAGGCGCCCGGTCCCGTCCACCACGGGCAGGAAGCGCCGCCCCTTCTCGCGCATCAGGTGCGCGACCTGGCTCAGTTTGAGGTCGATGGTGACGGTATCCACCGGCAGGCTCATGATCTGCTCGACGTACATCGCTGTTTCCTTTGGTATTCAGTACCCCAGATAGGCTCTTTTGATGCCCTCGTCACTCAGGAGGGTCGCGGCGGGGGCGGCCATGGCCACCCGGCCGGTCTCCAGGACATAGCCGCGGTGGGCCACGCCCAGGGCGGCGCGGGCATTCTGTTCCACCAGCAGGATGGTCACCCCCTGCTGATTGAGCTCCCGCACCACCCGTAGAATCTCCTCCACCAGCAGGGGCGCCAGCCCCATGGAGGGCTCGTCGAGCAGCAAGAGGCGCGGCCGTGCCAGCAGGGCGCGACCGATGGCGAGCATCTGCTGCTGGCCCCCCGACAGGGTGCCGGCGGATTGGGCGCGGCGCTCTTCCAGGATGGGAAAGAGGGTATAGATAAACTGGAGTTGCTGTTCCACCCAGGCCTGATGATGGCGCTGGGCATAGCCACCCAGGCGCAGGTTGTCCTCGACGCTGAGGGGGGCGAAGACCTGGCGGCCCTCGGGGACCTGGCAAATGCCCGCCTGGACGATACGGTGGGGAGGGAGGCGGCCGATGTCCTGGCCCTCCAGCAGGATCTGGCCGGCGCTGGCGCGATGGATGCCCGAGAGGATGTGCAGCAGGGTGGTCTTGCCGGCGCCATTGGCGCCGACGATGGCCACCAGCTCGCCGGCCTCGATTTGAAGATCCACCCCGTGCAGGACCTCGACCGGGCCGTAACGGCCGCGCAGGCCGCGCACCTGGAGCAGGGGCTCACTCGACGGCATAGTGGACCTCCCCCCCCAGATAGGCGGCAACCACCCGGGGATTGGCGCGCACCTCGGCGGGGGTGCCCTCCGCCAGGCGGCTGCCGTAATCCAGAACCAGGATGCGATCCGAGACCCGCATCACCAGGCCCATGTTGTGCTCCACCAGCAGGATGGTGATGCCCTGGTCGCGGATGCGCCCGATGAGGCCGCGCATCTCCAGGGTTTCGGTGTCATTGAGGCCGGCGGCGGGTTCGTCCATCAGCAGCAAACGAGGCCGGGCGGCCAGGGCGCGGGCGATCTCCAGGCGCTTGAGGGCCCCGTAGGGCAGTTCACTGGCCTGCCGGTCCTTGAGCCCCCCCAGGTCGCAGAAGTCCAGGGCCTCCCCCGCCCACTGGCGGATCTCCTCCTCCTCCCGGCGCATGCGCGGCAGACGCAGCAGGGCCCCGGCCAGGCCTGTCCGGGCGCGGGCATGGCAGCCCACCATGACGTTCTCCAGCACACTCATATTGAAGAAAATCTGGAGATTCTGGAAGGTCCGCGACATACCCAGACGGGCGATCCGGTGCGTCGCCCGACCGATGAGGTCCTGGCCCGCGAAGTTCAGCCGGCCCTCGTCCGGACGGTAGATGCCGGAAATGATATTGAAGAGAGTGGTCTTGCCGGCGCCGTTGGGGCCGATGACGGCATACACCAGGCCCTCGGGCACGCCGAAGTCCAGATCGGCGATGGCCGTGACGCCCCCGAAGGACTTGGTCAGCCCGCTGGCCTCAAGCAGCATCCTGGCTCCCCTTACCCGGACGGCGCCGCGCGGCCCGCCAGAGATCCTTCAGGCCGCCGACGATGCCCTGGGGCAGAAAGATCATGATCAGCATGAGGATGGCGCCGAAGATCAGGACCTCGTAATCCTCGAACACCACCAGCAGTTCGGGCAGGAAGGTCAGGATGAGGGCGCCCAGGATGGCACCGTAGGTGGAGGCCATGCCCCCCAGCACTACCATGGTGACCAGTTCGATGGAGACGAAGAAGTTGAAGGAATCGGGGCTGACGAAGGCCTGCTGGTGGGCGAAAAGGCTGCCGGCCAGGCCCGCCGTCAGGGCGGCGAGGACGAAGACGGATGTCTTGGCCGCCGCCGTATCGATGCCCATCAGGCCCGCCGCGACCTCGGAGCCGTGCAGGGCGCGCAGGGCCCGGCCGGTACGGGAGTCCACGAGGTTGAGGGCCAGCAGTACCACCAGGAGCAGAGCGGCGACGATCACGCCATACCAGCGCTCGTCGCTATCGATGGCCCAGCCGAAGAGGGACAGGGGCGGTATCCCGCCGATGCCATCGGGCCCCCCGGTCAGACCGCCGGTCTGGACCAGCAGAATGTGCACGATGATGCCAAAACCCAGGGTCGCCATGGCCAGATAGTGCCCCTTCAGGCGCAGGACGGGGCGAGCGATGAGATAGGCAATCAGGCCGGTCACCACCAGGCCCGCGACCAGGGCCAGCCAGGGATGCCAGCCCAGGCGGGTCGTCAGGATCGCCGAAGCATAGGCGCCGAGCCCAAAAAAGGCGGCATGGCCCAGGGAAATCTGGCCGGCATAGCCCATCAGCAGGTTGAGCCCGACCGCCAGGATCGCGAAGAGGCCCGCGGAGGCCCCCACCACGATGACGTAGTAGTTACCGGGAAAGATGAGAGGCAGCGCGGCGAGCACCGCCGCCAACAGCCACCAGCCACGCAGGCGCTTCATGATGGGCTCAGACCCGCTCCGCCGAGGCGCGGCCAAAGAGGCCGCTTGGGCGCAGGAAGAGCACCAGGAGCAGGACAACGAAGGCGATGGCGTCCTTGTAGCCCGAGGAAATGAGGCCCGCGGCCAGGGATTCCAGCAGGCCCAGCAGCAGGCCGCCCGCCACGGCACCCATGGGATTACCCATGCCGCCGAGGATGGCGGCGGCGAAGCCCTTGAGGCCGAGCATGATGCCGGCGTCATAGGAGGTATAGGTGATGGGTGCCACCAAGACCCCCGCCATGGCGCCGAGCATGGCCGAGAGGCCATAGGCCACCAGCAGCATGCGGCCCACGTTGATGCCCACAAGCTGGGCCGCGGTCCGGTTACAGGAGCAAGCGAGGATGGCCTTGCCCAGCAGGGTCCGATTGAAAAAGAGATGGACCGCCAGCACCAGCACCGCCGCGCCCCCCATGACCCAGAGATTCTGGGGCAGGAGGGTGACCCCGCCCAGGCGGAGCGGGGTCTCGCCGGAGAAATGCGGCAGGGCGTGGATGTCCTTGCCCCAGATGAGCAGGGCCAGGCCCCGCAGGAAGATGGAGGCGCCGATGGTGATGATGATGGTCCCCACCACCGTTATCCCCCGGGCGGGGGCGATGGCGAAGCGTTGCAGCATCAACCCCAGGACCAGGGTGATCAGCACCGCCAGCAGGATCGCGACCGGCAGGGGCAGGCCCTGCCCCGCCGACAGGGAGATGGCACTCATGGCCCCCAACATCACGAATTCCCCCTGGGCCAGGTTCACCACGTCCGAGGCGTTATAGATGATGGCAAAGCCGAGGGCCACCAGGGCATAGGTGGAGCCCAGGGTGACGCCGGTCAGGACAAACTGGAGGATCTGATCCCACATCTTGGGCTCGGGCTTCT
>JADZBU010000196.1 GCA_020851955.1 Chromatiaceae bacterium | reverse complement strand
GGACCGCCCCACTTATGAAGGGATTAAATATCATGGTCCTGGAACAACATTTTACCCTGCGGAATGATCTTAAGGATGTCTCCCAGCTCGCGGAGCGGATCGAGGCCTTCGGCGAGGAGGGCGCCCTCTCGGTCCAGCATATTTACCAGCTCAATCTGGTGCTGGACGAACTGCTGACCAACATCGTCTCCTATGGTTACGACGATGGCTTGACGCACGAGATCAGCCTGCGGTTGCGCGCGGAACCCGGCTCCCTGACCGCCATCCTCCGGGATGATGGCAAGCCCTTCAATCCGTTGGAGGAGGCCCCGGCCGCCGTCCTCGATGGCTCGATCGAGGACCGCCCCATCGGGGGCCTGGGTATCCATTTCATGCGGACCCTGATGGACGAGGTGGCCTACCAGCGTCGGGATGGCCACAACCAACTGACCCTGATCAAACACCTGAGTCCCCGGGAGGGCTGAGGTGGCCATGCGGGGCCTTACCCCGGCGCTCGCTCGCCAGATCTGGCCGCGCGTGGCCGAAGCGGACCGACCTTACCTACGCCACGACAGGAAGCCCCGATGACATTCGCCAGCGCCCTTATCGCTCGGTGCCTGCTGGCATTGGCAGCCCTGGCCTTGGTCGCCTGCGATCGGGAATCCCCGCCAGCGGCGAGCGGCGGGGCTGGCGCGGCGGGTGCTCCGGCGCGGACCGAGTTGGCGGCTACTCCGGGCCAAGCCGGTGGGGCGCCCAGCCAGGCCAGGGGCTGGACCTCCCTGGGTGATCTGGCCCAGGGGCGGATCGGCGTCATCCTGGGCACCGTCTTTGCGCCCTACGTGGAGCAGAATTATCCCCAGGCTCGGGTGACCACCTTCAACAGCACCACGGACCAGGTGGTGGCCCTCAAGACCGGCAAGGTGGACACCGCCCTGTTCGATGCCATCAGTGCCCAGGCCATCATCAGGGCCCATCCCGATTTGGGAATACTGGACGAGGGCTTTTTCAGCTACCCCCTGGGCATGGGTTTTCGCCGTGACCGGTCCGAGTTGCGCGCGCGCTTCGATCGCTATCTGGAGAGGCTCCACGCCAGTGGCGGCCTGGAAGCGCTCCACCACCGCTGGTTGAGTGGGGATCCGGAAGCCGTGGTCATGCCCGACTACCCGGTCCGGGACCCCGGCGAGCGCTATGTCCTGGGGGTGTCCGTGGCCGATCTGCCCTACGTGGCCTTCAAGGATGGCCGCTATGTGGGCCTGGATATCGAGCTCCTGCAGCGCTTTGCCGCCGAGGAGGGCATGGAGCTGGAGATCCTGTCCCTGGACTTCGGCGCCCTGATTCCGGCCCTGGCCGCGGGCAAGGTGGACATCATCACCGATGGTATGGCCATCACGGCGGAACGGCGCAAGGCCGTGGACTTCTCCGCCCCTTACGCCCAGGGGCGCGCGGTAGCCCTGGCCCTCGCTGCCAACCTGGCGAAGCAGACGGATGACCGTCCCGCGGCCGAGCCGGTCCCGACCTCGGCCCAGGCCCCGGCGCCGGAGGAGCGTCAGCCGCCGCAAACCCCGACGGTTGGCGCCCCAGGGGTCGAGGCCGGGGGCTGGCAATCCCTGGCCGACCTGGCCCAGGGGCGGATTGCCGTCTTTACCGGCACCGCCCAGGACGTCTTTACCACCCGCGCCTTTCCCCAGGCGGAGATCCTGCGCTTCAACAGCCAGGCCGATTTCGTCCTGGCGGTCAAGACCGGCAAGGTCGATGCCGCCATCACCGAGGCGGTCTCCATTCGGGCCATCGCCCTGGACGACCCGGAACTGGCGGTCTTGGCCGACGACTTTTACGACATGCCCATCGGCGCCGCCTTCCCCAAGGGGGACGACCGCTTTCGTCAGCGCTTCGACCGCTTCGTGGCGGCGGCGCGGGCGGACGGCACTCTGGCCGGGATTCAGCGCCGCTGGCTGGTTGACCACCCCGAGTCGGTGGTGATGCCCGATATCCCCCCGGCCATGGCCGGCGAGATCCTGCGGGTCGGCACCTCCCTGCTGGTCGGCCTGCCCTTCGTCGCCCAGGCCGATGGCCGCAATATCGGCCACGACATGGAGCTGCTGCAGACCTTCGCCGCCCGGGAGGGCCTGCGGCTGGAGATGGTGCCGATGGAGTTCGATGCCCTCATCGCCTCCCTGGCCGTCGGCAAGATCGACATGATCCTGTCGCGCCTCTCCATCACGGATGAACGCCGGGCCAAGGTGGATTTCTCCGTCCCCTATGACCATGAATTTTCCGCGGCCCTGGTTCAGAGGCGCAACCTGGCACCGGACTTGCGCGATGAGACCCCTCGGCCCCCAGCCCCGGGGGCTATCGCCGCGCCAGGGACGGCGGAGGGGGACAGGCCCGCCGCCCCCGGCCCCAGCCAGCCAGCCCAAGGCGGCTGGCGCTCCCTGGATGATCTGGCCCGGGGGCGCATCGCCGTCTTCGCCGGCGCCATCCAGGACCAGTATGTGGCCCGTACCTACCCCGAGGCCGAGGTGATCCATCTGACGGGGCATGCCGACCTCATCACCTCCCTCAAGACCGGCAAGGTGGACGCGGGCATCATCATTGCCACCAGCGCCCCGGACATCCTCAAGGCCAATCCGGAGATCGGCCTGTTGGGGGAGCCCATCCTGCCCGTGCCCCAGGCGGCCGCCTTCCGCCACCAGGACCAGGCGCCGCGCGAGCGTTTCGACCGCTTCATGGCCAGCATCCTGGCCGATGGCACCCATGCGGAGATGCGTCGCCGCTGGTTCGAGGGCGATCCCCACCAGGCCACCATGCCGGCGATGCCCTTGCCCGCCTCGGGGCCGGCGCTGCGGCTGGGTACCTCGGTCTTCGTTGGCCTGCCCTATGTCGGCATGGTCGATGGCGAGTACGTCGGCTTCGACATCGAACTGGCGCGCCGTTTCGCCGCCCAGGAGGGGCTGCGCCTGGAGATCTCGCCCCTGGAATTCAGTGCCCTGATCCCGGCCCTGGCCGCCGGCAAGCTGGATCTGGTGGTCTCGGCCCTGGCGGTGACCCCGGAACGCCAGAAGCAGGTCAGCTTCTCCACCCCTTACGCCGAGGTGTCCTCGGTCACCCTGGCCCTGAAGAAGAACCTGGCCGGCAGCGGCGGGGCGGGCGAGATGGTGGAGCCGGTCGCGGCGGGGGAGGGCGAGCCCGGCCCCGGCTTCCTCGCGGAACTCCAGGAGAGCTTTTACGCCAACTTCGTCCTCGAACAGCGCTGGAAACTGATCATCAAGGGCCTCTGGGTAACGGTGCTGATCTCGGTGGCCTCGACCCTCCTGGGTACCCTGCTCGGGGGCCTGATCTGCTGGCTGCGCATGTCTCCCCAACCCGGGCTGCGCCTATTCGGGTCCGGCTACATCTTCCTGATCCGCGGCCTGCCGGTGCTCTTGCTGCTGATGCTGATTTTTTACGTGGCCTTCGCCTCGGTGAACATCGACCCCTTGGTCGTGGCCGTCGTCGCCTTTGGCATGAATTTCGCCGCCTATGTCTCCGAGATGTTCCGTACCGGCATCGAGGGCGTGGATCGCGGCCAGACCGAGGCCGGTATCGCCATGGGCTTCACCCGTGTCCAGACCTTCCTCTACATCGTCCTGCCCCAGGCGACGCGGCGCATCCTGCCGGTTTATCGCGGCGAGTTCATTTCCATGGTCAAGATGACCTCCATCGTGGGTTATATTGGGGTTCAGGACCTGACCAAGGCCGGCGATATCATCCGCAGCCGCACCTTCGAGGCTTTCTTCCCCCTGCTGATGGTGGCGGCCATCTATTTCCTGGTCATTTGGGTCCTGGGGTTGGCTCTCGACCATATCGACCGTCGGACGGATCCAAAAAGGCGCGCCAGGGTGGGCGTGGAAACGTCATAATCTCCCCGGCCCTGGTGGCCAGGTCAGCGCACTTCACTCAATTTTAGGGCTAAAACATGAAACGATTAATAGTATGGATGTCGGCAGGCCTCTGCCTGATTCTAGGTATGGCGATGCCGGCGAGTGCCAAAGAGATTCGGGTCGCCGTCTCGCCAGCCTCCCCACCCAACCTGTTCGAGGAAAATGGCCAGACCAAGGGCCTGGATCTCGA
This sequence comes from Chromatiaceae bacterium, assembly GCA_020851955.1. Lineage (GTDB taxonomy): Bacteria > Pseudomonadota > Gammaproteobacteria > Chromatiales > Chromatiaceae > M0108. The sequence continues at coordinate 227 of JADZBU010000196.1, read as the reverse complement.
AATTTTCGAGGGCTACTGTCAGGCCCGGGGCTGTACCCTCAAGATCACCGCCTATGACTGGCAAGGGATGCTGGGGGCCGTGGTCAGCGGTCAGGCCGACGTGGCCTTCTCGGGTATTTCCATCACCGACAAGCGCAAGGAGGTCATGGACTTCTCCCAGCCCTATCTGGAGAACACCTGGAATCTGATGAGCCTGAAGAGCAAGAACATCAAATTCGAGGACCTGG
>JADZBU010000195.1 GCA_020851955.1 Chromatiaceae bacterium | reverse complement strand
TTGCCGTAGTCGATGCGCACGTTGTGGTCGATGAGATCATCCGGGGGCTCGTTGCGACGGACCAATGCGCGCAGATAATAGAGCGCCATGTCACTGTTGACGACGGGTTCACGGCGGGCCTTGTGGAAGTGATAGCCGTTGTACCACTCATCGATGATCGCGCGATGGGCGCTGAAGTCCTGCCCGAAATCCGTGAAAAGCCGCTCGAGTTCAGCATGGGTGAAGCCGAGCAGCGCGTTGAATTCCGGCTCCAGACTGATATTGGTGCCGATGTTGAACCCGCTGGTGACATCATCAAGCGTGATCGGTGACACCCCGGTGATGAATAACCGCGCTAGCCCGCTGCCGGTGCGCCCGACGGCCTCTTTGAGCAAGGCGAAGAAATCCCGGAAGAAGCCGCTGCTGTGGGTGAGTTCCCGATAGGCCTCGCGCCCGGCGTTGACCAGGAGGTTGTTGGCGAAGTTGTCGTATTCGTCGATGAAGAGATAGAGCGACAGCCCGAGCTTGCGCGATTCGCTGATCAGCCGCTCGAGGCGCCGGGCCAGGGTGGGCTCGCTCATGATCGCATCGGCGCTGCTTGCTGGGATGCGCTCGGCATGACGATCGAGGAAATCGAGCAACAGAATCCGAGTGTGCGCCTCGAAGGACTCACGCACCTCGGCCGGCGTGGAACTGACCGCCGAGAAGTCGAAGCGCAGGCAGAGATACTGGCCTTTCTCAGCCGTCGGCTGCCGATGAATCCAGGTGTCTGCGAACAATTCATCGAAGCGCTCGGCCCAGCCGGCGTCGTAGTAGCACTCCATCACCGATTGCAGCAGACTCTTGCCGAAGCGCCGCGGGCGGATCAGGAACAGAAAGCGCCCGGCCTGCTCCAGCAGCGGCAGGTAGTGGGTCTTGTCGACATAATATTCATGCCCTTGGCGCAGCTTGATGAAATCGGCCACGCCATAGGGGATCCGCCAGTGCTCGTCGGTTAGGCTCATGCTTCCGCTACTCCACCTCGATGATCGTGGGCCTCAGGATAACACTCCAGATACGGCGGCAGCCGGGCATCGGCCGTCCGTCCGCTGGGACGAGGCCGTCGAGCGCCTGGCAGGGCGCCGGACCGGCGTCGGGAAAACCTGGCTGGCGTGGGCCCTGGCCCAGCAGGCTTGCCGCACAGGTACGGCCACGCCATCTGGATAGAGAGCGACGAAATGCGTAAGCTGCCCCTGAAAGTGGCCGGCAGCTATCAACGGCCGACCTCCTGAAAAAAACCACGGCAACCACCCCCTTCCCAGCCCCTGGCGCCGAGCACAGCCCCCTATGCGGACAACCTATGGCGAAAAAGTCCTGCTGGTCGATGACAGCAAGGCCATCACTCGACTGCTGCGTGATCGTTGCGAGGTCGTGGCGGGGGTCGAGACGGAGACCGCCGGCTCCCTGGCGGAGGTCATGGCCAGCATCGAGTCCGACCCCGATCGCTTCTTCCTGGCGGTGGTGGACCTCAACCTGCCGGACGCCCCGGACGGCGAGGTGGTGGACTATGTGCTGGCCCACGAGATCCCGGTGGTGGTCCTTACGGGTCATTACGACGACGCTACCCGCGAGCGCATGCTGGCCAAGAATGTGGTGGACTATCTGGTCAAGGCCAGTGTGCATGAGATCGAGCACGCGGCCCACCTGGTGCGGCGCATCCGCCGCAACCGCGAGGTGCAGGTTCTGGTGGTGGACGACTCCCGGGCCTATCGTCAGTACATCGGTGAACTCCTCTCGCTGCAACACCTGCGGGTGCTGTACGCGGAAAACGGCCGCGAGGCCCTGGCCGTCATGGACCGGGAGCCCGGCATCAGCCTGGTGGTCACCGACTACAACATGCCCGAACTGGACGGCCTGGGCCTGATCACGGCCCTGCGGCAACGCCGGGGGCGGGACGATCTCGCCATCATCGGGGTCTCCGATACCAATCAGCCCTCCCTGCCCGCCCGGCTCCTCAAGACCGGCGCCAACGACTTCATCACCAAACCCTTTCTGGTGGAGGAGTTTTACTGTCGGGTGACCCAGAATCTGGACCTGGTCGAACAGATCCGGGCCATCCGCGAGTCCGCGGTGCGCGACTATCTCACCGGCCTCTACAACCGCCGCCACCTGTTCGAGGCCGGCGAGGCCCTGTACAGCCAGGCCCGCCGGGGGCACACCAGCCTGGCGGCGGTCATGCTCGACATCGATCACTTCAAGCGGGTCAACGATACCTATGGTCACCTGGCCGGTGACCGGGTCTTGAAGGAGATCGCCGGGGTGCTGGCCAAGGGTTTGCGGCGGGCCGATCTGATCGGGCGCTATGGGGGGGAAGAGTTTTGCATCCTGCTGCCGGGGATCGAGCGCGATGCCCTCCTGGCCAAGCTGGAGTCCTTGCGCGACCGGGTGGCCAGGACCCCCATTGCCCACGGTGCCGAGCAGTTGTCCGTCACCATCAGCATGGGCGCCAACCTGGAGCCGGCCGAGACCCTCCAGGCCCTGATCGACCGCGCCGACGCCGCCCTCTATCAGGCCAAGGAGGGGGGGCGCAATCGAGCGGTGATGGCCGATGACCTCCCCGCCGTCGCCAGTGGCGGCCTCAACTCAGCAACCAGCGCGGGACCGCCGACAGGGGCAGCACCCGCTCCGCCGCCGCCAGTTTGACGGCCGCGCCGGGCATCCCCCACACCAGACTGCTGGCCTCGTCCTGGGCGAGGGTATGGGCGCCGGCCTGGCGCAGGGAGAGGAGGCCAGTGGCCCCATCCCGCCCCATGCCGGTGAGGAGGGCGGCATTGATGGGGCAGTCCGGGAGCCGGGCCAGGGACTCGAACAGCACATCCACCGAGGGCTTGTGCCGGTTGACCGGCGGCCCGTCATCCAGGCGGCAGCGCAGGGTGCCGCCCCGTTCCCGGACCAGCAGATGCCGGTCCCCCGGGGCGATATAGACCCAGCCCGGTTCCAGGAGATCGTCATCCGCCGCCTCGCGGGCCCGCAGGGCGCCGAGGCCGTTCAGGCGGCTGGCGAAGAGCCGGGTAAAGAGGGCCGGCAGGTGCTGACAGACCACCACCGGCGGGCTCCCGGCCGGGAGGGCCGCGATCACCTGCCCGATGGCCTCGGTACCCCCGGCGGAGGCCCCCAGGGCGATCAGGCGGGGCCCCGTCCCCTGCCGTGGCGCCAGGAGCCCAGCGCCCGGGGTGCCGCCGAGGGGGCGCGGCCCCTGGGCCGCCAGCCGTCGTACCGGGCTGCCCGCCGCCGCCCGCACCTTGGCGCGGATCTCCGCCGCGAACTCCCCCAGCCGGCCCTGCAGGTCCTGCTGGGGCTTGGCCACGAAGTCCACCGCGCCCAGGGCCAGGGCCTCCAGGGTGATCGCGGCCCCGGTCTCGGTATGGGCCGAGATCATGACCACCGGCAGGGGGTGCAGGCGCATCAGGTTGCGCAGGAAACTGATGCCATCCATGCGCGGCATCTCCACGTCCAGGGTCAGGACGTCCGGGTCCAGATCCTTGATGCGCTGGCGGGCGATGTAGGGGTCGCCGGCGGTGCCCACCACCTGGATGTCCCCCTCCGCCGGCAGCAGGGTCGAGAGCAGTTCGCGGACCAGGGCGGAGTCGTCCACGATCAGGACCTTGATCGGTTGAGGGCTCGGCCGGGCGTTGGCTTTGGGGGCGGGTTCGGACATGGTCAAAAGATCTCGATAGGGCCACCGACGGGCTGGGTGGCCAGGTTCTGGGAATAATCCCGTTCTTGGGCAAAGATCCCGGGTTCCTGCCCGGCGGTCAGCCGGCGCACCCGCACCAGACCCTCCTTGGGGAAGAAGATGACTTTGCGGGGGTGGATGCCACCCAGATCCCGGGCCACCAGGGGCAGCCCCTCCAGGTGCAGATAGGCCTGGACGAAGTCCCCGTTGCGACGGCCAATGTCGCTCTTGATCGCCAGCACCCGGGCCCCGCCGAAGACCTTGGCCTCGAGGTTGGCGCGCCGCCCGCCCAGGCGCAGGATCTCGTTAATGAGGCGCTCCATGGCATGGTTGCCGTAGCGGGTGGCGGCGCTCGGGGGCGCGTCGGGCCGGTCCGCGCCGACCGGGAGCATGAAGTGATTCATCCCCCCCACCCCGGTCACCCGGTCCCGGATGCAGGCGGCCACGCAGGAGCCCAGGACCGTGACCAGCGCCTCGCCCCCGGTGACATGGAACTGGCCGGGCAGGAGTTTGGTCGCGATACAACCGCAGTCCGGGTCCAGATAGCGCCGGACCGGCGCCTCCGCCCAGGCGGGCGGGCCTGGCCGTTTCATCGCGGCGTCCTGGGTGCCGGGGAAGCGCCGGAGAGGACTCTGGGCACGGGGGGATCAGGCCAGGGCATAGACGGTGCGGGCCACGGGCCGCAGGCGCTGGGAGAGACCGATCAGGGACTCGGCGTGACCCAAAAAGAGATGGCCCTGATCGCCGAGCCGGTCGGCCAGCCGATCCACCAGGCGGCGCTTGGTGGGGGCGTCGAAGTAGATCATGACGTTGCGGCAGAAGATGGCGTCGTAGCGGCGTTCCAGGGGCCAGTCCCCGATGAGGTTGAGCCGTCGCGGATGCACCAGGGCCCGCACCTCCGGGCGCATCCGGATGAGGCCCGCCCGCTCGCCCCGTCCCCGCAGCACCCAGCGGCGCCAGGGCGGGTGGGCGAGGGGGCCCATGCGGTCGGCCGGATAGATGGCGGCGTCCGCCTGGGCCAGGGCCTGGGTGTCGAGGTCCGTGGCCAGGATGCGCAGGTCGCGCCGGGGGGCGTCCGCGAGATGTTCCAACAGGACCATGGCGATGCTGTAGGGCTCCTCGCCGCTGGCACAGCCGGCGGACCAGATCCGCAGGGGCGCCCCCGGCCGCGCCGCCCAGCGGGGGGCCAGGGTCTTGGCCAGGAACTCGAAGTGATGGGGCTCCCGGAAGAAGCCGGTGAGATTCGTCGTGATGGCATTGATCAATTCAGGGATTTCCGCCGCGTCCCCTTGGCGCAGGAGGGCCAGATAGTCCCGGAAGTCTCGCAGCCCCAGGGCGCGCAGGCGCCGGGCCAAGCGGGAGTAGAACATCTCGAACTTGGTATCGGCGACCACGATGCCGGTGTGGGCCACCACGAGCCGGCGCAGGGCCTCGAACTCCTCCCAGGTGAAGGGGTACTCACGGCTGGCGCGCATGGGCCGGCCCCCCACGGTCCTCCGTCGGTCCCGGGCCCGGCGCCAGACCCAGCAGGCTATCCAGACCCAGGGCGAGGGCGGCGGCGCTCAGTTCCGGGCTGACCCCTACCCAGCGCACCCCGATGCCACGGTCCGCGGCATCCCGCCACAGCACGGCCAGCAGTTGCGCCCCCGCCGTGTCGAGGGTCCCGACCCCCAGGCCATCCACCGCCAGGTCTCGGCGGCTCTTGAGCAGCCCCAGCAGTCGCGGTTGCAGAGACGCGACATCGGCGATGGTGAGGGACTCCGGCAGCCGCAGTACCTCGTCCATCAGAACTCCGACCAGTCTTCATCCTTGTGCTCGAAGACCCGGCCAGACCGGTCCCGTTCCGGCTGGGGCGCGCCCTGGCCTCCCCGCCGGGGGTTGCCCGCCAGACCCGCCCGGGGCGGCGGCGCCCCGGGGGCGCCCCGATGCCCCAGGGCGAAGGTATTGCCACGGGCCGCTGGCAGGGCCTCGGGGGCCGGGGCCGGCTCCGCGCCCCCCTTGCCGAGATGGAAGAAGGCGATGGCCCGCTTGAGTTCCCGCGCCTGATCGTCCAGGGCGCCGGCGGCGGCCGCCGCCTCCTCCACCAGGGCGGCATTTTGCTGGGTGACCTGGTCCATCTGAATGACCGCCTGATTGACCTGGTCGATCCCCACGGACTGCTCCCGGCTGGCGGCGCTGATCTCCGCCACCATGTCGCTGACCTCCTGCACCGCCGCCACGATGGCCCGCAAGGCCGCGCCGGAGTCCTGGACCAGGCGGCTGCCTTCCTCGATGCGCCCCACGCTGGTGTTGATCAGGTTCTTGATCTCCTTGGCCGCGTCGGCGCTGCGCTGGGCCAGTTGGCGGACCTCGCCGGAGACCACCGCGAAGCCGCGGCCATGCTCGCCGGCCCGGGCCGCTTCCACCGCGGCGTTCAGGGCCAGGATGTTGGTCTGGAAGGCGATGCTGTCGATCACGCCGATGATGTCGGCGATCTGCCGGCTGCCGGCGTTGATCTGCCCCATGGCGATCACCGCCTGCCCCGCCACCTGTTCGCCCTGCTGGGCGCGCTCCTTGGCGACCAGGGCCAGTTTGTTGGCCCGCTCGGCGTTCTCCGCGTTCTGGCGCACGGTCCCGGCCAACTCCTCCATGCTGGCGGCGGTCTCCTCCAGGGAGGAGGCCTGCTCCTCGGTACGCTGGCTCAAATCCAGATTGCCCTTGGCGATCTCGGCGGCGGCGGTCGCCACCTGATCGGTGGCGCCGCGCACGTCGGTGACCACCCCGCGCAGGCGTTCCGCCATCCGGTTCGTGGCCTGCATCAAGAGGCCGATCTCGTCCCGGGCGGTGGTGCTCAGTTGCTGGTCCAGATTCCCTTGGGCGATCCCCTCGGACAGGGCCAGGACCTGTTCCACCGGCCGGGTGATGGCGCGCGCCGTCAGGTGGGCGGCCAGGGCAATGCCCAGCAGGGCCAGGAGTCCAATCCAGAGATAGGCCAGTTGCATCTCGTAAATGGGCGCGAAGGCCTCCTCCTCGTCATGCTCGACGATCAGGGCCCAGGTCAGCCCCGGGGTGATGGGCAAGGGGGCGTAGGCCGAGAGGACGGGTGTGCCGCGATAGTCCAGGATCAGCCGGGTACCGCTGCGTCCGGCCAGGGCCTCCTGGCTGGCCTGGGTATCCACCCCGTTGCGCTCCACGGTGCCGGCCAGGGAGGCGGCAATGCTGCGCTGGCCTGGGTCCATGATGGAATTGGAGCGCATGCGCTTGTCCGGTCCCACCAGGTAGGCCTCGCCGCTGGTCCCCAGGCCCTCGCGATGCGCCATGATGTCATCGATGGCGTTCGGCGCGAGCTGCAGGGCGATGACCCCCCCGGTCCCGTCGGCCCGGGGCACGGGTTCCCCCAGGAAGGCCGCGGGGACGTTGTCGTCGGCGGCAAAGGGAGCGAAGTCGATGAAGACCCCCTCGGCGCCGTCCCGTACCTGCCGGAACAGCCGCCCGAGGCCGGTGTTGGCGTAGGCGGGGGCGGTCAGATCGACGCCCCGCAAGACACTGTTGGTCGCGGTCTCCATCACCCGGCCGGCGCGATCGATGAGGAAGACGTTGGCGAAGCCGCGCTGGTTGGCGAAGCGGTGCAGAAAACCCTCGGGGGGGTTGCCCGGAAACAGGGAGAGCACGTCCGCCAGGACTTTGGCGCTCGCCTGGCGACCCTGGATGAAGACCTCGACGGCGGTCTGCTTGTTGGCCCGCGTTGACGTGAGACCCTCGAACTCCGCCTGGGTCAGGGCCTGGCTCGCGATCCAGTAGGTAAAGCCCCCGGCCAGCAGCATCGGCAGGAGTCCGATCAGCCAGAAGGCGAGCAGCAGGCGGTTGCGGAGTTTCAGCTTGTTCAACATGGTTCGCCCCTCGGTGGGCCTGCGGTCGTCGCCGACAGGTGGGTGGGTAATGAGTGATGGGTTTCTGGCATCTCGTTCGTCGCGGGCCCCTAGTCGCCCAGGGCCAGATCGAGCAGGCGGTTGCTGTCCAGCAGCACGATCATGCGCCCCTGCACCTCGGCCAAGCCGGCCACGAAGGCGCCGCCGATGGGACCACCCAGATCCGGCGGCAGGCTGATCAGCCCGTCCTGGAGCAGATGCTCGTCGCACACGGCGTCGACGACCATGCCCATGACCTTCTCCCGCTCGTCCTGGGTGACGTTGACGACGATCACCACGGTGCGGGGGCCATAGGCCCGGGGCGGCAGGCCGAGCCGCTCCCGCAGGTCGATGATGGGCACCACGCTCCCCCGCAGATTGATGACGCCCTTGACGAAGGGCGGGGTGTTGGGCAGGGGGGTCACCGGCTCCCAAACCCGGATCTCCCGCACCTTGAGGATGTCCAGCCCGTACTCGGTCTCCGCCAGCTCGAAGGTCAGAAACTGGCGCGCCGCCCCCGCGGGGGCGGGGCTGATCGGGACCTGGGGGTTGTCAATGGCGATCATGTTAGGGGTTCACTGGGGTTGCGGTTAGGGATAAGCCGGCGTCGAGGGGCGAGGACCCGCCTGGCCCGTCGCGCCCGCGATCCGTTTCAGCTCGGCGCCATCCAGGATCAGCCCGACCCGGCCGTCGCCCAGTACGGTGGCGGCGGAGACGCCGGGCACCTTGCGGAAGTTGGCCTCCAGGCCCTTGATGACGATCTGCTGCTGACCCTGGAGTTCGTCCACCAGGAGGGCGATGTCGCCATCATCCACCTCGACGATCACCAGCAGGGGCCGCGCCTCCGGCCCCGTGTCCGGCGTCACCCCCAGCAGGGAGGCCAGCCGCACCACCGGCAGGTAACGCTCGCGCAGGTGATAGACCTCCAGGCCGCCGGGCAGCTCCCGGACCCAGGTGGGGTTGAGTTGGACCGTCTCGACGATCGAGACCAGCGGCAGGATATAGACCTCCGGGCCGACCCGGATCAACTGGCCGTCCAGAATGGCCAGGGTCAGGGGGATGCGGATGGTAAAGCGGGTGCCCTGTCCCGCCGTCGAGGCCAGCTCCAGGCGCCCGCCCAGGGAGCGGATGTTGCGCTCCACCACATCCAGCCCTACCCCCCGCCCGGAGAGATCCGTCACCCGGGTCCGGGTCGAGAGGCCGGGATGGCAGAGGACGCGCAAGAGGTGCTCCGGGTCCAGGGCCTCGGCGTTGCCGGCCAGGCCCAGCTCCCGGGCCCGGGCCGCCACCGCCGGGCCGTCGATACCGGCCCCGTCGTCCGCGACCTCGATGAAGATGCTGCCAGCCCGATGGGCGGCGCTCAGGCGCAAATTGCCGGTTTCCGGCTTGCCCCGCGCCCGCCGCGCCTCCGGGGTCTCCAGGCCGTGGTCCATGGCGTTGCGCAGCAGGTGGGTCAGGGGATCGACCACCAGCTCGATCAGACGCTTGTCCAGTTCGGTTTGCTCACCGCTCAGATGGAAGTCCACCCGCTTGCCCAGCTCCCGCGCCAGGTCGTGGATCAGGCGCGGGAAGCGGTTGAAGACAAAGCCGATGGGCAACATGCGAATGCCCAGGACCTGGGACTGCAACTCGCGGGTGTTGCGCTCCAGTTGGGCCATGCCCTGACGCAGGGGCTCCCCCGCGGGGCCATCGGCCTGGGCGGCCAGGCGTTGCAGCATGGATTGGGTGATGACCAGTTCCCCCACCAGATTGACCAGGGCGTCCACCTTCTCGGTGCCGACCCGGATCGAGGCGGCGCCCGGGTGGG
>JADZBU010000194.1 GCA_020851955.1 Chromatiaceae bacterium | reverse complement strand
GCGGCATGACGGCGGAGGAGGTGGAGGCGCTGCTGACGGAAGGGAACGTGCCCCTCTACGCCATGGGTTTCAGCCGGGCACGGGATCGGGCTAGCCGCGAGGCAGGGCTGGCCGCCCTGGGGCGGTTTGCCCGCCAGTCCGGAGGTCTCTTCATCGACGCCAGCGCCGGGGATCTGGCCGGGTCCTATGCGGCCCTGCGGGAGCGGATCCGCGAGGTGCTGCGCTTGGAGGTGCGGTGCCCAGGCTGCGTGGCGGACGGCAACCGCTATCGCCTGCAACTGGCCTTGAACCAGAACGGGCGGACCCTGAGCGATGGGGTGGATGTGCGACTGTATCCCCCGGTGACGGTGGCGCCCTCCCCCGCCGCGCCGGGGGCAGGCAACTCGGCACCGGCGGGGACTGGTGCCGGCGGTGGGTCCGGTGGCGAACCGGTCGCGCCGGGGGGCGAAGGTAGAGAGAGACCCTCGGAGGCTGATGCGCCGGGGACTCCGGCGGCGGATGCCGGTCCGGCAGGTGGATCGGAAGCCGGTCAGGGGCCCGCGGCCGGGGCGGCCCCGGCAACCGGGCCCAATCCCGCTGGGACGGCCCCGGTTGCTCCTGGTCAAGGCGAACCGGCAGCACCAACCGGGACCGGCACACCCGCTGGGACCGCCCCCGGGGCCTCTCCCCCAGGCGAACCGACGGCCCCCACCGGAACCGAAACGCCCGTTGGGACCGCTCCCGGTGCTTCATCGTCCGGCGAACCGGCGGCCCCGTCCGGAGCTGACACGCCCGCCGGGCAGGCCCTCGGTGCTCCGCCTCCAGGCGGACCTGCGTCCCCGCCGGCATCCGCATCGGCCCTCGGTCCAACTCTCGCGAATCTCGCCGCCTGGTGGCCCTGGCTGCTGGGCGCCGTGGGGCTGGGCGGGGTGCTCCTCATCCTGGGCCTGCGACGGCGCCGACCTGGGGCAGAGTCAACCCCGCCGGTCCTGGTGCCCGAGGCCGGGCCCATACCGGAAACGCCGATCACCTTCCCCCCACCCCCGCCGTCGGGGCCCGTGGAGCCCACCCGGCGGCAGCAAGCCGCCCCGGCGGGACCCGCCCTGACCCTGGCTTACATGAAGGGCCGCCGGCGCGGTGAAGTAACCCGCCTGGTGCTGGCCCCGGACGGCGTCATCGGGCGCAACGGCGCCTGCGCCCTGGCGCTGGTGGGGGATGACGAGGTCTCGGCGCGCCATGCCCGCCTCTTCGTCCAGGACCGCCGGCTGCTGCTGGAGGATTTGGGTTCCACCAATGGCACCTGGCTCAATGGGGTGCGGCTCCTGGCCCCGACCCCGCTGCGGGAGGGGGATGTGCTGCGCGTCGGCCAAACCGAATTGCGCCTGGGCGGGATCGGGGATTCCCGATGACGAGCCCCCAAGCCCCGGCGACCCTGGTCGGCCCCGGCTTGCGTCCGCGTCCCGGCAATGCCCAATGGATCGGCGCCCGCCAGGAACAGGAGGACGCCTTCGGCTTTGCCGGCTTTGACGCGCGCGGCCAGGCCGGTCCGGACGGGGTTCTGGCGGTGGTGGCGGATGGCATGGGCGGGCTGAGCGAGGGCCGGGCGGCCAGCCAGGGGGCGGTGTCCGGCTTTCTGGCCGCCTGGGCCGGGCAGCCGCCGGACCTGGCCGTGACCGACCGCCTCTTGGGGGCGATCACGGCGGCCAACCAGGTCGTCCACAAGCTGGCCCGCGCAACTGCCGGCGAGGGCGAGGTCGGCACCACCCTGGTAGCGGCGGCGATCCACCAGGGTCACCTCTTCTGGATCAGCGCCGGCGATAGCCGCCTCTATCTCTACCGCTCCGCCGATGGCTCCCTGACGCCCTGCAACGAGGAACACAACCTGGCCCTGAAGCTCTGCCGGGAGGCCCCGGCCGAGGGCCCTACTCCCGACTGGATCGAGGATCACCCCCAGCGCGATGCCTTGATCAGCTTTCTCGGCCTGGCGGAGATCCCCGAAATCGACCGCAATGTGCGGCCCCTGGCCCTGGAGGCTGGCGATCGCCTGCTGCTGTGCAGTGACGGCGTCGATGGCGTCCTGAGCCCGGACGAGCTGAAGGAGGGCTTGGACGCCGACCCCCAGACCGCCGCGGAGGGGCTGATCGCGCGGTTACAGGGGCTCCAGCGGCGCCATCAGGACAATGCGACGGTGGCCATTCTGGCCTGCGAGGGGTGGGATGCCCCCACCCGGGTTAGCCCGATGCCAGCCGTCGGCGACGGGGTCCTCCTGAGGCGGTCGGGGTGGCCAGGGCCGGGTCGCTGGGCCTTGGCGTTGTTGGTGCTGATGTTGGTTGTGGGGTTGGGCGTCGGGTGGTGGCAAGGGTTGAAGCCAGCAACCCCGGCCATTGAAGCTAATGACCCGGCATCCGCGGTTCAGACCCAGCCGGCGTTGGCGGAACCCGCGGTGGTCCCGGCACCGGCCGCGGTCCTAGCGCCGGCTGCAGCCCCGGCTCCAGCCCCAGCACCGGCCCCGGCCCCAGAGCAAGTGAGTGTCCCGCTCTCGGTAAGCCCCGGGGCGGAGGTCTCGCCTGTCAAGGCCGACACCTCGGACGACAAGATCGAGACCAGTAAGGGGCTAGAAACCAGTCGTTAGCGGCGAGGTAACTGTTTAGCCCCCTCTCCCCAACCCTCCCCCGCGAGGGGGGAGGGAGTAAGAGGATCAGTGGCTTGAGCTACAGAACTCAACTCGTGCGGCCGGGGGAGATGAACGCTTACGGGGCGGTTAGCGGAATGAACGCTTACGCGGCGATTAGTGGAATGAAGGTCCGGCCTGATCTTCCCAGTGCCGATGACGCTTTGGCCTTAAGAAGGAGGGTCGGTTGGCGGCTGGCGGGGGTGTCGACAGCAGGGATGCTGTCGCCAAGCCTACAGGGACGTATTCACGGCGTCCCCCGCCAGACGTCAACCGGCCCGGGAGACCGAGCACTCGAGTCTCTTGGGTGTTCAAAGCGGCCAGATACAGATAAACCAGAGGGCGTGGGCGCGGCCCCAGGAGTAGCGATGAAGGCAGTGCGACGTAAATACAGCATCGGCCGGGAGCGAAGCTGCGACATCCCGCTGGCGGACGACTCGGTGAGCGGGCATCACGCCGAACTGGAGTTCCTGGAGGATGGCAAGTGGCTGCTCACGGATTGCCGGAGCACCAACGGCACCTTTCTGCTGGGGAATGGCGGCACACCCCGGCGGCTCAGCCAAAGCCTGGTCTCGCCCCTCGACCGGGTGCGCTTCGGCGGCGTGACCTTGGGGATGCGCGAACTGCTGGAAGCCCTGCGGCTCAAGGCCGGGATTCCCGGCCCCGCGCCCGAGGAGGCGCCCCGGGTCCAAGGGCGGCGGCTGATCCGCTGCCCGTGCGGGGGTATCAAGACCGCCGAGGCCCCTTGCCAGGAGTGCGGCCAATGAACCCCTCCTGGGTCACGATCCTCTGGCGCCAGCCCCAGGCCGGGCTGGTCCTGGTCCTGTCGGTCCTGGTGGCGGCGCTGGTCATCGCCCTGCTGACCTGGGCCTTGCCGGCGGGGAGTCCGGCGGCGCTGGTCATCCTCGATTACCAGGCCACCCCGCCGCCGGCTTATCCCTTCGTCTATCCCTTCACCATCCAGAATCTGACCCATCTGCTCCTCTTCATCGGGCTGGGCGAGATCTACCGCCGGTGGCGCACCGCGGCTCGGGAGGAGGCCTGGCTGACCCAGGGCCTGCTGCCCGAAGCCTATGCCGTGGTCCTGCAATCGCACGATCTGCCAACCCTGCGGGCGCGGGTGGCGGGGCTGTATGACGGGGAGCGGGGCTTTCTGCCGGGCCTCATCGACCTCTGCATCCTGCAGTTTCTCGCCAGCCGCTCGGTGGATCAGACCGTGAGCGTGCTCAATTCCAGCCTGGAACTCCTGATGCACCGGGTGGATCTGCGCTACACCCTGCTGCGGTACCTGACCTGGGTCATCCCCACGGTAGGCTTCATCGGTACCGTGGTTGGTATCGCCCTGGCCCTGGCCATGATCGATCCCAGCGCCGCCGTCCAGCCTTTAGGCAACATCGCCCTCGCCTTGGGCGTGAGCTTCTACACCACCCTGGTCGCCCTGGTGGATAGCGCCATCCTGGTCCTGCTGCTGCAAGTGGTCCAGGCCCGCGAGGAACTGGCGGTCAACGCCGCCGGGCGCTATGTGCTGGTGAATCTCATCAATCGGCTTTATAGCGGGCAGTGAGCGGAAAGGCGGGGTAACGCGGGAACGGCGCGTTGATTTCTTGCCGTAGGTGCTATCGTGATTAAGAGCAATGATCGGCCGACTTCACCAGCAGTTGGTCAACGTTAGCGTCATCCGCGGGGTTATTCGCCGCCCAGGCCAGGGCCCGCTCCAGATCCGCGACGGCCGCGGGGGCTTGCAGCCAGTGTTCGTTATCCGGGACTATGGTTACGGTGCGGACAAGCCAGACGCCAGGCGCATGTTCTTCTACTAACACCTGCCGACCTGCGTACTTTTTACCCAGCGAAATTTGACCATTGGCACCAATCATTTTGACGGTGGATGGCGTCATGGTGGGACTCATAATGACCTCGCTTTTTTCGTTCTGCACCATGGCACTATAGCACTGATAGTGGTCTGGCGTGGGACCAGGCCGCCACCGCTCCGTCGGTGCAATCGGGCGGGAGATCTGGCCAATCGGGACTCCCTGATCGTCCTGATCCCATACAATGTCAGACTGGGACGGGTCCAGGAGGCCCATCGCTGGTTCGCGGCGTTCGGGGCGACGTCCCCGGGGGACCCGGCCCTCAAGGCACTGCGGGACCGGATCGGGCAGCCGATGGGGCTGGGGGCTCCGCTAGGGTTCTGGCGCCTTAATCGTCCGACCCTGGGGCATTCAATTTCACAAAGGAGAAACAAGGGTATGTTGACTAAAACCGAAACAATGAGATCCCTGGTGGCCGCCGGCCTGATGTGGGCTGGCGCCGCCTGGTCCGCGGACGAGAACCCGGTGGACCCGGCGGCCCTGAAGGCCATGGACGCCATGGGGGCGCACTTGCGGGGCCTGACGTCCTTTAGCGTCCAGGCCAACGACACTTTGGACGAGGTGTTGGAGAACGGGCAAAAGATCCAACTTTCCGCGGCTGTCAAGCTGGACGTGCGCAAGCCCGATGGCTTACGGGCGGAGATCGAGACGGATCGCAGATCGCGGCGCATCTTCTACGACGGCAAGAACTTCACCCTCTATGCCCCGCAAGACCAGTTTTTTGTTACCGTGCCGGCCGCCCCAACCTTGAGGGAGATGCTGAATGCGGTCGAAACCAAATATGGCATCGCCTTCCCGCTGGTGGACCTCTTCCATTGGGGCGAGGATGCGTCGCTGGCGAGTAACCTCAAGGAGGCCATGCTGGTGGGCCCCAGCCGGATCAATGGCCAAATGACCGATCACTACGCCTTCCGTCAGGAGGGGCTGGATTGGCAGATCTGGATCGCCCAGGGCGAGGCGCCCTTACCCCTGCGCTATGTGATTACCACCCTCGATGAACCGGGCGAGCCGCAATACAGTGCCAACCTGACTTGGGACACGGCGGCTAAATTCGACGCCAAATCATTTACTTTCGTGCCCGGCCAGGACGACCACCCGATCCCGATCGTGGCGATCGATGTCGTGACGCCGGCGCAATAGGAGGCATTGAAGATGAAATTCCTGAACGCAAAAGCCCTGGTGGGACTCTCTTCGGCGCTGGTGATCGCCGGTTCCAGCCTGCTGCTCACCGATGCCTGGGCGGATCGGGGCGGACGAGGGGGCGGGGGCGGTGGTGGCGGTCACGCCAGAACATCGGTGAATCAGAGTGTTAACACTAACAGGAGCGCCAATGCCAATCGCAGCGCCAACGTCAACGCCAACCGGAACACTAACGTCAACGCCAACCGCAATACCAACGTCAATGCCAACCGTAATGTCAACGTCAACGCCAACCGCAACGTGAATGTCAACAGCCATCACGATGTGGATGTCAATGTCAACCGCCGTGGCTATCATCCCGTGGCGACGGGCGTCGCCATCGGCGCCACCGCCGCCGTGGTTGGCTCCATCATCTATTCGCTGCCGCCCTCCTGCCGAAGCGTCACGGTGGGGTCAGTCACCTATCGGGAATGCGGGGGGACCTATTACCAGCCCCGCTATGTGGGCTCCAGCGTGGAGTACGTCGTGGTGAACTCGCCTTATTGAGGCAGGGCCCCACCATCGCAGCGCGGCGCGCCCGATCCTCGGGCGCCAGGTCCCTTTCCACCCATGCGGGGCTCTTGTATGGGGTGCGCGGACAAGTTCCTGTCCATGATCAACCGCTAGAGGAAGCCGATGGATGCCATCACCTACACCGCCGCCCGTGCGAACCTGGCCCGCACCATGGACCGGGTCTGCGCGGACCATGACCCCATCATCATTACCCGCGACTCGGAGCAGGCCGTGGTCATGCTCTCGCTGGAGGACTACAGCGCGCTGACGGAGACCGCCTACCTGCTGCGCAGCCCCGCCAATGCCCGGCGCCTGCTGGAGTCTATCGCGGAATTGGGCCGGGGCGGGGGTATCGCGAGAGACTTGGCCGAGTGAAGATCGTCTTCTCCGAGCGGGCTTGGGAGGACTACCTTTACTGGCAGAGCCAGAACCGCAAGACCTTGGCCCGCATCAACCACCTGATCCGCGAGGTCCAACGCGATCCCGTCTCCGGGATCGGCAAACCCGAGCCCCTGAAGCATGCCCTAGCCGGATATTGGTCCCGGCGAATCACCGAGGAGCATCGCCTGGTCTACAAGGTCCAGGATGACGCCCTGTGGATTGCGCAGGCGCGGTATCACTATTGAGCCCGACCGGGGCCGGAGTCTCGCCCTGGCAAAGGAACCTCCAAGATCGCCTTATTCCCAGGCCACCGCTAAGTTTCCTTGCGGCCAGGCAAGCTATTCGTACCGGCTACCGACCTAACCGGTGGTTTTTATGCTACATGTATTTTTTTTCTTCATTAGCCTGCCCCCTTGCCAAGCGTCAACGGCAATCTATCCTTAAGCTCATGAGGACCAAGCGTTGTATAAGAAACACATCCTCATGAAGACGCAACAGTCGTTCGGAAAAGCGAGGGTTCCAGGGGCGTTATGGCAAGGTATGTTGTACCCCGGCCACACATAGGCCAAAGCCACGCCGACCGGGAACAAGATGTCCGGAGGTACCATCATGACCATCAGCCAAGCCCAAGCCCTCTGGGAGCTCTGCCGCCAGGGCCTCCCCTTGAGCGCCGATGAGGTGGAGCGCTGCTGGGAGCAGGGCCAGACTTACCAACTGCGGGAACCGGTCAAGCTGCCGTGGGAGGTCACGGGCCTGATCGAGCAATGCAACTGGGAGGTCAGTGTGACCGCTAGAGCGCACTGATTTACCCACCTGGGTCTCGGCTTGGAGCCGGACCCGCCCATCTCAGGCCCCGGCACCCGTAAAAGGGACCGGGGCTTCTCATTGCCCCGTCGCCGCGAGACCGGGTCCGGATGCTATGATTCACCTCCCTTTTCCACCAAGACAGGACTCAAGACACCATGAAACCCACCCGCATCCTCGCCGCTCTCTTCTCCCTGGCGCTTCTGGCCCCCGCCTTCGCCGATGAGGTGGTCCAGAAGAGCATCGCCGACATCTACCAGGAGAAGGCGGAACTCGCCGGCAAGCCGGTGAAAATCCAGGGCAAGGTGGTGAAGGTCAACAACAACATCATGAACCGGAACTTTCTCCACCTGCGGGACGGCTCCGGCGACCCCGCGGCGGGCAACAACGACCTGACGATCACCAGCGACGGCACCGCCGCCATGGGTGATACCGTTACGGTCACCGGCACCTTGGCGGTGGACCTGGATTTCGGCTCCGGCTACAAGTACCCGCTGCTGCTGGAAAAGGCGACCATCACCCAGGTCCCCTAAGTCTGACGGCACCGGGGCCCTGGTCACGGCCATCCATGCGCACTCCCCGCCTGGCACCCATCCGCCCAGCGGCCAGCCCGGCAGGATTCCGGCGCATGAGGATCTCGATCGCCACGACGGCGTATCCAAGGCCGGTGTCTATACTTAGGCCTGTGCAAGGCCACATCGACCCAAGTCTTTCATCAACCTCGGACTTATCAAGAAGCGTTAGGAGCACCCCATGAACCTCAGTAACAAACTCGCCGCCGAATTCATCGGCACCTTCTGGCTCGTCCTCGGCGGCTGCGGCAGCGCCGTGCTGGCGGCGGCCTTTCCCGGGGTCGGTATCGGCCTGCTCGGGGTCTCGCTCGCTTTCGGCCTGACGGTCGTGACCATGGCCTACGCCATCGGCCACATCTCCGGCTGTCATCTGAATCCGGCGATCTCGGTTGGCCTGGTGGTCGGCGGGCGCTTCCCGGCCAGCGAACTCGTGCCGTACATCGTGGCGCAGGTGCTGGGTGCCATCCTGGCGGCCTTCCTGCTGTATTACATCGCCAGTGGTCAGGCGGGTTTCGTGCTGTCGGCCAGCGGGCTGGCGGTCAATGGTTTCGGTGACCTGTCACCGGGCAAGTACTCCATGATGGCGGGCCTGGTGACCGAGGTGGTGATGACCGCTATCTTCCTATTCGTCATCATGGGCAGCACCGACAAACGCGGCATCGGCTCCCATGCCGGCCTGGCCATCGGCCTGGCCCTGACGCTGATCCATCTCATCTCGATCCCGGTGACCAATACCTCGGTCAACCCGGCGCGCAGCACGGGACCGGCCCTCGCCCTGCTGATGGGCGGCTATGACCAAGCCCTGAACCAACTCTGGCTGTTCTGGGTCGCGCCCATTGTCGGCGCCATCATCGGTGCCCTGGCCTACAAAGCGGTCGGCGGCAAGGAGGCCTGATCGGCGATCTGGGCGTCAGCCCTTGCCTGGACCGGGAGTCGCACCGACTCCCGGTCCGGAATCACTCCTCGTCACCCCCCAGGATCGGTGGCATCCCGACCCTCGCCGGATCGACCCTCGTTGGGTTGGTGCCCTCACAGCCATGATTAGCCCCGAGGTACTTGCCGATGAACCGCCTGATCCTGCTCCTGCTCTTTGTCCTCGCCCTCGGGCTGAGCGCCTGCGCCACACCGACTGACGTCAAGGACACCCAGGCGTCCGCCTCCGCACCCACCCTCTACGGCCAGATCACGGGCTCGGTGGATCGGGTCTGGCGACCCTGAGGGTCAGAGAGGCGCCCGATTATCCCCAGGGCGCCCCACCTCGGCCTTAGTGGCTCGTCCCCTCGGATCGCGTGATCTTGTTGTAAACGTTGTACTTACCCGAAGGCTTGCGCATGGGTAGCCGCTTCACCTCCTTGAGCGTCTGGGCGTCATAGACCACCAGGGCGCCATCGTCCTCCCAGATACTCACCAGAGCGTATTTGCCATAGCGGTCAAATTCCACATGGGCCGCCGTTTTGCCCGGCTCCGGCCGCAGGGTCTCAACGATTTGCAGGCTCTGCTTGTCGATCACATGCATGGCATCCTTGTTGGGTCCCGAAAAAACGTCCACCCAGGCGTAGGGGCTGTTTTCGTGACTGCGGGCAAAAAAGCCAGGACCCAGGGTCGATATTTTCGCCACCGTCTCCCAGGTGCCCAGGTCGATGACCGTGACTTCGGCCTTGGACAGGTGCGGGGTGGCCAGCAGGGTGCGGCCGTCGCGCTCCCAGGTGATGCCGGAACTCAGATGCGGCATGCCATCCAGATCCAGCTCGGCGATGCGCTGCCGGACGTCGAGATTGATGGCCTGCCCCTTGTTGCCATCCCGCGCGGCGCCAATGAGGATCTGGTAGCTCTGATTGAAGAAGAAATCATCCAGAAAGCCATCGAGCTTGGTCCGGCGCACCGGGAAGGGGCCGGGCTCCCGGGCGGTCCCCTCCCCCATCCGATAATCGTGCATGGGGCCGTTATAGACCGGCAGGGGATCGTCCGCGACCATGATCTCCCAGACCTCGGGGATGTCCTTGAGGGCGGCGACGAAGCTCTGCCGGGGGGGCGCGGCATAGACGGCGCTCACCCGGCTGGTCTTGCCCGTTTCGTCCTGGACCGGGATCAGCTTGATGGGCAGCAGGTCCCGGGCGTCCAGGATCACCAGATTGTGGGGCAGGTAGTTGGCCACGGCGACATAGCGGCCATCGCCGGACACCGCCAGGTTGCGGGTGTTGATGCCGGCGCGGATCTCGGCCACCGTCTGGAAACTGTGCAGATCGAATTTGCTGATCCAGCCGTCCCGGGAGGCGAAATAGACGAAGCG
The DNA here is from genome assembly GCA_020851955.1 of Chromatiaceae bacterium. GTDB lineage: Bacteria > Pseudomonadota > Gammaproteobacteria > Chromatiales > Chromatiaceae > M0108. Next base: position 5,512 of record JADZBU010000194.1, on the reverse strand, counting down.
CCCATCATTGGAGAACTTGGGCCCCCCATGCAGGGCGCGGCGGGTCGCGAAGCGATGGAGGGGTTCCAGACGATCGCCATCCAGGATGGTGGCGTGGTGATCGCCCGTCTCCACCACCACGAAGAGATTCAGCGGATCGGCCCCATGGAGGGGGTGATCCGGTAATTTGGCGGGGTCCACCAGGGCCAGATGGCTGGCGCGGATGCGCTCCAGGCCCCACTCCGGCGTCTCGGCGGGCGGGGTGAAGACCAGGTCCACCAGGCCCTGGGCCTCGGCCGGCGACAGCCGATCGGCGAAGGCGGGCATCTGGGTGGCCGGCCGGCCCTGGAGGATGAGGTTGGCGGCCTCCTCGCGCTTGAGGCGACCAAAATTCTCGGGGATCAGGGGTGGCCCCGTGATGCCCAGGCGATCGGCGCCATGACACTCGGCGCAGATTTGCAAATACAGCGCGCCGGCATCCCGGGGTTGGCTCGCCGCCGCGGGGATGGACCCCGTCGTCAGCGGCCCCGGCGGGGTGGGCTCCCCGGCGGAGGCTTGACTGAATGCCATCGCCAGCGGCAACAGCAGGAGGATTCTTGGCATGGCCATGGCAGGTCACTCATAAAAAATCGCCCGGGCGGCGACATGAGGTGGGGGGCATCCCTGCCCCATGAGGATAGCGCCCGGTTTCGATCCCGGCTAGGCCGGGAAGGGAAGCCTGGCGGCTGACGCCGGGTCAGCGCTCAATAGACATCATGGATGGTGTTGTACACGTTGAACTTGCCGGTCGGTGTCACCAGGCGATCGTCCTTGATGACCTTCTTGAGCTTCAGGGTCTTGTCGTCCACGACCACCAGGGCCGACTTCTTATCCTTGGCGTTCCAGACGGAGAACCACACCTCGTCGCCCGCCTTGTTGTACTCGGGCTGGACCACGCGCTTGGGCCCCTCGCCCAGCTCGGCCCATTCGGCGATGGGCAGGACCGTGTAGGGGGCATCCAGCTTATCGATATTGAATACCGCCACGCTCTGGCTCAGCTTCTCGACCGAGTTGAGGGCCGTATCCACATAAAGATTCTTGGACTTAGGATGGGTCTTGATAAACAAGGAACCGCCGCCCTGCCCTTGCAGCTTACGCACCACCTTCCAGGCCTGGTCGGGGTGCCCCTTGGGATCCGTACCGATCAGGGAGATGGAGGCATCCCCCAAGTGGCTAGTCCCCCAGACCGGGCCAAATTGCGGATCGACAAAATTGGCGCCACGACCCGGATGGGGAATATCGCCCACCTCCACGATGGCGGCCAGTTTCTGATCCTTGGAGTCCACCACGGCGACCTTGTTGGACTTGTTGGCCGCCGTCATGAAGTAGCGCTTGGTGCCATCCCAGCCGCCGTCATGCAGGAAGGGGGCGGCCTCGATATCCGTGGTCTTGAGGTTGTCGATGTCCGAATAATCGACCATCAGGACATGGCCCGTCTCCTTGACGTTGACAATGAACTCGGGGTGCTCGTGCGAGGCGACGATGGCCGCCACCCGGGGCTCCGGATGGTATTCCTGCGTGTCCACCGTCATGCCGCGGGTGGAAACGATCTTGAGGGGCTCCAGGGTGTCGCCGTCCATGATGACGAACTGGGGCGGCCAATAGGTGCCGGCGACCGCGTACTTGTCCTCCATGCCCGGGAACTTGGAGGTCTCCACGGAGCGCGCCTCCATGCCGACCTTGATCTCGGCGACGGTCTCGGGCTTCTCCATCCAGAGGTCGATGAGGTTGATTTTGGCGTCGCGGCCAATGACGAAGAGATAGCGGCCGGAGGCCGACAGGCGGGAGATGTGGACCGCGTAACCCGTCTTGATGATGCTGACGATCTCCTTGCTGTCGCCATCGATGAGGGCGATCTCGCCGGCGTCGCGCAGGGTGACGGAGAAGAGGTTATCCAGGTTCAGCTTGTTCATCTGCTTGGTGGGCCGCTGCTCGGGCGGAACCAGCACCTTCCAGGTCCCCTTCATGTCCGGCAGGCCAAATTCGGGAGGCATGGGGGGCTCATGCTGCAGGTAGCGGGCCATCAGATCGACCTTGGCCTCGGTGAGATCACCGGAGGTGCCCCAGTTGGGCATGCCCGCGGGCGAACCGTAGGTGATCATGGCCTTGAGGTAATCGGTCCCCAGGGCTCGGGTCATGTCGGTGGTCAGGGGCTTGCCGGTGGCGCCCTTGCGCAACACGCCGTGGCAACCCGCGCAGCGCTGGAAGAAGATCTCCTTCGCCTCCGCAAACTCGGCCTTGGTCATCTTGGGCCCTTCGCCGTCCATAAAGTCCTTGGTGGCCGTGGGATCGATGGCCCCGGGGGCGCCCTGGTAGGACATCTCGGGGCTCTTGGCGTCGGGGTGCGCGGGGTCGGTCGCGGCTAGGGCGTTACCCACGGCAAACGCCATGGCGCTGACTAAAAATACCCCGGCGCGATGGCGCCCGATGGTCGTCAACAATTTCGAATTCATGAAGTGCCTCTCCGCTTGGTTTTGATGATCGTGGGCCGACCGAGTATCAGCCAGCGGGGAGAGTAAGGGGTGTCCCACCGCTTGCCCTTGACTTATGTCAAGGGGCTCTGGCCCGCCGAATTGAGGTGGATCAAGGCGCCTCCGGGGACGCCCCCTAAGCTGCGGATCCAACATCAAGCCAGCCGGCAATTCAACAGAAGTCCGGATGCCAACCAGAGCGACACCCATCTCTTGAGCAACCTCTCCCCCGCCCCCTTTCATCTTGCCGACATCCCCCAGGCGCTCGGTTCCGGGTGGCGCCACGTGCGCGCCATGCCAGGACCCAGCCTGCTGCTGGGCTTCCTCCTGGCCCTCGTCACCACCAGCCTCTTGCTGATCCCCTTTGCCGTCGGCGCCCCCGCCCTGGCGCTGATCCTGGCGGGGAGCTTCTTCCTGATTGGCCCCCTCCTGCTGCCACCCTGGCTGGCCTTGCGCAAATCGCGGGACGCGGGTCAACGGCCTGGCCTGAGCCTGGCGTGGCACGGTTACCAGGAAATGGACGCAGGTTTCTGGGCCCTCGCCGGTGCCTGCTGCTTTCTCCTGCTCGTTTGGATCACGGACGCCGGCATCCTCTATGCCTTTCTGGTGGGGGCTGGCCCCTCGCCGGACGCGGGCGGCACCGAGTCAGCGGCCAAGATGGGCACCTTCCTCCGCTGGTCCAGCCTCATGGGGGCCTGCCTCGCCGCCGGCGTCCATCTCATCGCCGCCTTCGCCGTGCCCCTGCTCTACGAGGGCCGCGCCCAACCCATCCCCGCCATCCATGCCAGCGTGCGGGCCATGTTTTACAGCCCCGGACCCGCCCTGGTCTGGGGCCTGACCATCATCCTGGGGCTCCTGGTCGGCTTCCTCCTGCCGCCCCTGCTGGCCCTGATCCTGCCGGTACTGGCCTACGCCCAATTCGACCTCTACCGCATCGTCTTCCCCCCACAGGGCCATGGCCATGACCGCTAGTCAAGACGACTTGGACGCCTTGGCGATACCGCCGGCCATGGCCTCCCCGGAGTCTCGGGACACCGGCATTCCGGGCAACAAGGCCATCTGGGTCGGCATCTTCGCGGAGATGACCGAATTCGCCCTGATGTTTTTCGTCTATTTCATTGCCCGCGCCCATCATCCCGAGGCCTTTCACCAGGGTCCCGCCAAGCTGTGGACCCTGGCGGGCATCGTCAACACCCTGGTCATGCTGACCAGTAGTTTTATGGTCGCCAGCGCCCTGCACGCCATCCGCGCCGATCGGCGGCGCGCGGCCCTGACCTGGCTGGTCCTGGCCCTGGTGACCGCCCTGGGCTATCCCATCATGAAGGTCCTGGAGTTCCGCTGGAATCTGGCGCGGGGCTTGGACGGCGGCGGCGATGTCTTTCAACTCGCCTACTACTACCTGACGTTCAATCACCTGGTGCATGTGAGCTGGGGCCTGCTCGGCATGGCCTGGATTCTGGCCCGCCTGGCCACCGGCGCCTACTCGGCCAGCAACCATAAGGGCATGGTGGCCTTCGCCAGCTATTGGCACGCCACCGATCTGATCTGGCTCATGATTTTCCCACTTTTTTACGTCCTGCCCTGAGGCGCCGCCATGACTCCCTCCTTTCGCGCCCTGGTCCTGACCTGGCTGATCCTGGTCATCCTCACCCTCACGGGCGCCAGTCTTGGGGAGGGGGCAAGCCCCGGACTCGGGCTGACCCTGATAGTGGCCACCATCACGGCCTGGAAAGGCGGCATGGTCATCGAGGAATTTCTGGAGGTCAGCCAGGCCCGCCCCGGCATTCGCTACCCGGTGCGCCTCTTTGGGCTGCTGGTGCCGGCTTGCATGTTGTTAGTCCACCTTTATGGCCCCGAGATCGCCCGGCTGACCAGTTTGACTTAGGGGTATGGCGCGGGGTTTAGCCAGAGCCGGACGATTAGGGCCCAAAATTACCTTGGCCCAGGTCGCGTCTCTCGCTCTCCACCTAGCGACAAGGCCCAGGGCAGCGTCGAAGTAGCGAAGCGGTTGATGCGGGCCTTGGCCTTGGCCCCGGTAGGAGAGAACTCGCGGTGGACGTCCGAGTCTCTGCGTACCCTTACCGATAGACCTCATCATGGGAACCGATATCAAGCAGGACGATCTCCCTTTCGGTGACCTGGAGGATCAGGGTCAAGCGGTAAGCGTGCGTGAGGCTGACCGCCTGGACGCCCGCGAGAACTCCGGTCAACCCGTGCAGCCGCAGGCTCGGTTGAAAGGGGTCTTGCCGAAGTTGGCCAAGAGTTTCCCTCAAGACTGTCTTCAGGTCCGGATGTTTGCGCAAGAACTTGGTTGCTCGACGCTCGAAATGCTGGGTCGTGATCAGCGCGAACGTCATTCCAGGTCGTTCCGCTCAAGCCGGTCCATTAGCGCATCGACATCGTCGTAACGCGTCACGCGGCCGGCCTTTAGATCCTCAAGTGAGACGCGCAGACTGTTGCGGGCGGCGCTGGCCTGGTCCTGTACCAGTTCCTGGTAGCCCTCCTCGGTCAGCACGACGTACCGTGGGCGATTGTTCTTGACGACATGCACCGGCCCCAGCCGGAGCGCCTCATCGACAGCCGAGATGCCGAGGCGCTTGATCTCTTGTGCTGGGATGCTGTTCATTTCAGGCCTCGATACTGGGTTCAGTGGACTGATTTCAGCACCCGGCGTGGGGGGCGTCAACTCCGCCTGACTTTGCCATACAGGTCCTGGGGTGAGCCGGCGCGGCTCCCATGCTAGGCTTATCGGAACTTCACAACCCACACCCTAAGCCCAGGTGACCCCCATGAAACTCGTCAGTGACAGCTTTAACCAAGGCCAGGCGATTCCGGCCCAGTTCGCCTTCGCCCGGATCGCGCCCGACACCCATATCACCCTCTCCGACAATATCAACCCCCATCTCGCCTGGACGGACATCCCGGCGGGCACTCAATCCCTGGTGCTGATCTGCCATGACGCCAACGTCCCCAGCACCGGGGAGGATGTCAATCAGGAGGGCAAGACCCTGCCGGTCACGCGG
>JADZBU010000193.1 GCA_020851955.1 Chromatiaceae bacterium | reverse complement strand
TTCCAGCAGGAGGCAAAGGATGATGACGAGCAGGGTAATGAGGATGTCCATGTATCGGGAGTTCTCGCGGCGTGAATCGAGGGGGCGGCGGGGTTGGCGTCAGGGGCGCGCCGGTTCGTCCGGGGCGACGGGCTCACTGCTTGCCTCCGGTGGTGGCGTGGGCCTGGCCCCGGTCTCCAGGGCATTCGGCTGAGCCCCGGGGAGCAACTCCACCAGAACCTCCACGATGCGATTGGCCTCGATGCGCTGGGCGGTGAAGCGGTAGGGCCAGATCTCGATGCTGGCGCTCTCCGTGGGCAGTTCCCCGAAGTGATGCAGCACCAGGCCCCCAAGGGTGCGGATGTCCTCGATCTCGAAATTGGCATGGAAACGAGAATTGAAGTCCTCGATGGGGGTGGCGCCGGGCAGGGCGAAGCGGTTGTCCGCGAGTTCGTGGAACCAGTCATCGTCCGCCTCGTCCGAGGGCGTTGGAATGTCACCGAAGATGGCCCCGAGCAGGTCGCCCATGGTGATGACGCCGGTGACGCCGCCGTATTCGTCCACCACCAGGGCAAAGGACTTCTTGCGTTGGCGGAAGGTGGCGAAGAGGTCGGAGGCGGACTTGGATTCGGGGACGAAGAAGGGCGGTCGCAACAGGCCCTCGCGCTGATGCCAGTCCGGACCCAGGTTGTTGATATCCACCGCCAGCAGGTCGCGGGCGTGGAGGATGCCGACGATGTTGTCGCGGTTGTCGTCATAGACGGGCATGCGCGACTGGCGGCTGTCGCGGAAGGTCGCCAGGATCTCGTCGCCCGTGGCCTCCATGGGAACGAAGGTGACGTCGGCTCGGGGCGTCATGAGGTCGTTGACCCGCTGACTACCGAAATCAAAGATCTGGTCAATGTACTGGGCCTCGGCATGGTCCAGGGTACCCTCGCCAACCGCCACGTGGGCCAGGGTGCGGACCATGTCCTCGGTGACGATGTTGCCCTTGGAGCGCTCCTTGCCGACGATGAGGGTGGTGAAAAACTCGGACACAATGCGTATCACCCAGCGCAGGGGCGTGATCATGCGGGCAAACTGGTCGATGGGCCCACTCTCGTAAGTGGCGAAGGCGACATTATTGCGGATGGCCAGCACCTTGGGCGTGATCTCCCCGAATACCAGCAGGAGGGGAACCATGACGAAGAGGTTGACGAATTTGTTATCCGCGCCAAAAAGCTGGATCACCATGGCCGCGGAAATGACCGAGGCGGCGACGTTGACGAATTCGTTGCCGATGAGGATGGTGACGATGAGGCGCCGGGGCTCGCTCAGCAGGCGCTCGATGAGATCCACGCGGCGATTGCCATCCGCGCGCATCTTTTCGACCTGGGTCTTGTTGAGGGAAAAGAGGGAGGTTTCGGTGCTGGAAAAAAAGCCCGAAAAGCCGAGCAGGACAATGAAGATGACCAACTCGATGATGAATGCAATGTCCAAGGGGATTACGCCTCGTTAAGTTAATAATTTTGGGATTGAATCGGGGTTGGGTGGCTGGTCGGCGATTCGAGAAATCTCCACCTGGCGGATGTGCCGCTGGGAGGCGTCGCGGATATGGACCCTCAGTCCATCGAGGATAAAGCTTTCATCCTTGGCGGGGATGCGGGCCGTATGGTTCAAAATCCAGTGGCTGACCCGGTCCGTGGGTTTGCCCGGAATTTCCAGATCGAAAAAGTCCTCGATCACCCGCAGTTCTACCTGTCCGCTGACCAGAATGCCCCCATCCGGTTGGACCTCGAACTGTTCCGGGGCTTCGTCGCTCTCGTCGTAGATCTCGCCCACCACCTCCTCGACGATGTCTTCCAGGGTGAGGACGCCCTCCAGATAGCCGCTGTCGTCCACCACCAACGCCATGTGTTGCTTATGTTTGCGCAGGAGGGGGAGCAGCTTGTCGATCGTCTGGTTGGCGGGGATGAAGAGGGGCTCGCGGCCTATTTCCAGGGCACTGATGTCCGTGCGGCCCCTGACCAAGGCCTCCAGCAAGTCTCGGGCGAACAGGACCTTGAGGATGACGTTGGGGTTGTCGCCATGCAGGGGTACGCGGGAATAGGCCTCCTTGATGACCGCCGTTGTCAGGTCTTGCAAGGTGCGGCGGCCGTCGAGACTGAAGACCCGCCGCCGGGGGGTCATGACATCTTCGGCGCGCAGGTCGTTGAGGCTGAAGACTCGTTCGATCATCTCGCGCTCGTCGGTCTCGATGGTCCCTTCCTCTTCGCCATGTTCCACCATGCTGATGAGTTCCGCCTCGGTGACCATGGGGTCGCTATCCTTACCGATCATCCGTTGAATCCGATTGGTCAGGTGGGAGAAGAACCAGACCAGGGGCCGGATGGCGCGCATGAAGGCATAGATGATGGGACCCATCACCAGGGAGATACGCTCGGAGTGGCAGGTCGCGATGCCCTTGGGGGTGATCTCGCCAAAAATGAGAAGCAGGAGGGTGATGACGCCCACGGCGATGCCGGGCCCCAGGTGTCCAAACCAGTCGGTGGCGACGACGGTGGCGAGGGCGGAGGCGCCGGTATTGACCAGATTGTTGCCGATCAGGATGGCGATCAGCATGGGGGCTGGGTCTTTCTTGAGCCGATAAACGGCTGCGGCGCCGGGACGACCTTCCCGCTGGAGGGCATGGGCGCGTGCTAGGGAGAGTGAGGTGAGGGCGGTCTCCGATCCTGAGAAGATGCCCGAAAGGACGAGCAGAATGGCGAGGGTCAATAGCTCTTGCATCGGGGAAGGAGGGTGAGACTCCGTGTGGCCTCGGACGATTCGAGGCCGCTAGTTTATCCGAATCGCCCCCCCATGCTAGCGGGATTTTTTCCCGGATTTCGTGGCTTTAATTGCTCCACCGCAATTGTAGGGGCCACTGCCGTCTGTAGAATCCGGAGGTTCCTAAAACCCGGTTTCCCGAGGATTGGCGAGCGGTTTCACTGTCCGCCCACCCCATATCCGCCGAACGACCGCCTTGAACTTCTGATTCCTTCTGGAGAGAAAACATGACGGGTCTCGCGCCTATGCGCCTCTTTCTTTTTGCCGCTACGCTGCTCGCGCCAGGCTTGGTGGCCGCCGCGGAGTCGGCCAATCGCCTCGATCTGACGGGTCACTGGGTGGGATTCCTGTCTATCCTGATCTTCGTCGTCGCCTATGGCTTCGTGATGGTCGAGGAGTTTACCCACCTGCGTAAGTCCAAGCCCGTCATGCTGGCCGCCGGCGTCATCTGGGTGCTGATCGCGATCGTCTACACCCAAAACGATCTGCCGACACAGGCCGGGGAGGCCGTGCGTCACAATATCCTGGAATTCGCCGAACTCTTCCTCTTCCTGCTGGCGGCCATGACCTATATCAACGTCATGGACGAACGTAATGTCTTCGAGGCCCTGCGCTCCTGGCTCATCAGCCGCGGTTTTGGCTACCGTAAACTCTTCTGGATGACAGGCCTCCTGGCCTTCTTCATCTCTCCGGTGGCGGACAACCTGACCACGGCTCTGCTGATGGGCGCGGTGGTTCTGGCGGTAGGCTCCGACAGCCCCAAATTCGTGGCCCTCTCCTTCATCAACATCGTGGTAGCCGCCAATGCGGGCGGTGCCTTCAGTCCTTTTGGGGATATCACCACCCTGATGGTGTGGCAGAAGGGCCTCCTGGATTTCTGGACCTTCTTCCTGCTCTTCATCCCCTCCCTGGTCAATTTCGTGGTGCCGGCGGCCATCATGCACTTCGCGGTGCCGGATGTGGTGCCACCGGCCGGGGGGAAAAAGGTACCCATGCGCCGTGGCGCCAAACGCGTCATTCTGCTTTTCCTCCTCACCATCGTCACGGCGGTCAGCTTCCATAACTTTCTGCACCTGCCGCCGGTCCTGGGGATGATGACGGGGCTGGCTTATCTCAAGATTTTCAGTTATTTCCTCAAAAAGACCGGTGAAGTGACCCTGCTGCCGGGCGAAAGTCTGGCGGACGCCATGCCCTTTGATATCTACCGCAAGCTGGCGCGGGCGGAGTGGGACACCCTCATGTTCTTCTACGGCGTGGTGTTGTGCGTGGGTGGCCTGGGCTTCATCGGCTACCTGGCCCTGATATCGGAATTCATCTATATCGATCTGGGCCCGACCACGGCCAATATCCTCATCGGCCTGCTGTCCGCCATCGTGGACAATATCCCGGTCATGTTCGCGGTTCTGAGCATGCAGCCGGATATGTCCCAGGGTCAGTGGCTGCTGGTGACCCTGACGGCGGGGGTGGGCGGCAGCCTGCTGTCCATCGGCTCCGCGGCGGGCGTGGCCCTCATGGGCCAATCCAAGGGCATGTACACCTTTGCCAGCCACCTCAAATGGACCTGGGCGGTGGCCCTGGGTTATGCGGCCAGCATCCTCTGCCACCTCTATCTCAACGCCAGCACCTTCTAAAACGACGCGAGGGGGTGAAATGATCACCCCCTCGCCAGGGCCTGCCGAGCTTCGGGAGGGCCTGGCCCTCAGGGCAGTCGCCGCCGGCAATCCTCCAGGGGGGTGGCTTGGACCATGGCCTCCAGGGCGTCGAGGTCGGTGAGGCGGACGTGCTTGCGATCGACCACCAGGAGCCTTTCCTCGTGGAAGCGGGTGAAGAGGCGGCTGACGGTTTCGACGGCCAGGCCCAGGTAGTTGCCGATCTCGTGGCGGGACATGCTGAGGTAGAAATCGGTGGGGCTCAGGCCGCGCTTTTGCAGGCGGTGGGAGAGGCTGAGCAGGAAGGTGGCGAGGCGGTCCTCGGCGCTCTTCTTACCTAGCAGAAGCAGCATCTCGGTCTCCTGGGCGATCTCCTTGCTGAGGAGGCGGTACATCTGGTGCTGAAGGGAGGGGATGGTGACGCTGAGTTCCTCGAAGCGGGAAAAGGGCACCTCGCAGATGGCGGTGGTCTCCAGGACCTTGGCGGAGCAGCTATGGGCGTCATGCTCGATGGCGTCCAGGCCGATGATTTCCCCCGGCAGATGAAAGCCCAGGACCTGTTCCCCGCCTTCCGGGCTGGGGGCAAAAGTCTTGACGGAACCGGTCTTGACGACGAAGAGGGAGCGGAAGCGGTCGCCGCTATGAAAAAGATAGTCCCCACGGTGCAAGGGGCGGCTGCGGCGGACGATGGTGTCCAGGCGTTCCACGTCCTCGGGGGTCAACCCCAGGGGCAGGCAGAGGGTGGAGAGATTGCAATTCCTGCAGGCGATCCGTATGGCCTCGAAGGATATCACCTTGTTTTCGTGCATCGCTGAGAGGCTGGAGGATTTCATGCCCGCCATTTTGCAATTTAAGTTGATTAGGATCAAGCAAAGGGCAAGTTAAAAGTGCCTGGCAGCCAGCCGTCCCCATCCTTGCGCGGCGGCCATTGAGGCCAGGCGGCTATTTTGTTAGCCTGCGCCGGTTCCGCGGGACCGTCCCGCGCGCTGTGCGGCTCCTTCTCCATGACCAAATACATCTTTATAACGGGCGGCGTGGTTTCATCCCTGGGCAAGGGTATCGCGGCCGCCTCCCTGGCGGCCTTGCTGGAAGCGCGCGGGCTGCGCGTGACCATGATCAAGCTGGATCCCTACATCAACGTGGACCCAGGGACCATGAGCCCCTTCCAGCACGGCGAGGTCTTCGTGACCGATGACGGGGCCGAGACCGACCTCGACCTGGGCCACTATGAGCGCTTTCTGCGCACCCGCATGGGGAGCAACAACAACTTCACCACCGGCCAGATCTACGAGAGCGTCATCCGCAAGGAGCGCCGGGGCGACTATCTCGGCGGCACGGTGCAGGTGATCCCGCACATTACCGACGAGATCAAGGCCAGCATCCGCCTGGGTGCCGGCGCGGCCGACATCGCCATGGTCGAGATCGGCGGCACCGTGGGCGACATCGAATCCCTGCCCTTCCTGGAGGCGATCCGCCAGATGCGGGTGGAGGAGGGCCGCGAGAACGCCCTCTTCATGCACCTGACCCTGGTGCCCTATATCAAGACCTCGGGCGAGATCAAGACCAAGCCCACCCAGCATTCGGTCAAGGAACTGAGGTCCATCGGTATCCAGCCCGACATCCTGCTGTGTCGCGCCGAGCAGGACATCCCCAAGCCCGAGCGGCGCAAGATCGCCCTCTTCACCAATGTCCCGGAGGCGGCGGTGATCTCCGCCGTGGACGCCGACAACATCTATCGCATCCCTCTCCTGCTGCACGCCCAGGGTCTGGATGATCTCGTGGTCAGCCAATTTGGTCTGGGGGTGCCCGCGGCGGACCTGAGCGAATGGCTGAGGGTCCTGGACGGCTTCGATCAGCCCGTCGCCACCGTGACGGTGGGCATGGTCGGCAAGTACATGGACCTCACCGAGGCCTACAAGTCCCTGTCCGAGGCCTTGGCTCACGCCGGGGTCCAGACTCACACCCGGGTCAAGGTTCGCTATGTGGATTCCGAGCGGGTCGAGACCGAGGGCACCGCCTGTCTCCAGGGCCTGGACGCTATCCTGGTCCCCGGCGGATTTGGCGAACGGGGCATCGAGGGCAAGATCCAGGCGGTACGTTACGCCCGGGAGAATCGCATCCCCTATCTGGGCATCTGCCTCGGCATGCAGGTGGCGGTGATCGAATACGCCCGCGACGTGGCGGGACTGGCCGGGGCCCACAGCACCGAATTCAATGCCGCGACCCCCCACCCGGTCATAGCCCTCATCACCGAGTGGCAGACGGAGGAGGGCCAGATCGAGCGGCGTGGCCAGGATGCCGACCTGGGCGGCACCATGCGCCTGGGTGGCCAGACCTGTCGGCTGGAGCCGGGCAGCCTGGCGCGGGCCGTCTATGGCCAGCCCCAGGTCCGCGAGCGCCACCGCCATCGTTACGAGTTCAACAACCGCTATCTGGACCCCCTGAAGGACGCCGGTCTGCGCTTTTCCGGCTGGTCCCTGGACGGCCGCCTGGTGGAGATGGTGGAGATCCCCGATCACCCCTGGTTCATCGCCTGCCAGTTCCATCCCGAGTTCACCTCGACCCCGCGGGATGGCCATGCGCTCTTCACGGGCTTCATTCGCGCCGCCCTCGAGTACCAGGCGGCGGCAGCGGCCGGGAAGGGCGCCTGATGCGACTCCTGAACTTCGAGGTCGGCCTAGATCAGCCCCTCTTCCTGATCGCCGGCCCCTGCGTCATCGAGAGCGCGGACCTGGCCCAGGAGACGGCGGGCTATCTCCAGGAGCTGACGGCGGAACTGGGTATCCCCTTTATCTTCAAATCCTCCTTCGATAAGGCCAATCGTTCCTCCATCGGCGGCTTTCGCGGCCCCGGCCTGGAGGCCGGTATGCGCATCCTCGAGGCGGTGCGCGCCCGGTTGGGGGTGCCGGTCCTCACCGATGTCCACGAGGACACGCCCCTGGGGGAGGTGGTGGAGGTGGTGGATGTCCTGCAGACGCCGGCCTTCCTCTGCCGCCAGACGAATTTCATCCTGGCCGTCGCCGAGATGGGCCTGCCCGTGAACATCAAGAAGGGGCAGTTTTTGGCGCCCTGGGACATGAAGCGGGTGGTGGAGAAGGCGCGCTCCACGGGTAATGACCAGATCATGGTCTGCGAGCGGGGCGTTAGCTTCGGTTACAACAATCTCGTCTCCGACATGCGCGCCCTGGCGGTGATGCGGGAAACCGGCTGCCCCGTGGTCTTCGACGCGACCCACTCGGTCCAGTTGCCGGGCGGGCAGGGGGACCGCTCCGGGGGCCAGCGGGAATTCGTCCCCGTGCTGGCGCGGGCCGCGGTGGCGGCGGGCATCGCGGGCCTCTTCGTCGAGACCCATCCCGACCCCGCCCAGGCCCTGAGCGACGGGCCCAACTCCTGGCCCCTGGGGCGGATGCGGGAGCTGCTGGAGACCCTGGTCGAGATAGATCGGGTGGTCAAGGGGCGGCGATTCGCCGAGGCGGATCTTTAAGCCACCGCCGCGGTACAGATTTTTTCAAAATTTGGGGGTGATCCCCCCGGGGAGTTCCATCATGTCCGAGATCGTCGACGTCCGTGCCCGGGAAATTCTGGATTCACGCGGCAATCCCACCGTCGAGGCCGATGTCATCACCGCCGATGGCGCCGTTGGCCGTGCCGCCGTTCCCTCTGGCGCCTCCACCGGTTCCCGCGAGGCCCTCGAATTGCGCGATGGCGATAAGAGCCGCTACCTGGGTAAGGGGGTGCGCAAGGCCGTGGCCCATATCGAGGGCGAACTGAAGCAAGCGGTGGTCGGCATGGAGGTCACCGACCAGGGTGGCATCGACCGCCGCATGATCGAACTGGACGGCACCGAGAATAAGGGCCGGCTCGGCGCCAATGCCCTGCTCGGCGTCTCCATGGCCGTCGCCCATGCCGCCGCCCAGGAAGAGACCCTGCCCCTTTACCGATATCTCGGCCAGGGCCACTACCGGCTGCCGGTACCCATGATGAACATCATCAATGGCGGTCAGCACGCGGACAACAGCGTGGACTTTCAGGAGTTCATGATCCTGCCCGTGGGCGCCCCCAGCATTCGCGAAGCGGTGCGCTACGGCGCCGAAGTCTTCCATGCCCTCAAGGCCGTGCTGAAGGGCCGGGGGCTCGCCACCTCCGTGGGCGACGAGGGCGGTTTCGCCCCGGACCTGCCCTCCAACATCGCCGCGGTGGAGGCGATCCTGGAGGCCATCGGCAAGGCCGGTTTCACGGCGGGCAAGGACATCTGGATCGGCCTGGACGTGGCGGCCTCGGAATTCTATGGGGATGGGGTTTACGACCTGGCCGGTGAGGGCCGCAAGCTCGACTCCGACGGCGTGATCGATCTGCTGGAGAGCTGGGTCAACCAGTATCCCATCCTGACCATCGAGGACGGCCTGGCGGAAGGCGACTGGGATGGCTGGAAGCGCCTGACCGAGCGCCTGGGCAACCGGGTCCAGATCGTCGGCGATGACCTCTTCGTCACCAACACCAAGATTCTCAGCCAAGGGATCGAGCGGGGCATCGCCAACTCCATCCTCATCAAGGTCAACCAGATCGGCACCCTGACCGAGACCCTGGAGGCGATCAACATGGCTCATGCGGCCGGTTACACGGCGGTCGTCTCGCACCGCTCGGGCGAGACCGAGGACACCACCATCGCCGACCTGGTGGTGGCTACCGCCACCGGCCAGATCAAGACCGGCTCCCTGTCCCGCTCGGATCGCGTCGCTAAATACAACCAATTGATGCGTATCGAGGATCAGTTGGGCGCCGAGGCCGATTTTGCTGGCCGGGGGGCCTTCCGCTGGCTCTGAACCCGACCTGCCGGCGCCTGACCGGCGCCGGCGAAACCTGATTCCGGTCGCCCATGCGCATCCTGATTGTCGTCCTGCTGCTGTTGCTCGGCTGGCTCCAGTACCGCCTCTGGGTGGGCGAGGGCAGCCTGGCGGAGGTAGCCGCCCTGCGCCACGAGATCCTGGCCCAGGGCGAGGAAATGGAAAAGCTGCGCACCCGTAACCGCCGCCTGCAGGCCGAGGTGGAAGATCTGCGCCAGGGCCAGGATGCCCTGGAGGAACGTGCCCGCAGTGAGTTGGGCATGATCAAGGAGGGGGAGATCTTTCTGCAGGTCATAGAGCCCCAAGCCCCGGTGGCCCTGGCCGGGGGGGAAGGCAAGGGCGCGCTCCCGGCCGGGCCGGTCAAGGTGCCCCAGGCTGGCTCCAGTCTGGCCCCTAAGCCGGCGACCAAGCCCGAGGTGAAGCCCGAGGCCAAGTCGGAGGCGAGGTCAGAGTCGAAGCCGGCAGCCAAAGCCGAAACCAAGTCCGAGTCAAAACCGACGTCCAAGTCCGAGGCCAAGCCAGCGGCCAAGTCCGAACCCAAACCCAAACCGGAGTCGAAACCGGCGGCCAGGACCGAGGCCAAATCCCCGCCGAAGCCGCCAGCCAAGTCCGAGGCCAAAACCGAGTCGAAACCCGCACCCAAGCCCCAGGCCAGGCCAGTACCCAAGTCCGAGCCCAAACAGGCCGCCAAATCCGAGACCCGGCCCGAGGCAAAACCGGCGTCCAAACCCCAGGCCAAGTCCGAGTCGAAACCAGCACCCAAGCCAGAGCCCAAAACCGAGCCCAAGCCGGCCGCCAAATCCCCGTCGCAGTCCGAGTACAAGGCCGGTGACTGAAGCCGCTTGTTGGGCCCTGATCCCCGCCGCCGGGGCCGGCCGCCGCATGGGGACGGCCATCCCCAAGCAATACCTGGACCTGGCGGGTCAGCCGGTACTCGAATATAGCCTGCGGCTCTTTCTGGACCATCCCCGGATTCGGGGCCTGGCGATCGCCCTGGACGCGGCGGACGAGGGCTGGGAGGCTCTGCCCTCGGCGCATCACCCCGCCATCCTGCGCGTCACTGGTGGCGCCGAGCGCTGCCATTCGGTGCTCAATGCCCTGGAGGCCCTGGCGGGGCGTGCCCGGGAGGACGATTGGGTGCTGGTCCACGACGCCGCCCGGCCCTGCCTGCGGCGCGAGGACCTGGACCTCCTGATCGCAACCCTGGAACATCACCCCGTCGGTGGCCTCCTCGGGGTGCCGGTACGGGATACCATGAAGGCCGCGAACCCGGAGGGCGAGGTCCAGCATACGGTCGCCCGAGCGGGGCTCTGGCATGCCTACACGCCCCAGATGTTTCGTCTGGGGCTCCTGCGTCAGGCACTGCGTCGGGCCATCGCCGCGGGCCAACTGGTGACGGATGACGCCAGTGCCCTGGAGCTCGCCGGTTACCGGCCCCTGCTGGTGGCGGGTCATGCCGATAACATCAAGATTACCCGCCCGGAGGACCTGGCCCTGGCCCATTTCTATCTTCTGAAGCAGAGACGGCCATGCTGATCGGCCAGGGCATCGACGCCCATCGCTTCGGTCCCGGCCGACCCCTGGTGCTCGCCGGGGTCCAGGTGTCCCACGACCAGGGACTGGAGGCCCATTCCGATGGCGACGTGGCCATCCACGCCCTCTGCGACGCCCTACTTGGTGCCGCGGGCCTGGGGGACATCGGCCGCCATTTCCCGGATACCGACGCCGCCTACGCCGGCATCGACAGCCGTATCCTGCTGCGCCGGGTCATGGCCTCCCTGGGGTCGCTGGGCCTCGCCGTCCATAACGCCGACCTCACCCTCGTCGCCCAGCAGCCCAAGCTAGCCGCCTACATCCCCGCCATGACCCAGACCCTCGCCGCCGATCTCGGTTGCCCCCCGGCCCGCGTCAACGTTAAGGCCACCACCACCGAGCGCATGGGTTTCACCGGCCGCGGCGAAGGCATCGCCGCCTTCGCCGTGGTGCTGTTAAGGGAAAGGGCGGAAGGGTAGGGGGTCCGCCCCTGTGGCCTGGCGCGAACGGCCAGGCAGGTCGGAGGGCTCGGCGGTCCGCCGCTGGCCTGGCGCGAACGGCCAGGAAGAACGGACGGCTAGGGGGCCCGCCCCTGACCTTACGCGAACGGTCAGGCAGGTCGGAGGGCTAGGGGGTCCGCCGTTGGCCTGGCGCGAACGGCCAGGAAGAGCGGAGGGTTAGGCGGTCCTCCCCCTGGCTCGGTGCGCAGGGGGAGTTTGGGGGGCTAGCGGCTGATGCCCGGTTCGCGTCAGCGGCCCTCAGCCCCCCAGGGCGTCGAGAAATTTCTCCGCGTCGAGGGCGGCCATGCAGCCGGAACCGGCGGAGGTGATGGCCTGGCGATAGACGTGGTCCATAACGTCGCCGGCGGCGAAGACGCCGGGGACCGAGGTAGCGGTGGCATTGCCGTCGCTGCCGCTCTGGACCTTGATGTAGCCGTTGTGCAGTTCCAGTTGGCCCTCGAAGAGTTGGGTGTTGGGCTGATGGCCAATGGCGATGAAGACGCCCTGGAGCTCGATGTCCTGGGTGGTGTGGTCAATGACATTGCGAACCCGCATGCCGGTGACGCCCGTGGGGTCACCCAGGACCTCGTCCAGGGCGCTGTTCCAGAGGATCTTGACGTTGCCGTGCTCGGCCTTCTCGAAGAGGTGCTGTTGCAGGATCTTCTCCGAGCGCAGGGCGTCCCGGCGGTGAACCAGGATAACCTCGGCGGCGATGTTGGAGAGGTAGAGGGCCTCTTCCACCGCCGTGTTGCCGCCGCCAATGACGGCGACCTTCTGATTGCGGTAGAAGAAGCCGTCACAGGTGGCGCAGGCGGAGACGCCCCGGCCGCGGAATTCCTGCTCGGAGGGGAGGCCCAGATACCGGGCGCTGGCCCCGGTGGCGATGACGAGGGCGTCGCAGCTATAGTCGCCGGCATCGCCGGAGATGCGGAAGGGCCTCTGGCTCAGGTCCACCTGGTTGATGTGGTCCAGGATGATTTCAGTCTCGAAGCGCTCGGCGTGGCGGCGCATCCGCTCCATCAGGTCCGGACCCTGGACGCCGTCGGGGTCGCCGGGCCAGTTGTCCACGTCCGTGGTCGTCATCAACTGGCCGCCCTGTTCCATGCCGGTGACCAGGACCGGGTGCAGATTGGCCCGGGCGGCATAGACGGCGGCCGTATAGCCCGCGGGTCCGGAACCCAGGATCAGCAGGCGGCAGTGCTTGTTGGCGTTCATGGCGGGACTCCTTGAATCTTGAGGTCAGGGCCTCCCCTGATAAGGGGTGGCGTTGGTCCACATGGTACGGATGGACCGCTGTCGGGTAAAGGCTGGCCGGTCGGCCCCCGCCGGTCGGGTGACCCGGCTTGGCATGGACGCCGTTTCCAGGCAGGATGAGGGCATCGGCTCATCCACCCCGCCCCTATAATAGGGGGCTAAACGGAGGGAGTGAATTTGGCACAGGCGACTCGGGTCGGGCAACTGACCTTCAGTGACTATTTTCAGCGCGTGGTGCGCGAGGCCATCATGTGGGCCCTGTTCGCGGTCGCCCTCTTTCTGGCGGCCTGTCTCTTTTCCTATGCCCCCGAGGATCCGGGCTGGACCCATATCGAGCCGAGTAACCAGGTTCAGAATCTGGGCGGTCCCTTCGGCGCCTGGTTCGCGGACGTGGTCTTGTCGCTCTTCGGCTACTTTGCCTATCTGCTCCCCATCGCCATTGCCTGGACGGCCTGGCTGACCTTGCGCGGCATGGACGACGAGGCGGAGACGCGGGTGCAGCGCCTGGCCCTGCGCCTGCTGGGCTTCGTGCTCACCCTGGGGGCCGGCAGCGCCCTGGCGGGTATCCTGCTGCAGGGGATTCCCGTGGCGCTCCCCAACGGCATCGGCGGTGGCGTCGGTCAGTTGGTCGGCGGCAAGCTGGTGGCCAGCTTCCACCAATCCGGCGCCGCCCTCCTGTTGGCCCCCCTGCTGCTGGCCGGTATCACCTTCTTTACCGGCCTGTCCTGGCTGGCGGTGCTGGATGGCATCGGCTGGCTGACCCTGTGGTTGTGGCGGGCGGGTAACCAGTTGGTGACCTGGTTCCTGCGTCCTTCGGTCCCGAAGGCGCCGGTGATGGAGCGACGGCGGGAACGGGAACGGGAGCGTGAGCCGGCGGCGGTCGCTCCGCGCGCACCCGACGTGAACGAGGACGAGGAGGCCTTACTGGACGAGGTGGACCTGATCGAACTAACCAAGCCCGAGCCCGCGGAGGTCGAGCCCCCCCTGGCGCCGCCAGCGGCGCGACCCGCGGTCAAGCCGGAGGCAAAACCCCAGCCCAAGCCGCGCCTCAAGGCGACCAAGCCCGACATGGCCCTGCAGCCCCCCGAACTCCCCCCGGAGCCGGCGGGCCTGGCCGAGCAGTTGCCCTTGATCCCTCTGGGCCTGGAGGGCGAGTTGCCCCCCCTGCTGCTCCTGGACGAGGCGCGTCGCAGTGGCAAGGGCTATTCCAAGGACCAGCTTGAGGAGCTCTCGCGCCAGGTGGAGATCAAGCTGGCGGACTTTGGCGTCACCGTCCAGGTGGTCGCCGTCCACCCGGGCCCGGTGGTGACCCTCTTCGAGATGATGCCCGCGCCGGGGACCAAGGCCAGCAAGATCACCGGCCTGTCTCGGGATATCGCCCGGGCCCTTTCCACCGTCAGCGTGCGGGTGGTCGAGGTCATCCCCGGCAAGTCCGTCATCGGCCTGGAGATCCCCAATAATTTCCGGGAGACGGTGGCCCTGCGCGAGATCCTGGGTTCCAGCGCCTATCAGGACGCCAAGTCGCCCCTGACCCTGTCCCTCGGGACCGATATCTCCGGGCACCCAGTGGTGGCGGACCTGGCGCGCATGCCCCACGCCCTCATCGCCGGCACCACGGGCTCGGGCAAGTCCGTGGCCCTCAACGCCATGATCCTCAGCCTGCTCTACAAGGCCGGGCCGCGCGATGTGCGCCTCATCATGGTGGACCCCAAGATGCTGGAGCTATCGGTGTACGAGGGGATTCCACACCTGCTTACGCCGGTGGTGACGGACATGAAGGAGGCCGCCAACGCCCTGCGGTGGTGCGTGGCGGAGATGGAGCGGCGCTACAAGCTGATGGCGCGGCTGGGCGTGCGCAACATCGGCGGCTACAACCGCAAGGTCGCCGATGCCCTGGCGGCGGGCGAGCCCATCCTTGACCCCCTCTACAACCTGGCGCGGGAGATGCCCCTGGAGGCGCCGCCCGCCCTGGATCATCTCCCCTACATCGTCGTCATCATCGACGAACTGGCGGATATGATGATGGTGGTGGGCAAGAAGGTGGAGGAACTCATCGCCCGCCTGGCCCAGAAGGCCCGCGCCTCCGGCATCCACCTCTTGCTGGCGACCCAGAGGCCCTCGGTGGATGTGCTGACCGGCCTCATCAAGGCCAACATCCCGACCCGCATGGCCTTCCAGGTGTCCTCCCGCATCGACTCGCGCACCATCCTCGATCAGATGGGCGCCGAGCACCTGCTCGGCAATGGCGATATGCTCTATTTGCCGCCGGGGACCAGCATCCCCTACCGCATCCACGGCGCCTTCGTCGATGACCATGAGGTCCATAAAATCGTTGAATTTCTGCGCGCCCAGGGCGAGCCGGACTATATCGACACCATCCTCATGGACATGGGCGATGGTATCCCGGGCATCGACCCGGAACCGCGCCCGGGCGGCGACCTGGAGGATCAGGACCCCCTCTTCGACGAGGCGGTGCAGATCGTGGTGGAATCCCGCCGCGCCTCCATCTCCGGCGTTCAGCGCCGGCTCAAGATCGGCTACAACCGCGCCGCCCGCATGATCGAGGAGATGGAGCGCATCGGCATCGTGGGCGCGGCGGAGACCAACGGCAACCGCGAAGTCCTGGCGCCCGCGCCGCCGGCGGATTGAGTCCTCTATGTTGCCGAAAAGCACCAAGACCTGTCCCCAAGGGGTCGAACTGATCGCCCAGATCGAGGCTTGGTATGGTTCGAGTCTGGGTCGGGAGGTGGCGGCTCAGGAGGCGGCCTGCCTGGCGGGGATGCTGGAAGGCATCTTTGGCCATTATCTCCTCCAGGTGGGTGGCGATGACGTCTTTCGCGAGGTGGTGGCGGGCAGTCAGGTCCGCCACGCCATCTCGCTACCCCCGGCCTTTCATCGCGGCGGACTGGGGATGCGGATCGCCGCCAGCCCGGAGCTGATGCCCATCGCCAGCGATAGCCTGGATGCCGTCTTTCTGCCCCACACCCTGGACTTCGCGGCCGATCCGCGTCAGGTGCTGGGGGAGGCCGAACGGGTCCTGATCCCCGAGGGGCGGCTTATCATCCTGGGCTTCAATGCCTTGAGCCCCTGGACCCTCCTGCGTTTGGGGAGGAGCCCCGGGCAAGTGCCCTGGTGCGGCCACTTCCTGACCCGCTATCGGGTTGCCGAGTGGTTGTCCCTGTTGGGTTTTGATCTGGAGATGCAGCGGATGTTGGTATTTCAGGCCCCCTGGGGCGGCTCCCGCTGGTGTTCGGGCAGTCTTCTGGACCGGGCGGGCCGCCACTTCTGGCCGGCCCTGGGCGGCGTTTATGCCTTGCGCGCCGTCAAGCGCGTCTCCACCCTGACGCCCCTGCGGCCCTCCTGGAAGACCCGCCGCAAGCTGCTGCCCGGCAATGCGGTCGAACCCACCACCCGCGGGACCAGTCGTCGCCATGTCTGACCCGGTCGAGATCTTCAGCGACGGCGCCTGCAAGGGCAATCCCGGCCCCGGCGGCTGGGGGGCCCTGCTGCGTTTCGGCACCCTGGAGAAGGAGTTGTGCGGCGGGGAGCCGCATACCACCAACAACCGCATGGAGATGATGGCCGTCATCCAGGCCCTGGAGGCCCTCAAGCGGCCCATGCCCATCCGGGTCGTCACCGACTCCCAGTATCTGCGTCAGGGGGTCACCCAATGGATGGCGCGCTGGAAGCGCAACGGCTGGCGGACCGCCAACAAGCAGCCGGTCAAGAATCAGGACCTCTGGGAGCGCCTGGATCGGGCCCTGGCTGATCACCAGGTGGAGTGGCAGTGGGTCAAGGGCCATGCCGGACATCCCGAAAACGAGCGCGCCGATGCCCTGGCCAACCAGGGCATTCCCCGCTGATTCTTCCCGAGGACGGTAGTTACCGATGCGTCAAATCGTGCTGGATACGGAAACCACGGGCCTGGAGCCGGCCGAGGGTCACCGCGTCATCGAGATCGGCTGTGTCGAGTTGCTGGAGCGCCGCCTGACCCGCCAGAACTTCCATTGCTATCTGCAACCGGATCGGGACGTGGAACAGGGGGCGGTCAATGTCCATGGCATCACCAACGAATTTCTGCGCGATCAGCCGCGCTTCGCCGATATCGCCGAGGACTTCCTCGCCTACATCCGCGACGCCGAGCTCATCATCCATAACGCCCCCTTCGACGTGGGATTCCTGGATCACGAACTGAAGCTCTGGCGCCCGGATGCCCCGCGGATCGGTGACCTGTGCCGGATCATCGACAGCCTGGCGATGGCGCGCCGCAGCCATCCGGGGCAACGTAACTCCCTCGATGCCCTCTGCAAGCGCTACGAGATCGATAACTCACGTCGCGACCTGCACGGGGCCATGCTGGACGCGGAGATCCTCTCCCAGGTCTATCTCGCCATGACCGGCGGCCAGGTCAGGCTGGCCTTCGGGGGCCAAGGCGATCAGGGCCAGGAGAGCCAGCGCCATCCCGTCCGCCGCCTCCCCGCCGACCGGCGGCCTCTGCCCGTGGTGCGGGCCACCGAGTCGGAACTCCAGGCCCATCGGCAACGCCTTGCCGCCATCGACCAGGCCAGCGAAGGGCGCTGCGTCTGGCTCCGGTCATCTCAATCAGGTTAGTCATCATGCTGGACCCCCATTTGTTGCGCGCCGAGCTGGCCTATGTCGCCGGCCAGCTCGCCCGTCGCGGAATCGCCCTCGATACCGGGCGCATCGAGGCCCTGGAGGCCCGCCGCAAGGCGATCCAGGTGCGGACTCAGGAATTGCAGGGGGAGCGCAACAGCCGCTCCAGGCTCATCGGCCAGGCCAAGAAGGCGGGGGAGGAGGTGGCGCCCCTGCTGGCCCAGGTCGCCGATCTGGGCGACAAGCTCAAGGCCGCCGAGGGCGAGCTGGCCGAGGTCCAGTATGACCTGAGTCAGATCGCCCTGGGCCTGCCCAACCTGCCCCAGGCCAGCGTGCCCGATGGCCGGGACGAGAGCGACAATCGCGAGGAGCGGCGCTGGGGCCAGCCCCGGGCCTTTGGCTTCGCGCCCAAGGATCATGTGGACCTGGGTGTCCCCACCGGCTGGATGGACTTCGACGTTGCCGCCAAGCTCACGGGCTCGCGCTTCGTGGTCCTGAGCGGCCCCCTGGCGCGGCTGCACCGGGCCCTGATTCAGTTCATGCTCGACACCCATACCCGCGAGCATGGCTATGTCGAGGTCTATGTCCCCTATCTGGTCAATGCCGAAAGTCTTTATGGGACTGGGCAACTGCCCAAGTTCGAGCAGGAACTCTTCAAGGTGCCCGGCGAGAAGGACTTTTACCTGATACCCACCGCCGAGGTGCCGGTGACCAACCTGGCGCGGGACCAGATCCTGGAGGCGGCCGCCATGCCCCGCCGGTGGGTCGCCCATACCCCTTGTTTCCGCAGCGAGGCCGGCTCCTACGGCAAGGACACCCGGGGCATGATCCGTCAGCACCAGTTCGAAAAGGTGGAACTGGTCCAGATGGTGCGTCCCCAGGACTCCGATGCCGCCCTGGAGGCCCTCACCGGTCACGCGGAGGCCATTCTTCAAAAACTGGAGCTGCCCTACCGGGTGGTGACCCTCTGCACCGGCGACCTGGGCTTTTCCGCCACCAAGACCTACGATCTGGAGGTCTGGCTGCCGGGTCAGAACCAGTATCGCGAGATCTCCTCCTGCAGCAACTTCCAGGACTTCCAGGCCCGCCGTCTCCAGGCCCGCTGGCGCAATCCCGAGACCGGCAAGCCCGAGCTGCTCCATACCCTGAACGGCTCGGGTCTCGCCGTGGGCCGCACCCTGGTGGCGGTATTGGAGAATTATCAGGAGGCGGACGGCCGGCTGGGTATCCCGGCGGTCCTGCGGCCCTACATGGGCGGGGCGGAGTTTTTGTAGGAGGAGGGCGGGCGGAAAGGTAAATGGCCCCTGGTCAGGCTGGCCAGGGACCCGGTGATGGGGGGCGGGCGTGGGCTAGCGCACCATGGCGATCAGCAGGACGACCAGCCCCGCCACCAGCGCCAGGGGCAGAATGACCGCCTGCCAGTCGCCCTTCTCGGCCTTGGGGCCATGCTCCTGCCATTGCTGGTAGGACCGCCAGGCGTAAAAGACCATCATGCCCATGGCAGCGGCCGCGATGATTTTCAGAAAGAGGTCCATGATCTGGGTCTCGGTGGGCCACAAGAAAAACCCCGGCCGGGGCCGGGGTCCAGGTTAGGCTTCAAGCCAGGATCATTCGTCGCTGCTCATGATCC
>JADZBU010000192.1 GCA_020851955.1 Chromatiaceae bacterium | reverse complement strand
GGCGCTGCCAGCGGTTGGCGTCCTGCATCAGCAGCAGCTTGACGCCCGCGTCCCGCAGGATCTCGGCGGCGTTGTCGGCCCGGTCGTCGGTGTAGAGGGGCACCGTCACCAGGCCCAGGGACAGGGCCGCCTGGTCGAACATCACCCATTCAGGACAGTTGCGCAATTGCAGGGCGACGCGGTCGCCGGGTGCCAGCGCCTCCCGGGCGAGGGCCTGCCGCCACCGCGCCACCGCGTGGCCCATCTCGGCCCAGGTCAGTTGCCGCCAGTCGTCCTGGGCGCGATCGAACCAGCGGTAGGCGACGCGCGCCGGTGAGCGCCGCACCCGCTCCCGGAAGAGGCCGTCGAGGGTCGCCGTCACGTCGTCGGCCAGGGGTGCCAGGGTCCAGGTCTTCATGGGGGTCATCTCCGGAGAGGTGGCAGCGGGTCCCGATAGGGTGCCATCAGGTAGCAGAGGCAATCCTGGCGGATGATGGTTTCGTCCCGGGTGAGCATGGTGGGCATGGCCGCCCGGGCCAGGCGTAGCTCGCCATCCTCGATATGGAAATAGCGCGCCGTCACATCAAGGCCCGCCGCGTCGCGGACCAGAAGGGGCACCTCCTGGCCCGGGGTCATGACCCGGCCGAAGCTGGTCCCGGGGGCGAGTTCGCAAAAGTTGAAGCCCTCCAGATCCGGCGCCAGGACCAGATCGGCCTGGCCCGGCGCGTGGGTGAAGGGGTGACCAGCCCGTACCTGGACCTGGGCGACGGTGTGGTAGAGGTCGATATCCTGGGGGGCGACCGGGTGCCGGGGCAGGTCGGAGAGGTGCAGGCAGGCATCGATATATTCCTGGGCATGGCTCACGCCGTGTTGTTCACCGACCTTGCCGCACTCCAGGGTCACCGCCGGGCAGAGGGCGCCCAGGGCGGTGGCCGAGACGCCCTGGGTGTGGCGGATATACACCAGAGTGCGGCTGAAGAGGGCGGCCAGGTGCAGGGAGCGGGCGTCAAGCTGGGTGACGCAGCCGTAGTGGGGGTTGGTGCCGGTGGTGTTGTGGAGGTCGATGCTGGCAAAGAGGCCGCGCTCGCCCAGGCGGTCCAGGACCCGCCGCATCAGGTCGTGCTCCGGGGTGGGCGCCAGGTCGCTGCCCGGCCAGACCCGGTTGTAGTCCGGCTGGTGGGGCAGGTGGCGCAACCCCTGGGCGGCGGCGGCGACATTGCCGATGAAAATGCTCAGGGCGCGGGGTAGCCGCAGCTCGCCCCAGCGGGCCAGGCGCTGGCGCAGGAGGGCGCGCAGGGCATCCCAGCCACTGGTCTCGTTGCCGTGCAGCAGGACCGATACAAAGAGAGCCGGTTGGCGCCTGCCCGGGAGGTGGATGAGGGTCGGCCCCCCCAGCAAGGCCGCCAGGCCGCGACTGTCCTGGTCCAGGAGTCCTGCCGGCAGTTCGTGAAGTTCTCTAAGCATGATGGGGCAAGACGCCGCTGGCATTGACACGATTAGAGGGTCCAGGCGTGGACGGGGCGGCCGCTCTGCTGGCGCTCCAGATAGGCCCCCGTCAGGGCGGTCATATCCGGTCCATGGCGGGCGATGTAGGCCCGCTGCCACGCCGCCCCCGTCTGGCCGGTCCGGACCCGGTCCGCCAGGATGCCGAGCCAGCAGGCGATTTCGTCGCGGTCGAAGCCGAGGTGCGCCAGGCCCCACCGGGCCCGGGGCAGCAGGTCGTCGGCGATGATCTCACGCGCCGTGGCGACGCGGCCACCCCACCACTGGAGCCGCGCCGGGAGGCCCTGTTGCGCGGCCCGATAGAAGTTGGCGCTGGCCACCGGGCAGGGCAGGGACGCTTCCGGGGGCTGGGGGTCCTGGAGGAGGGCGTGGATGACACCGAAATAGAAGGCGGCGTTGGCGACGACATCCAGAATCGTCGGTCCCGCCGCCAGGGGCCGGTGCTCGATGCGCAGATGGGGGGTGCCGTCCGCGTCGAAACCCACCACCGGCCGGTTCCAGCGCCAGATGCTGCCATTGTGCAGCCGCAAATGCGCCAGACTTTCAACCGGCTCATCCAGCAGTTCCGGCAGATAGACGGGAAAGTCCCGCAGGTTGGCCTGAAAACACTCAAGCACCGAGCCTTGGGCATAGCGGGTACCGAAGCGGGTGCGGTCCGTCCGGCTCGACCAGGCCACCGAGGTCGTCTGCTCATAGACAGGAATCCGGGTCTCGCGCCACAGGTCCAGGCCGAACAGATAGGGTGAATTGGCGCTCACCGCCACCAGGGGGGCGGAGACGATCTTGGAGAGGTTATAGACCCGGGCCGACTCGGCGGGCGACACCTTGAGGTGGATCTGGAAGGAGGTGGTGGTGGCCGTGGCCATGACGTCGGAGCGGCTGATCGCCAGGCGGTCCCGGCCCTGGATCTGGAGTCGCAGCGGCTGGCCCTGCTGCTGGGCGAGGATCTGGGCATTGAGAATGGGGAAGCGGTTGGAGGGCGTCATGTTGGCCAGGACCAGATCCGCCTCGCTCAGGGTCGGCAGGATGCCGATCATCATCAGGCGCGCCTCCAGGGGGGTGGCGACGGCCTGGGCCCGCGCCCAGGTGGCAGCCAATTCCGTGGCCATCTGGCTGAGGGCCCGGCCCTGGAGCACCTGGGGCCGGCCATTGATCTCCAGGTTGAAGGTGGCGACCTCGGGGATGACCTGGGGGTCGCCGAGGCGCGCCAACAGCTCCTCGGCGCGGGGCTGGGGCCGCAGATCCGGACCCACCAGCCAGCCCTCCAGCTCGTAGCCGCCCGTCCTGGGGCCCGTGGCCAGGACCCCCGCCGCCATCCAGGTCGCCAGCAGGTCCGTCTCCGCCCGCAGGCGCGCCTTGAACGCCACCAGGTCGGCGGGGGTGAAATGCGCCGTGCCGATCTCCTGGCTCATGGTCGCCCGCCGCCGCGCAAGTCGGCGTCCAGGGCCCGCAACCGCTCCGGGGTGCCGATGTCGCGCCAGATGCCGGCATGGTGCTCGCCCGTCACCCGGGCGTGGGCCATGGCGGCGCGCAGCAGGGGCGCCAGGGGGAAGGGGCCGGGCTGGCAGTCCCGGAAGAGGTCGGGGTGATAGAGGCCGACGCCGCTGAAGGTCAGGCGCGGCTCCCCCTGGGCCTGGACCCGGCCGTCGGCGAGGGCGAAGTCACCCCGGGGGTGGTGGGGTGGGTTGTCCACCAGGATGAGGTGCGCGAGCTGGCCGCTCGCCAGCCCCAGGCCCGCGAAATTCAGGTCGGTCCAGATATCGCCATTGATGACCAGAAAGGGGCCGGGGCCCAGATAGGGCAGGGCGCGAAAGATGCCGCCGCCCGTCTCCAGGACCGGTGCCTCGGGGGAATACTGGATCTGGGCACCCCAGCGGGCGCCATCGCCCAGGGCGGCGATGACTTGCTCCCCCAGGTGGCCAAGATTGATGACCAGTTCGCGAAAGCCGGCGGCGACCAGCCGCTCGATATGGTGCACGATCAGCGGCTTGCCACCGGCCTCCAGCAGGGGTTTGGGCACCCGGTCTGTCAGGGGGCGCATGCGCTCGCCGCGTCCGGCGGCCAATATCATTGCTTTCATGGGGTTGGCGACAGGGGATCG
Organism: Chromatiaceae bacterium; assembly: GCA_020851955.1. Classification (GTDB taxonomy): domain Bacteria; phylum Pseudomonadota; class Gammaproteobacteria; order Chromatiales; family Chromatiaceae; genus M0108. The sequence goes on along the minus strand of JADZBU010000192.1, from coordinate 19,982 downwards.
GGAGGGGTGAAGCGGGGCGCGGGCCAGGCCGTCCCCCGCGGGCTGGCCCGAATTGTAGCGCGCTTCAGGTGAGAATCAGAAAGATACCGGCTCGCTGGCCAGGGCCTCCCGCCGGGGCGGCATCGCACGACGCAAGAGGTCCGGGTTGGCGCCCGGGAGGTGGACGTTCTCGCTCAGGGTCCGGCGCCAGCGCTTGGCGCCGGGCTGGCCCTGGAAAAGATCGAGAATATGGCGGGTCATGGCCTGGAGGGGCACCCCCGACCGCATCTCGCGCTCAACATAAGGCAGGAAGGCCTCCAGAATCTGGTGGCGATCAGGCAGGGGGTGGGGGTCGCCGAAGATGTCCCGGTCCGCCGTCGCGAGCAGCCAGGGGTTCTGATAAACGCCACGGCCGATCATGACCCCATCGAGCCGGTCCAGAAAGCCCAGGGCCTGGTCCAGGTCGCGGATGCCGCCGTTGATGATAATCGGCAGGTCGGGGAAATCTCCCTTGAGCTGTTGCACCCAGTCATGGCGCAGGGGAGGAACCTCGCGATTTTCCTTGGGGCTGAGGCCCTTGAGCCAGGCCTTGCGGGCGTGGACGATGAGGGCATCGACCCCGGCGGCCGCCATGGCGGCCGTGAAGGCTTGCAGTTCCGGGTAACTGTCCCGGTCATCGATGCCGAGCCGGGACTTGACCGTCACGGGGACCCGCACCGCCCCCTTCATGGCTGCCACGCAGTCCGCCACCAGGGCCGGCTCCGCCATCAGGCAGGCCCCAAAGCGGCCGTTCTGGACCCGGTCCGAGGGACAGCCGACGTTCAGGTTGATTTCGTCATAGCCCCAGTCCTCCCCCAGGCGGGCGCAGGCCGCCAGTTGTTGCGGATCGCTGCCCCCCAGTTGCAGGGCCACCGGGTGCTCGAGGGGATCGAAGGCCAGGTGTCGTTGGCGATCCCCATGGATCAGGGCGCCGGTGGTCACCATTTCCGTGTAGAGCCGCGCATGGCGGCTGATTAATCTGAGGAAAAACCGGCAGTGACGGTCAGTCCAGTCGAGCATGGGGGCGACACATAAGCTCCAGGGACGCATTGTTTCTGCTTGCTAATTCATGCCGCGGGCGAGGGCGATGTCGCCCAAGGCGGCGGCTAAGAGGGCGGGGTCATCCGCTTCGAGGACGATGGTCTGGTATTTGGCTATTGCCTGGTCGTCGGCCAGATATTCGGTGATGTCGAAGTCGGGGAGATCGGCGATCCGGGTTTTCTCGGGCATCTTCAATCCTCCAGGGTGGCGGGGCGGGCGATGGCCTTGGCGATGGCGGCTGGCTGCGTCGATTTGTCGCCACCACCCAGCATCATCATCAGGGTCTGGCCCCGCCGTTCGTTATACTTATGCCCCATACCACGCTAAACAGCTTCCCGTCTTCATGTCCTTTGAATTTTCCTCCGAGCTTTACCTCTCCTCGACCTGGTCCCTGGTCGCCGACCTGCTGGGGTTCTTGCTGCTGTGGGCCTACCATCGGCGTCTGAGTTGGGTTTATATCAGGCACCCGGAACGCACCAGCCGGGGCCGGGCGGACCGGTTGCGCCGGGCCTGGGTCGAGGCGGTGCGGGCCCGGAATGGCGATATCCTGGCTATCCAAACCTTACGCAATTGGGTGATGACGGCCTCGGTCTTTGCCTCCACCACCATCATGATCGGGCTGGGTCTGGTCGCGGCCTCCTTTCAAGGGCTTAATATGGCCAATCTATCCAATGCCGTCAGCTTTCTCCCCATGGGCGGGGACCTGGCCCGGATCAAGGTCCTGATACTGGCGATCCTCTTTTTCAGCGCCTTCCTGCGCTTCGTCATCGCCCTGCGCTTTTACAATCAGACAGGGTTTCTCATCAATCTGCCCGCGGCCATCTTCGCCGGGGTGGCCGAGGACGAAATCGCCGAGACCCTCAATAGCGCCGCTGGGCAATACAATCGTGGCAGCCGGATCTTCTTGCTGACCATTCCCTTCGTCCTCTGGCTGGTGGGGCCGGACTGGTTCCTCCTCGGCGTCATCATCACCCTCTTCTCGCTCCACCGCTTTGATTACATCCACCGCGACCGGGATTGAGGCCGGGTCCCGCTAAACACCAAGGGCGCCCGCGGGCGCCCTTGGTGGCTGGTCAGGACCCGGGAGCCCTTATTTGGCTTTGGGCTGGGCCTCGGGCTGAGCCTCCACCGGCGTTTGCTTGATGAGCTCGGGGTTGAGGTCAACCTTGGCCTTTTCCTGCAGTTCGCCAATGTACTTGGTCAGGCCTTCACGCTGGAGGGCGGCGACGATCTCGGGCTTGACGCTCTCCAGGGTCGGGGGCTCCATCTTGCGGGTCTCTTCCAGCAGGATGACGTGCCAGCCGAACTGGGTCTGGACCGGAGTCTTGGTGTAGGCCCCGGGCTTCATAGTGACGATCACCTCGGAGAAGGCCGGCACCATCTGGTTGGCGTCAAACCAGCCCAGATCGCCGCCGTTCTTGCCGGTGGGACCATCGGAATGGGCCTTGGCCAGCTCCTCGAATTTCTTGCCGCCGTCCAGTTCCTTGATAACCTTCTTGGCCTCGTCCTCTTCCTTCACCAGGATATGACGCGCCTTATATTCCAGGCGGTCCATCTTGGCGACCTGCTCGTCGTAGATCTTCTTGATCTCGGCATCGGAGGGGTGAATGGTCGAGGCGGTCTGCTCGAGGACCAGGCGGGACAGGAGCTGCATCTTTTGCAGTTCCAGGGCATAGCCCAGCTCGGGATTGTTCTCCAGGCCCCGGGCCTTGGCATCCTGCGCCGTGACGATGATATTCACGAACTCGTTGAAGGCCAGGTTCTGGAACTCGGGGGTGTTTTCGGCCTTGGAGGCGCGCAGGCGCTCGGCGTAGAAGAGGCGGAAGAGGCCGAGGGAGAATTGCTGGCCGTTGACGGTGGCGATGGTGGTGTCACTGGGCGGCTCGGCCTGGGCCGCGGCGGCCTCCTGGGCGGGGGCGGCGGGTACTTTGACTTCCTCGGCGGCGAAGACTTGGGTGGTCAGCAGGGCGGACAGGCAGGCAATGTGCAGCAGACGCTTGTTCATGCGATTTTTCTAACTCCTGGAGGTGGTGATTAAGGGTGACTAAAATCCGATTCAGGTCGGGAATACCTTACGGAAGGGTTTGACCTGGACCTCCCCATAGATGCCCGCCTGGGCATAGGGGTCGGCCGCCGCCCAGGCTTGGGCGGTTTCCAGGTCGGAAAATTCGGCCACGATCAGGGACCCGCTGAAGCCGGCATCGCCGGGGTCCTCGCAGTCGATGGCGGGATGGGGGCCGGCCAGGATCAGGCGGCCCTGGTCCTGGAGGGCGCGCAGTCGCTCCAGGTGGGCCGGGCGCGCGGTCAGGCGGGCCGGCAGGCTGCCGGGTCGGTCGGTGGCGATGATGGCGTAGAGCATCTGATCAGGCCTCGGGGACTTCGGCTGGTTGACGGATATGGCGGGCCAGGTACAGGCCCTGGGCGATGACGAAGGCGACCGTCATGCCCAGCATGCCAAAGAGTTTGAAGTTCACCCAGGTGTCTTCCCGCGCCTGGGCCTCCTGACACTGGGCCAGCAGGCTGCCCTGGAACTGGTCGGCACAGGTGGCCAGATCGATGTCCGTCAAGCCGGCGGCGACCATGAGGGCCTGCTGGGCGACGTAAAAGCCGCTGAAGTCATAGACCACATAGAGGTTGGCCGCGCCCGAGAGGAAGAAGAAGATGACCCACAGCAGGTTCAGGCGGGGCCAGATCTCCGCCGGGAGATCGATGGCGTGGGACATCATGCGCTCGATCACCGTCTTGCGACCGATGAAGTGGCTGCCAAGAAAGACCACCGCGAACAGCCAGTTGACCAGGGTCGGTTTCCACATGACGAAGATGGGGTCGTGGAGGGCCAGGGTCATGCCGCCAAAGATCGCCAGCAGGGCCAGGGTGGCCAGGTGCATCTTTTCGACCCGGTGGTGGCGCCACCAGACCCAGCCAACCTGGATCGCGGCGGCGGCGATCGCCACCCCCGTGGCGACATAGATGCCCGCCAACTTGTAGGCGATGAAGAAGAGCAGGATGGGCAGAAAGTCGATCAGTAATTTCATGTTTTGGCTATGGTTCGGGAACCCGTGGGCAAGAATTCGGGACGGTGGCCGTCCGAGTGGCGGTCTCAGGGGCAATCGGAGCCGCCAGGCTCCAGTTCGATAAGAGGGGCAGCGCTTGGTTCCGGGGTCTAACAAAATAATCCCCGCGATCCCTGCCCGGGAACGGCTTTGCGGTCATTATCCTCTCAATAGTTTACCAGTCGCGGAGGGCTTGCGTCTTCCGCATGGTATCCAGGCGGCGTCCAAGCGCATCGCGGAGTCACTGAAACTTAGAGTAACATTCCGCCATGGGCAGCCTTCATGACCTCCACACCCACTCCACCGCCTCCGACGGCACCCTGACGCCGACGGAGTTGGTGACCCGCGCCGCTCGGGTGGGCATCCAGGTTCTGGCCCTGACCGATCATGACACCCTCGACGGAATCGCCGAGGCCCAGGCCGCGGCCGCCGAGTTGGGCCTGACCCTGATCCCCGGCGTCGAGATCTCGGTCACCTGGGGCGGGCGCACCCTGCATATCCTGGGCTTGGGCCTGGACCCGACCGAACCCACCTTGAATGCCGGCCTGCTCGGTGTGCGTGAATATCGCGACTGGCGCGCCAAGGAGATCGGCCTGCGGCTGGGTGCCAAGGGCATCCCGGGGGCCTACGCCGGCGCCCTGGCCCTGGCCGCCGATGCGCGTTTTGTCGGCCGTACCCATTTCGCCCGGTTCCTCGTGCAACAGGGTTACGCCGACACGGTACGGGATGTCTTCAAGCGCTACCTGGTCAAGGGCAAGCCTGGCCATGTGACGGGCGACTGGGCCTCCCTGGAGCAGGCCCTGGGCTGGATTCGGGGCGCCGGTGGTCAGGCCGTCATTGCCCACCCGGCGCGTTACAGCCTCACGGGCACCCGGATGCGGCACCTGATCGGCGAGTTCCGCGAATTGGGCGGCGTCGGCATCGAGGTCATCTCCGGTAGCCACAGCCGTGACGAGACCTTTGTTTACGCCCAGCGCGCTCGGGATGCCGCTCTGCTCGCCTCCGCTGGCAGTGATTATCACGGCCCCGAGCACCCCTATATGGAGCTAGGCCGCCTGCCCAATCTGCCCGCCGGCTGCACGCCGATCTGGGTTGATTGGTGAGGGCCCGACCCCAGGACCCAGGAGTAAGCCGTCCATGGCACAATTTTTTGATATCCATCCCGACAATCCCCAGCCGCGGCTCATCCGCCGGGCGGTGGATATCCTGCTGGAAGGCGGCGTCATCATTTACCCCACGGACTCTTCCTATGCCCTGGGTTGCCAGATAGGCGAGAAGGAGGCCATGGAGCGTATCCGCCGCATCCGCCATCTGGATGAAAAGCACAATTTCACCCTGGTCTGCCGTGACCTCTCCGAGATCACGACCTACGCCAAGATCGACAACCAGGCCTTCCGCCTGCTCAAAAGCATGACGCCGGGGGCCTATACCTTCATTTTCGAAGGCACCAAGCAGGTGCCCCGTCGCCTCATGCATCCCCGGCGCAAGACCATTGGCATCCGGGTGCCGGACAATGTGATCTGCCGCGAACTCCTGGGCGCCCTGGATCAGCCTATCCTGAGCACCACCCTCCTGCTTCCCGGCGACGACCAGCCCCTCACCGACCCCTACGAGATGCGCGACCTGCTGGGCCACCAGGTGGACCTCATCATCGATGGCGGCTTCTGTGGCATGGAGCCCACCACCATGGTCGATCTGAGTGGGGAGGTGGCCCTGGTGACCCGGCTGGGCAAGGGCGATCCCAGCCTCTTCGAGGAGCAGTAACCCGGGCGGTCGAGTCCCTGACCCGGGTTGCCGTCCCAGGCCCCAGAGAGTCCTTGCCCGTCGCCCCGGCGGGGGCACCGCCTGGACATTGATCTCGATCAGTAAAGGCTTGCGCGGGCGCTAGTCTCCGCCGGGTTCGGATTGCTTATCAGCAATCGATAATATTAGAATCCCGCCTTCCCCCCGCCCCCTCGCCACCACAGGTCTCGCCATGCAGGAACCCATTCCCGATCGCGCCATTGGCCGCGCCGAGGTCAAGGAGACCACCTGTTACATGTGCGCCTGCCGCTGCGGCATCCGCGTCCATCTGCGCGACGGCGAGGTGCGCTACATCGAGGGCAACCCCGACCACCCCCTCAACCATGGCGTCATCTGCGCCAAGGGTTCCTCGGGGATCATGAAGCAGTATTCCCCGGCGCGCCTCACCCAGCCCCTGCGCCGCCGCCCGGGCGCCGAGCGCGGCGCCGCCGACTTCGAGCCCATCTCCTGGGACGAGGCCTTCCAGATCCTCACCGACCGTCTGGCCCACCTGCGCGCCACCGACCCCAAGCAATTCGCCCTCTTCACCGGCCGCGACCAGATGCAGGCCCTCACCGGCCTCTTCGCCAAGCAGTTCGGCACCCCCAACTACGCCGCCCACGGCGGCTTCTGTTCCGTCAACCTGGCGGCGGGGCTCATCTACACCATCGGCGGCTCCTTCTGGGAGTTTGGCGGCCCCGACCTCGACCGCGCCAAGCTGTTCGTCATGATCGGCACCGCCGAGGACCACCACTCCAACCCCCTCAAGATCGCCATTGGCAAGTTCAAGCGCAAGGGCGGCAAGTTCATCTCCATCAACCCCATCCGCACCGGCTACTCGGCGGTGGCCGACGAGTGGGTGCCCATCAAGCCCGGCACCGACGGCGCCCTGCTGCTGGCCATCATCCACGAGATTCTCAAGCTCGGCCTCTACGACCGGGACTTCCTCATCCAGTACACCAACGCCGCCGAGCTGGTGATCGACGACCCCAGCCGCGACGATCACGGCCTCTTCCAGCGCTTCGAGCTGCACTACGAAGAGGGCTGCTTCGATCCCGAGAACAAGCTGTGGTGGGACCCCGCCATCGGCGCCGTCGGCACCCACACCCCCGGGGCCGAGCCGCGCCTCCTGGGCAGCTACCAGCTGGAGGACGGCACCCCGGTCAAGCCCGCCTTCCAGCTGCTGATGGAGCGGGTGGCCGACTACACTCCCGAGTGGGCCGCCGGCATCACCGGCATCCCCGCCGCCACCATCCGCCGCCTGGCCCACGAGATGGGCGTCACCGCCCGCGATCAGCAGATCGAGCTGCCCATTCCCTGGACCGACTGCTGGGACAACGAGCACGCCACCGTCACCGGCAACCCGGTGGCCTTTCACGCCATGCGCGGCCTGGCCGCCCACTCCAACGGCTTCCACACCATCCGCGCCCTGGGCATTCTCATGACCATCCTGGGCACCATCGACCGACCGGGCGGTTTCCGCCACCGCGCCCCCTATCCGCGCCCCATCCCGCCCTGTCCCAAGCCGCCCAACGGCCCCGAGCGGGTGCAGCCCGACACCCCCCTGGACGGCATGCCCCTAGGCTGGCCCGCCAAGCCCGAGGACCTCTTCGTCGATGACGCCGGCGAGCCGCTGCGCATCGACAAGGCCTTCTCCTGGGAACACCCCCTGGCGGTGCATGGCCTGATGCACAACGTCATCACCAACGCCTGGCGCGGCGACCCCTATCCCCTCGACACCCTGCTGCTGTTCATGGCCAACATGGCCTGGAACTCCAGCATGAACACCGTGGGGGTGCGCCAGATGCTGGCCGACAAGGACGGGGAGGGCAATTACAAGATCCCCTTCCTGGTGGTCTGCGACACCTTCGCCTCCGAGACCGTCGCCTTCGCCGACCTGGTGCTGCCGGATACCAGCTACCTGGAGCGCCACGACGTCCTCTCCATGCTCGACCGGCCCATCTCCGAGTACGACGGCCCGGTGGACTCGGTGCGCATCCCGGTGCTGCCCCCCAAGGGCGAGTGCCGGCCCTTCCAGGAGGTGCTCATCGAACTGGGCACCCGGCTCCAGTTGCCGGCCTTCGTCACCGCCAGCGGCGCGCGGCGCTACCGCGACTATCCCGACTTCATCATCAACTACGAGACCTCCCCCGGCTCCGGCATCGGCTTCCTCGCCGGCTGGCGCGGCCAGGGCGGCGAGAAGTTCCTCAAGGGCGAGCCCAATCCCCGCCAGTGGGAGATGTACGCCCAGAATAACTGCGTCTATCACCACGAGCTGCCCAAGTCATACCAGTACATGCGCAACTGGAACAAGGGCTATCTGCACTGGGCGCGCGCCCATGGCCTGATCCGCTACGCCGACCCCATCGGGCTCAACCTCTACTCCGAGGTGCTGCAACGCTTCCGCCTCGCCGCCCAGGGCAAGCGGCCGGGCCGCCAGCCCCCGGCGCGCCTGGCCCAGCGCGTCGCGACCTATTGCGACCCGCTGCCCTTCTATTACGAGCCCCTGGAGTCCGGCCTGGTGGACACCCAGCGCTATCCCCTCAACGCCCTCACCCAGCGGCCCATGGCCATGTATCACTCCTGGGACAGCCAGAACGCCTGGCTGCGCCAGATCCACGGCCACAACGTCCTCTTCGTCAACCCCCAGGTCGGCATCGCCAACGGTTTCGGCGACGGCGACTGGATCTGGGTGGAGTCGCTCCAGGGCGAGGTGCGCTGCCAGTGCCGCTTCTCCGAGGCGGTGGAGCCGGGCACGGTCTGGACCTGGAACGCCATCGGCAAGGCGGCGGGCGCCTGGGGGCTGGCCCCGGACGCCGACGAGGCGCGGCGGGGCTTTCTGCTCAATCACCTCATCAGCGAGGAGCTGCCGGCCACCCTGGCGGGGGACCACCTGTCCAACTCCGATCCGGTGACCGGCCAGGCCGCCTGGTTCGACGTGCGGGTGCGGGTGCGCAAGGCCGCGCCCGGGGAGCCGGCCACCACCCAGCCCCAGTTCGCCCCCCAGCGCCGGGTCCCCGGCCAGGCGCCTCCGCCGGGACGCTGGCTGGCCTACGTCGCCGGGCGCCTGGGTCGCCGCTAGGGCGCCGCCATGACCCGCCGTCGCGGGGCCGGGCGCCCCCATCCCCTGTTCGCCGCCGTCACGGAGCCTCGCCCATGACCCAGCTCGCCCTGGTCATCGACCTCAATGTCTGCGTGGGCTGTCACGCCTGCGTCACCTCCTGCAAGCAGTGGAACACCTCCGGCTGGGCCGGCCCCCTGGCCGACCATAACCCCTATGGCGCCGGTCCCACCGGCACCTTTTTCAACCGGGTCCAGACCTTCGAGGTCGGGCGCTTTCCCGCCACCGAGACCCTGCACTTCCCCAAGAGCTGCCTGCACTGCGAGGAGCCGCCCTGCGTGCCGGTCTGCCCCACCGGGGCCTCCTACAAGCGCCCGGACAACGGCGTGGTGCTGGTGGACTACGACAAGTGCATCGGCTGCAAGTACTGCTCCTGGTCGTGCCCCTACGGGGCGCGGGAGTACGACGAGCTGGAACGGGTGATGAAGAAGTGCACCCTCTGTATCGACCGCATCCTGGACCTGACCCTGCCGGAACGGGAGCGCAAGCCCGCCTGCGTCCTGGCCTGTCCCACCAGCGCCCGCCTGTTCGGCGACGTCCACGACCCGGACTCCGAGGTCTCCATCGCCATCCGCGAGCGCGGCGGCTATGCCCTGATGCCGGAGTGGGGCACCCAGCCCGCCAACCACTATCTGCCCCGGCGCAAGGCGCGGCTGCACATCGACCCGGACGAACTCAAGCGCGTCGATAACCCCCTGCGCCGCGAGGACCTCACCCGCTACACCGGGGAAGAGGCCGTGGACGACGTGGCCTGGTAGGCCCGGTCGCCGCGCCGGTCCGCCCGCCCCCTGGCCCCCTCCCGAGGAACCCGCCCATGCATCCCGCCCTGTCCGTCCTCTTCCTCACCACCCTCATCGGCGCCGGCCAGGGGCTCTTCCTGGCCCTCTACACCGGCCAGCTCTATGCCCTGGCCCAGTTGCTGCCGGCCCAGGGGTCCGGCTTTTACGTCGGCGGCAGCGTCCTGGCCCTGGGGCTGCTGGTGCTGGGGCTGGTGGCCTCCTTCTTCCATCTGGGCCGGCCCGAGCGCGCCTGGCGCACGGCGACCAAGTGGCGGACCTCCTGGCTGTCGCGGGAAGTGATCGTGCTGCCGGCGGTGATGGGCCTGGTGGCCCTCTATGGCCTGGCCCACGCCCTGGAACTCACCGCCCGGCCCTGGTTCACCCTCGCCGGCATCCTGCCGGTGGACGCCACCCTGGTGGTCGGCCTGCTTGGCACCCTGGCCACCTTCGCCCTCTACGGGGCCACGGCCATGATCTACGCCAGCGTGCGCTTTCTGCCCGAGTGGCACAGCCCGCTGACGGTGGCCAACTTCCTGCTGCTGGGGCTGGCCTCCGGCTTCCTGCTCGCCGCCGCCTATTCGGCCTGGCTGGGCAACGAGCTGGTGACCTTTTTCGGCTTCTGGGCGGTGGTGGCCACGGGCCTGGGCCTGGTGACGCGCGGTGCCAGCCTGCGCCGCCTGGGGCGCATCAAGCCCAAGAGCAGCCCCCAGACCGCCATCGGCATCCGCCACCGCACCCTGGTCCAGATCGCCCAGGGCGCCACGGCGGGGAGTTTCAATACCCGAGAGTTTTTCCACGGGGCCTCTCCGGCGACCCTCCAGTGGGTGCGGCGGTTGTTCTTGATGCTGGTGTTTCCGCTGCCGGTGCTGCTGCTGGTGGTGGGCCACGCCCTGGCGTCGCGCTGGCTGCCGCTGGTGGCCTTCGGGGTCCAGTATCTGGGGCTGTTGCTGGAACGCTGGTCGTTCTTCGCGGAGGCGCGGCATCCGCAGAATCTTTATTATCAGGGGGTGGCGTGAGGGGGCAAGCGGGCGCGCTGGTGGGGCTTGGGGGGCGGCCAGCCTGCTATCATCTAAGCATTGACTCAGCTACCGCCGCGAGAGCCTCTAATATGTCCAACGCCGCCTCCTTGCCCCTCGAAGAGAAGATTGTGGCTACCCTCCGCCATTTGCCGCCGGCCAGTCAGGCCGAGGTGCTGGATTTTGCGCAATTCCTGAGCCAGCGCCAGCAGATGGCGCCGGGGCTCCGCCCCTATGGCCTGTGCGCCGGGGAATTCGTGGTGCCCCGGGATTTCGACGCCCCCTTGCCCGAGGCGGAGTTGCGGCTGTTCGAGTCATGATCACCGGACTTCGCCGCGCCACGGTGCGCCTCATATCGGCGCCCCACGCCACGCGCCAGAAACGCCGACACGATGAAATCCGCGAGAGATGATGGCCATGTCTGATCTACCAGATGATGACCTGCCGGTTGAGATCGACTTTTCCCGGGCGGTGCGGGGAAAATTCCATAGCCCGGGCATGACGTTCAACCTACCCATCTACCTGGATGAAGAGGTCGAGATTCATGCGGGCCTGGTGAAGAGGGGAGGGCGGCGGGACCCGACGCCGATCCCGGCCTAGAGCCTCATTTTCGGTGGTTCCGGATTTTTTGGAATTTTCAAGCCGGCCGATGGCAGGGTTCTGGCGGCCGAGGCTGGCTTAGGGCATCTGCCGGTCCGCGACATCCAGGCGGTCGAGGATGGCCAGCGCTTGCCGGACATCACCCGTGGTGGCCAGGGCGCGGAAGTGGGTTTCCGTGTCCCAGGCGGTCAGGGCCTGGGCGGTCAATTCCTCGATAAGCTTGTTCATGCTCAGCCCCCGACTGTGGGCTAGGGTCTTGAGACGGGCGGCCGTATCGTCCGGCAGGCGGATAGTCAGAGTGCTCATGGGTACTCCCGGAGAAGTTGCGCGGGGGTAAGAATGCTAAGTTGGCCCAGGCGGAGCTCACCTCCGCGTAGATCCCCCACGTTGTGGGTGATGATCGCTTTGGCTCCCCCGGCGATGGCCAGTTCGATCAGGTGGTTATCTCCCTCATCGGGCAGGTTGGGCCGCCAGGCGTAATAGATCCTGACCCACCGGGCACGGCTGGCGAGGGCGGCCAGCACCTGCAACCGTTCCGTGGCGGTGGTCTGGTCACCCCAGACCGGGCGGGTGAGCAGATCCTGATATTCCAACCAGAGCGCATTGCCAAAGAGGGGTTCGTAACGTCCCACCAGGGCGCCCCGGAGGACGGCACGCGAGGCCCCGCCCTCGGAGCGTAAGGCGGCGACGAAGACGTTGGTGTCGATCACGATTGGGATCATGGTGATAGCATATATGCTGTCATCATCGCCGACAAGGCTTAGGCAGGCTGAGGCGGGGAGGCGCGGGGCTTGTCGCCTTCGTTGGACACTAACAAGGTGGGTGCTCACCGAGGGCTAGGGACTCCTACCTCCTGATAGGGGGGAGGTGACATCCAAACGGCCCCCGCCTGTGGGGGAATGGGGTAGGAGTAACTGGGGCGCTCGGGGGGAGCAGGAACTGTAGCGTTGCTTACGGCCAGGGTCGTCAGGTCGGAGTCGCCTATACCGGGATGCGGCCCCTCTTGGCGGGCCTGGCAAATGAAGAGTTGCGCCTCTCTCCGGGCAATCGGCTGGAGCGGTTGGGGGGTGACCGGGCCGGACAGTGGAGCCTACGCATCAAGGACCAGTGGCGTCTCTGCTTCGCGTGGCGGGATGGCCATGCCTGGGAGGTGGAGATTGTCGATTATCACTGACGAGGCCGTGACATGAGTATCAACAGCGAGGCCTTGGGGCGGATGGATTTCTCGGACGTGGCGGATGGCAACCTGCCGCCGGTGCATCCGGGTGAGATTCTGCGGGAGGACTTTCTGCGTCCGCTGGGCCTGACGCAGTACCGCTTGGCGAAGGACATTGGCGTCTCGCCACGCCGCATCGGCAAGATCCTGGCCGGCAAACGGGCGGTGACGGCGGATACCGGCCTACGGTTATCCCAGTATTTTGGCCTCAACGATGGCTTCTGGATCGGGTTGCAGACGGACCATGATCTGGCGCTGGCGCGCCAGTGGCTGAGGGTGGAATTGGCCCGCATCAAGTTGGCGGATTACCCGGAGAGACGGGCGGCCTGAGGCCAGGCGCCGGCGGTTGCGGCCTGGGCGATAGCCCCGGTGTCGCGGGCGCGACCCGCCCCTACGATTCATGCGGGCCTGGTAAAGAGGGGAGGGCGGCGAGACCCGACACCGATCCAAGCCGGTGGTTTTCCGCTACCTGCTTGGGTCGATAGAGAGAGTAAGGCTCGAATCCACCCAGGCCGATCGCGGCCGGGTCAAGCCCCAACACTTCGACCTGCTCCATAATCACCGTCAGAACATCGACATAGGCCGATAGCAGCCCATTGGCAAAGGCATCGTCCTTTTCAGCCGCTTGTTCAGCGGCCCGTCTGGCGGCCAGGGCCACTTCTTCCAGCACGACCAGGGCGGTCTTATTTCTGGCTTTCTCGTTCATGGATGACACCCTCCAGGATGTTGATCTGCTCACGTTGTCTGGCGATGTCACTTCGCCATTTCACCTGTTGATGATAGCGGATGATTTCTTGGCCTCGAATTGGTGCGGGGTGGCGTACGACCTGGCGACAATGGCGAGTTGCTTGAGCGCGACCCGCTGTTACGATTCATTGCCCATCCTCAGCCGCTCAGATCGCCAGCGCCTTCACCAAGGCATCCCGGGCGTCGAGGTAATAGTGGATGGTAATCTTGGCCGCGAGATCATCGGGCAGATCATTCAACTGCCTGCGGCTATTGATCGGCATCAGGATGCTGCCCGCCCCTTTCTCGATAGCCGTTTCAACGACCGCCACCGGGTTGAAGAGGGTTTCGATGGAACCGCCCAGATTCAGGCCACCGGCCACGGCAAAGCCGCCCTTGAGGCTCTTCTGGAGCAGCGATGAGCACAGGGCGAGCAGAACGCCGACACCCACCGCGGCGCCGCTCTTGGCGCTATCGAAGGCCCGCAGTTGGACCGTAAACTCATGCTGGCGCGGGTCGCGGTCGCCGACCAGTTCCTTCGCCCGGGCATAGAGGTTCTGCTCGGCGCAGCGGACACTTTCCCGGAAGGGTGGCGGTGCCGGCTGATTTAGGATCTTGACACCGTTACCCGGGCCCTCGGCGATATCCACCTGATACAGCCCCGGGTTTTCGTCGCCACCGCCGCCAGAAACGACCCAGACCTGCCCGGGCGGCAGCGGGTCGCTGCTGATACTGTTCTCGCTGAAGAGTTCGGGCGTGGCGACAAACTTCTCCACCCCATCTTCGCCCAGCGCATAGCTGAACTGCGTATTACGAAACTCGGCGGACCCGATGCGCTTTTGCTGCTCCTTGACCCGGCGACGGCACTCCAGCGCCAGACGCAGCGCCCACTCCAGCACCTCGTCGGCCACCGGGGTCTCCGGATTCGGCGACACCAGCTTGATCAAGCCGCTGACGGTCTTCTGGACGCCCGTCGTGTCCCGTCCGCTCAGGGCGCCCCCCAGATGCAGGCGCCCCTGGAGGGCGCCTTGCCGGCTCTGGCGCCGCAACTGGTTCCAGCATTCAGAGAGAAAATCGCTGACCAGACCGAAGTGATTGGTCAGCAGGTCGCGGCTGACCTTGGGCAAATCCCAGCCGGGCAGATAGGCGTGGATCCTATCCATGAAGGCCGTGTCGTCGCGCATCTCGGGCGGCAGCGGGCCGAACAGGTGGCCCACCCGCTGCTGGTGCTGCACGTCCACCTCGAAGTTGCCCACCATCACCACGCCGCCATCGGCGCGGATACTCTCCTTGCCGCGACTGAACTCGCCGGATTCCATGTAGCCCTTCATGATATTCACGCCGTCCTTCTGGTCGAAGGAGACGCCGGAGATCTCATCAAAGCAGACCACGTCGTACTGGCAGACCAGACCGCGCTGACCACTCGCATTGTTGACAAACATGCGCGCGACCGTCGCCTTGCCCCCCGAGATCAGGTGGGCATAGGGCGAGACTTGCTGGAAAAGATGGCTCTTGCCCGTGCCCCGGGGCCCCAGTTCCACCAGGTTGTAGTTGCGCTCCACGAAGGGCACCATGCGCAACAGCATCAGGTCGCGGGCGCGGGGGCTGAGTTGCTCCGGCTCCATGCCGATGCTGCGAATCAGAAAATGCTGCCACTCCGCCATGGCAAAGGCCTCCCGGCCCCGATAGAGTGCCGGCAGCACCTCGCGCTTGGACAGTTGAATCTCGCGCAGCGAGCCAACGCCGAACGGGCGGCCATTCTTCTCCTGGGCAATGGTCGGGTCGTAGGTCAGCTCAACCTCGGCATAGAAGCCCCCCGTCAACATGCGCTCGTTGCCGTGGACCAGCGCCTCGCTGATACGCACATCCTTCAATTGCAGGCTCGGCAAGGTGACCAGGAAGGAATCGGAGGCCGCGTCCAGCCGCGCGGTGATGATGTCGATCAGCTTCACATGCCCTTTTTCCTTGGCCCGCGCCTTGAACAACTCATGCTCGCCGGCGCGGACGGTCTTTTCGCCGAGCTGGCGCTCGACAATCCTGAGACCTTCGGCGATTTCCTCCTCGTCCACCGAGGCGCAATAGCGGCCCAGCAGAAACTCCGCCACGTAGGTCGGGACGGGGTATTGCCCCTTGAATTTGCGCACCAGATCCTTGCGCACCACATAGCCTTCGAAGGCCGTGGTAGCAATCGTATCGATGGCGTCCAGTGATTGGCTCATGAGGTCAGTTTCCAAGTTGGGTGGGCAGGGCATGAATGACCCGCCCCGTGGCATCGAGCAGCACGATGTCAGCCTGTTTGCCGATGTCGGCATCGTCTTCGAGAAACACCGTCACCTTGCCGTCGGCCGTGGGCTCCCGTGCCTGCTGGTCGGCCAGGAGCGAGGTGTTGGCGTCGGACTGGCTGGTGCGGACATCCACCCGCACCCCGGCAGCCGCGCCGCCGACCGCCACCCGGCATTTGGCCCCGGTCCACTTGGCTTCCAGGAGCCGGGTCGAGGTCCCCGTCGGCCGCGGGACCGCCACGCGCAGCACGGGGGTCACCATTTCCTGCAGCGACACGCCCCCATGGGAGTACTCGATACCGGCGCGGAAGCTGCCGGCCCCCGGCGGGCTGGCCATCATCACCGCCGGGTTCCAGGACCACTGGAACGCCAGGGCATCCGTCTGGGCATCGGCCTTCAGGGCGGCGCACCGGGTCCAGCGGGTTTCGGTCAGAAACGCCTTCAGTTCGATCTTCGGCAGGCCATGGGGCATCAGCACCCAGCCGTGATCCGTCACCACCACCACCTCGGTCCAGCCGGCCTGGAGCAGGGCGCCGATTCGGCTGGCCAGATCGCGCACCTCCGCTTCCACACTGCGCGCCAGCTTCCAGCCCTCCGCGTGCCCGCGCTTGTCCAGCGCACCGGCTTCGGTCCAGGCCGCACCAGTGGGGTCGCCGGTCTCGTCCGAGCCAAGAACTTGCCAGCCGCGCCCCTGCAGGGCGGTCACAAAGCGCTCCTGCGTCAGGGGTTGCCCGGTCGAGACCAGCCGGGTGGCGAACCCATCGCTCGCCTCGCCCCCCTGCATCGCGTCGGCGATGGGCGAGGCGGCAGGCTTGGCGGTGGCCGTCACCGACGGGATGGCCGACCACTCCCAGTCCTGGGTGGATGGAATCCCCGCCGCCGCCAGCTTCCCGGCCAATTGCTGGGCCACGTCCATTCGCAGACCGTCGGCAAACAGCACCAGCCGCCCCGGGGCGGCCACGATGGGCGGGGCGCGCCGGGACACCGACTGACCCTGGGCGTGAATGAGCTGCTGCAGATGGCGGGCGGTCGCTTCCAGCCAAGGCAGATACAGGGCCCGCACCGCCCCCAGCACGGCACCGTGCTGCTCCGGTGAGCCGCAGGCCGCCAGCGTTGCCAGGGCCGCGGCATCCACGCGCCAGCCGCCCTCGGCATAAGCCGCGGCATAGGCCTCCGGGGTCGGGGCGCCGGGCGCGCCCTGGCACAGCCTGGCCAATTCCGCCAGCGGCGCCAACGCCGTGGCCAGTGGGCTAAGCCCCAACCGCTGCCAGGGGTGGGCACGCCGCTCCCCGTGTTGCCGCTCCAGGGCCGCGACTTGGCGGATCACCTCATCCTGCGGGCGATCCACCAGCGCCTCCAGGGCCTGCCGCAACCTCCGCTCTTCGCTCTCGTTGATGCTCGGCCAGACCTCGGCCGCGGCGAACATGTCGGGGGTTTTCGGCGCGGCCCGCCTCAGCCATTCCACGACGCCGGGATAATTCACCGGCGCCTCGGCAAAACGCTGCCAGACCTTCCCCCAATGATTCACCCGCGCGGCGAGCAGGCCAGCCGCCTTCAGCGGGCCGTCCTTGACCGGATCGAGGCCGGCCTCGGCCTGGCACTGCTGGCGGAAGGCCTGCCATGCGGCGGCCGATAGCCGCTGTCTGAACGCCTCCGGCTCGCTCAGCCAGCGCAGCAGCAGCCCGGTCGCATCCGGCGCCACCAGGGCGTTAAAAAACTCCGCATCCAGCCGCCGGCCCTGCAACTGGCTGATGGTTTGCGTCAGCAGGGAGGGCAGGGAGCCGGCCAGCGCATCGAGCGAGGCCTGGTCCTTGGCCACCTCCAGCTCGAGACCACCATGTTTGGAAACCAGAAAGGCATAGGGCGTCCACTCCTTGCCGTTCACATGCAGCCACAGGGTGCCGCGATACTGCAACTCCACCAGGGCGGCGAGTTCCTGGGGGCAATCCTCCGCCGCCCGCAACTGGTCGCGGCTGATGCCTGGCAGGTACAGAATCGGCGTGACCCCCGCCGGCGGCGCACCGTCCACCAATCGCGCCTCGATACAGCGTAACCACAGTGCTGGCCCCGTGCGCTTTTCCGGGGCGTAACCGCCGAGCAGAAACAACTCAGGCAATAGCCCTTGCAGCGCCGGCAGGACGCCTTCCCACAAGCGCTCGGGGTCCGTCCAGAGCACCGCGAACGGCGGGGTCTGATCGCCGGCGGCAAAGGATTGAGCCGTGGTCCGCAGGGCCCTGACAAGATGTTGCGCGACTGTTTCGCTCATGCTGAAAAGAAATCCTCCATAACGGCGTCATCCATAAAAATCAGACTGAAAATTTGATGGTCAGATTCCCGAGATCGAGAACGGCGCCAGCCCGGAGCAAGACGTCCAGCCCCAAGATGCCATTCATTTTGAGCCCAAAGTTCAATTCGCCGAATTCCGCTTCCAGCGATGCGGTTTCGAATCCTTCCAAGGCGATCGCATCGACCTCTCTGGAAAATACATACTCCACCCCACCCACTCCCCGTATCCGGCGGATGATGTCGGTGGGTTCCGGATAAATACCCAGCGGGGCGACAGCATCGATGGAGAGCAGCGTCGTGGAAGAACCGGTATCCACCAAAATATCGTCAATCTCCAGCCGGGCACCGCGATAGGCCAAGGTGAGTGACGTAAACAGCAGAGATTCCCGCAGTACCAGCTTCATGCGCCCGCCCTAACGCCCATCCAGCGCCGCTCCTCGACCCGCAAATCGGGGCGGCTGGTATGCACGAAAATGAACTCTCGCGCGGGATATACCCGATGAAGACGCCGGTAGGCCGCGAACGCCGCCGCGCCGTCGGGACATTTTTCAACCACCGTGATGTCATCCCCCACGAAGACGTCGTCCTCCTCATGGAACCGGATCGCCTCGACGATCAACCAGGCGTTGGGATACTCGGCCCGAACTTCTTCCCATTTCATGGATACCTCCTAGCCCTTTGGCTTCATGTTCTGGATTGCCTGGCGGCTTGTTTGATGGCATTGCCATAATGACAGCCATTCCAGCGATTGCCGTCCGGCTCCTTACCGACGCCGGCGAAGTCCGGCGTTACCCCATCCCAGCCCCAGAACCAGGGGAACTCCGCCTTGTCCCGCGCGGGTTCCTTGCCTCGATCCTTTTCCCACTTGATGTTGGGCTTGGCGCGCAGGAGGCCGGCGCCTTTCTTGCCACCGGGAAGGTCCTGGGCCAGGAAGGGGCGGATGTTGAGGCGCACGCCGTCGTTGAGGTCCGGGTGCCAGCCGATGGCTTGTTGGGAGAGCGGTTTCCAGCGGACGAACAGATCAAACGGCGGCTCGCCTGCCAGGATGAGCTTGAGGCGGGTTTGCAGCAGCTTGGCGGCTTGCAGGCGGGCGTCGCTGCCGGACTCGCCGGCCTCTACCGCCGCTTGCTGGCGGCGGATCCAATCGCCGAGGTAGGCGTAGGTGAGTTTTTCCAGGGTGGCGTGGGTGAGCCGGTGGTAGTTCACCAGGGCGCTGAAGCCGCTCTTGTGGCCGTCCCAGAGGTGCCAGATGAAGGGGCGCTGATGGAAGAGGGCGCAATGCTGCTCGAAGAAGTCGTCCCGCAGCCAGTCGTCCAGCGATGCCGCCTTGCTACCCTTGGGGCCGGCGCTGGCGAGCAGGGCGGGCAGATCGAACTTGCCCAGGGCCTGAGCGAGCAGGGCGCGCAGACGCTCGGCGGCGGGGGCTTCGCCCTTGGTGGCGGAGAGGCAGACGATGCCGTCCTCATCGGCAAAGCGCTCCAGCCCGTCGGGTGCGAGCGCCGGGCAATCGGGAAAACTGGAACCGGTCTGGCGCGGCCACTGGTAGCCGAGCAAGCGTGCCACGGCCACGTGTAGGGGCTGGTCGGATCCGGCGGGGTGGCCGTTGAATAGCCATTGGGTTGGGTCGCTGGAAAACGGCTTAGGCAATCCGTGCGGATATTTCTCCGTCGCCACCTGCTGCCAGTGCGCTAGGTCGAAGGGGACTTTGACAAAGACGTTGTTGCTGGGCTTAAGTGAGCGGTCCAGTTTGCGAACTTCATCTACGAACTCGGAGGATGACGCAAACGCCCAAACTGCCGCGAGGTTGCAAGCGTCATGTGGCACAATCACCGAGGCGTTATGGTCATAGAACTCGCCGCTATAAAACGTTACTGGCATGGTGCTCATCTGACTGACCAGCACGCCCTTCTTGCCGCGCGCATCTGTTCCAGATTTCGGCCTTGATCATCGGTTAGTCCAAAACGGGGTATTTCGGTAGGAGATCAAGCACTCTGAAGGAGTGGCAGGAGCGCCGGGTAGGCGTACCCTTGGAAGTGCAAACTGACCGAGGGAAATGCCGTTG
>JADZBU010000191.1 GCA_020851955.1 Chromatiaceae bacterium | reverse complement strand
TTCGACCTGGTCGATGGCATGGCGACGGTGGCCGCCGCCCTGGAGGCCATGCGCCACGTCGATACCAAGACCCTCATCGTCAAGCGGCGCAGCGAGCAGGATGAACTGGGCATCGTCGTTCTGTCCGATATCGCCCGGGAGGTGCTGGCCAAGGACCGGGCTCCGGACCGGGTCAACATCTACGAGATCATGGTCAAGCCGGCTATCACCGTGCATCCCGACATGGATATCCGCTACTGCGCCCGTCTCTTCGATCGCTTCGATCTGACCCGGGCGCCGGTGGTCCAGGACCGGGAGGTGCTGGGGGTGGTCAGCCTCACCGACCTGGTGATGAAGGGGCTGGTGCCCCGCCTCTGAGTCTGAGTTTGCGGTTTATGGTGTGTGCGGGAGGGCCGGGTGAGCGCTGGCGGGGGACGCCGTGAATACATCCCTGTAGGCTTGGCGACAGCATCCCTGCTGTCGACACCCCCGCCACCCCTCACCCGACCCTCCCGCCAGATAAGCTATGGGGGTTATGGGCCGGCGGGGGGCGCCGTGAATACGTCCCTGCAGGCTTGGCGACAGCATCCCTGCTGTCGACACCCCCGCCGCCCCTCACCCATCCCTCCCGCCAGGTAAGCTATGGGGGGATGGGCTGGCGGGAACGCTTGAATACTTCCCTGCCGGCTTGAAGACCGCATCCCTCCTGTCGACACACTTCCACCACCCCCGCCCGGCCCTTCCGCCAGTCAGGCTATCGGGAGTTGGGCTGGCCGGGGGCGGGGTTGGATACCGCATCTCCAGGGGTCTGGGAGGTGGGTTTTTCCTGCCACAGGATCAGGACGACCGCGAGCAGCAGGGCCACCAACCCCACGCCGGAGATCCACATCAGTACCCTGGAACCCTTGTCGGTGCCCAGGGAGGCTTGCTCCGGGATAGGGACCTCTGGGTGGGCTCCAGGATCTTGGGTTGGGTGTGACATAGGGTTGACCGCTTCAGTCCGCGGGCACCAGATCCCGGTAGGCATGCCAGGTGGCATGACCCACCAGGGGCATGGTCACCAGCAGACCGACGTAGAAGGTCATGATCCCAATCCCGACAAACATCACGATCAGACAGGCCCAGAGGGTCATCGCCTGCCAGTTGCCGCGTACCGCCTCGATACTGGTTTGCATGGCCGTCAGGACGTTGACCTCGCGATCCATCAGCATGGGGACCGTGATGGCGCTGATGGTGAAGGTAAAGCCGGCAATGACAGCACCGACCAGGATGCCGGTGAAGACAAAGACCGGGCTGTCGCCGGACAGGAATACCACGGGAATGAAGTTTTCCAGGGTCGGCACGGGCATATCGTAAAGCAGGGCGAACACCAGGAGGCCGGCCAACATCCACAACAGCAAGACCATGACGAGGATCAGGGCCATGGCGCCGAGTTGCACCTCGTTGCGCCGCCAGGCCTCGATGACCTGGCAGAATTTCAGCGCCTTACCCTGCTCCAGGTTCTTGCTGATCTGGTAGAGACCAATCCCCAGTAGGGGCGCGACCAGGAAAAACCCCGCGGCCAGGAAGGGGATGATGAAGAACATCTTCTCCGCCATCAGGCCGAAGGTCAGCAGATAGCTGATCAAGACAAAAAAGGCGCCGTAGAGGAGGCTGAATCGCGGAGCGCGGATCAAGTCGTTCCAACCTTTGGCAAGCCAGGCCCAGGGGTTGTCGAAGGTGATGGTATTGACCCGGGGACGGCTGTCCCGCTGGGCGATTGCGGCGGTTGACATGAGAGTATCCTCCATTATTTTTCTAAGCTTTGGGTTTGGTGTCTGGCGGCGCTGGCGAGTGTCATGAAATCTTGCACCATCAGGGTCGGGTCGTGAGGCGGGCTGAAGATGGCCGCCAACTGGCCCCGAGGGTCGATCAGGTAGATGGAAGCGGAATGGTCCATGGTATATCCAAGAGCGCTGTTCGGGTCCTCGACCCGCATATACAGGGCGCCAAGATCACGGGTCACCCCCTTAAGGACTTCCTCGGAACCCGTGGCTCCCAGGAAATCAGGGTGGAAATGATGCACGTATTGGGCAAATCTTTCAGGGGTATCACGCTCGGGATCGACGGAGATCAAGAGGAATCGCGGCCCCTGTCCGCCCGCCGTCGTGCCTATCCGCTGATGGAGTGCAACGAAGGTGGCCATGGTCATGGGACAGATGTCCGGACAGGTGGTATAGCCGATAGCCGCGAAAGTCCATTGGCCACGCAGTGACGCCTCGGTCATTTCGCGGCCGTCTTGGTCCGTCATAACAAAAGGTGTCAGCGGCTTGGGCCAAGGCAGGGCGGTCCCGGCCTGCAGTTGGGGGGCCGCGGGAATGGGCCCGGCCTGGCGATGCCCATACCAATCGGCACCCAACCAAAGGCCCACCAGGGCCGCGAGTAAAGCCACCGCCACGACGACCGGTGCGGCGAAGCCGGACTGAGACGAGTTGGCGCTCATGAGGCGCCCCGCGCCCTGACCAGCCGATCCCGGTGGCCCTGGTCCGGTCCGGACTCACCCGCGGGGTACAAGGCATGTATCAAGGTCAGCAGGCTGAGCAGGAGCAGGGCGGCGCCGCCGTTGTGGGCTACCGCCAGGTCCAGTGGCAACTTGGTGACGATGTTGGCAATGCCGAGACCCACCTGCACTACCAAGGCCAGGATCAGGGCCTGAGCCAGGTGGCGTTGCACGGGATGGCGGGCCCGACGCAAGAGGAGCAGGGCGAGGCTGCCGAGATACAAAAATACGATCAGGGCCCCGACACGGTGGGTCAGGTGGATCGCCGTCCGCGCCGGACCATCCAGCACCCCGCCCTCGTAGTCCACGCCCACGGGGCGTAACAGGCTGA
Source organism: Chromatiaceae bacterium (assembly GCA_020851955.1). Lineage (GTDB taxonomy): Bacteria > Pseudomonadota > Gammaproteobacteria > Chromatiales > Chromatiaceae > M0108. The sequence goes on along the minus strand of JADZBU010000191.1, from coordinate 4,826 downwards.
AGCCCGCCGCGAAATCGGCCCTGGGCCACCATTCGCCCCCCTGGCAGCTCGGAAAATCCGGGCAAGCCAGGGCGGCGTAGTGAGTGCTGGTCCAGCCGCCAAGCAAGATTTGAACGCAGACCAGTCCCAACCCCAGCCAGGCCCAGGGCCGCAAGGCTACCCATTCAGGCGGGACGACCGCGGAGAAGAATCGCCCCTGGCGCAGGGTCAACCACCACAGCAAGGCCAGGGTGGCCAGACCTCCCGCCAGATGGAGTGTCACGATCGTCGGGTTGACGAGCAGGGTGACGGTCCACATCCCCAGCAAGCCCTGGAAGACGACCAAGCCCACCAGCAGGGTCGGCAGGACGACGGGGAGACCCGCGCGCCGCCCGGCCCAGGCAAACCCCGCCAGGATCAGAATAATCAGCCCCAAGCCACTGGCCAGATAGCGGTGAACCATCTCCTTCCAGGCCTTGGCGGTATGAACCGGACGTTCGGGGAAGGCGGCGTTGGCCTCGGCCAGCGCCTCGGGATGGCTGGGCGCGGCCAGACGGCCGTAGCAGCCAGGCCAGTCCGGGCAACCCAGTCCGGCGTGTGATAGGCGTACATAAGCGCCCAGCATGATGACGGCTAAGGCTAATATCGCAGCCAAGGCGGCCAGGGCGGCAAATCGGCTTCGCTTCACGAGGGGCCATCTCCTAAAATGATTCGTTCAACAATATTCGGGGTAAATGTCATGGCGGATCTGAAAACGGCCTTGGGCGCGAATACCGAGGCGGTGGCGTGGCCCCCTGCTCTCCCCTTGGCGCGGGGCTGGCTGGGGCTCGGGGTCCTGGCACTGGCACTGGCCGGGATCTTTGCCATCCTGCTAGTCCTGGCGCGCACCCCAGGGCTGGGGTGGCTCTTCCCCACCCAGGATTTCTTCCGCACGGCCTTGGTGGTGCACGTAGATCAGTCGATTCTGATCTGGTTCCTCGCCTTTGCCGGAGTCATCTGGGGTCTTGCCCCCGGCATCCGTCTCGAGCTGTCGCGGCTCGGCTTGGCGGGAGCAACCCTAGGCTGCCTCCTGGTCGCGGCCTCGCCCTTTCTGGGGGCCAGCGCGCGCGAGCTCAACAACTATGTCCCCGTCCTGGATGCCCCCGTCTTCTTCTGGGGCCTCGGGCTTTTCGCCCTGGGCAGCCTGCTGCAGGTCGCCGCCTACCTCTGGGGGGCCTTGCCAAGGATCAGACTCAGCGACCCCCTTGCGGTCGGCGGTGCAACCGCTGCCTTCGCGGCCCTGATGGCCGCGACCTCCCTGATCTGGTCCTGGATCGACCTGACCCAGACGGGCGCTGGCATCTCTTACGAGCTCCTGTTCTGGGGGCCGGGCCATGTCCTCCAGTTCGTCTATACCCAAATCATGCTGGTAGCCTGGCTCTGGCTCGCCCGCGATCTGGGGTACCCCCTGGCCTTGCCCGACCGCTGGCTTTCGGGTGTCCTGATCCTGGGCGTCCTGCCCCTCCTGGCGGTACCCCTGATTCACACCTTCTATCCCACTGGTACCGGGGAGGCCCGGATCGCCTTTACCCGCCTGATGCAGTTTGGCAATGGTCTGGCCGTGATCCCCCTGGGCCTCTTGCTGGTGATGGCCCTGATCCGACGCCGGGGCTCAAGCCGGGACCCAGCCCGGCGCCCAGAAGCCCGGGCGCTCGCCGCCTCCCTGACCCTGTTCGCCGCTGGCGGGGTGCTGGCGATGGCCATCTCCGGGGTGAACACCATCATCCCGGCCCATTACCATGGGTCCATCGTCGGCGTGACCCTGGCCCTGATGGGCCTGACCTACCAGCTGCTGCCCACCCTCGGCCTGGCCCGCCCCGACGGCTGGATGGCGAGGGTGCAACCCTGGATCTATGGCGGCGGCCAGTTGCTGCACATCGGCGGGCTGGCCATCTCCGGGGCCATGGGCATCCAGCGCAAAACCGCAGGCGCCGCCCAGGGCCTCGACACCTTGTCGGCCAAGGCCGCCATGGGAGTCATGGGGATCGGAGGTCTGCTGGCGGTCGTCGGGGGCATCCTCTTTGTCCTGGTGGTCATGAAAGCCTTTATCGCCCGCCCCCGGCCGCTACGCCCGGGGACCTAAATCAGCGCCATCACATAATGATCCACCAGCAGTACCCCGAAGAGCCACATCAGATACCGGATGGAATAGATGAAGGTGGGCATCGCCATGCCATCGCCTTCGCTGAGCCAGAGCCGCAGGGCGAAATAAACGAAGCGCGTACCCAGAACCAGGGCCCCGCCCAAATAGATGAGCCCCGCCATATGCCCTAGAAACGGCATGAGCGAGACGATCAAGAGCATCAGGGTGTAAATCAGGATTTGCTGCTTGGTGAATTCCACCCCGTGGGTCACGGGGAGCATGGGGATGCCCGCCTTCGCATACTCGGCGCGGCGTTTGATGGCCAGGGCCCAGAAATGCGGGGGAGTCCAGAGGAAGATGATCATGACGAGTAGCAAGGCAAAGCCGCTGACCTCCCCGGTGACGGCCGTCCAACCGAGCAGGGGCGGGGCCGCCCCCGCGATGCCACCCCAGACGATATTCTGGGGCGTGGCCCGCTTGAGATAACTCGTATAGATGACGGCGTAACCGATGAAGGCGGCGAAGGTCAAGGCGGCGGTCAAGGCATTGACCAGGGTCGTCAGGATCAGCATGGACAAGGCGACCAGCGCCAGGGCAAAGCCCAGGGCGTGGGGGGCGTCGAGGTCACCGCTGGGCAGTGGCCGGTTGCGAGTGCGCTCCATGATGCCGTCGATGCGCTGATCGACCACATGGTTCAGGGCCGCGCCGGCGGCCGATGCCAGCCCGATGCCAAGCAGTCCGAAGACCAGAGGCTGCACCGGGACCATCCCAGGGGTGGAAAGGAGCATCCCCACCAAGGCGGTGAAGAGGATGAGTGCCACCACCTTGGGCTTGGTCAGGTCGTAATAGCGTCTCCAGGCCAGTTCCTGGGACTTGGTCAGGGTGATCTCACTTGTGGCCATAACCTGCACCTTTTATCCAGTTGCGGGAGGCCTTGATGAGGCGCCCCATGTCTTTGAGGGTATCTTTCGCCGGGGCATCCGGGGCATAACGCATCATCAGAGTGCCCATGGGATCGAGGATATAAATTCGGCCGAGGGCGGCGTCGCCCTGACCCAAGAGGTCCAGCAATTCCTTCCCACCCGCCGCATCCGTTCGCGCCACTCGCATGCCGGCAAATTCACGCGCCAGTTCAGCGTCCCTCCCCTGCTCCTCCGGGTCCACCATGATCAGGAGCCGCTCGGTGCTCAGACTCCCCTCCCCCAAGGCGAGACGGATCTGCCGTAGATCCCTGAGCCGTGACTGGCACGGAGCGGCGCAATCCCGACCGGTCAGGAAAACCAGTGTCCATTTACCCATCAGGGCGTCCCGCTCCAGGGGGGCACCCTCTGGGGTAGTCAGCGCCATATGGGCGGGGATGGGCACCACCGGGGAGATGATCTGGCCCAGGTTGGCATGCCCGCTGGGCAGGTATTCCGGGTTGAAGTACAGGAACCAGGCCCCCAGCGAAGGCGCCGCGAAGACGGCAATCATCACCAACAAGGGCTTCAGGCGCCGCTTCGGGTAGCTGCCCTCGCCGCGTTCTGGCGCGGCATTCTCCCCCAGGCTCACGGGGACACCCTCTGCCCACCGCCTTTTGCCCGGCTGAGACGCAGCCAGATGACCAGGACAATGACCGCAAAGGCGAACCACTGGATCGCATAGCCCAGGTGCATCCCCTCCTTGGGCAGTTCCCGAGGCCACTCCCGTACAAAGCCTCCCGCCTCGGCCGGGTCCAGGAGCATGACCACCGGCTGGAGCGGATAGGCGACCATCGCCCGATAGAGGTCCACCGTCAGGTAGGGCCAGCGACCTCCCCAACCAAGCGCCGCATCCGGGCCGGCATGGAGGGCCAGAGCCGGGGCGGCGGGGATGTGGGTCTGTCCCATCACCCTGACCTCGCCCGGCGGGACCGGTGCTGGCGTGGCCTGGCCCTGGGCGTCGGTCGGAATCCAACCCCGGTTGATCAGGACCCGCATCTCGCCGCCGCTGATGCGCAGGGGCGTGATGACGTGAAAACCCGTCTTGCTGGCGTGCCGGCGGGCCTCTAGCAGGATCTGTCCCTCCGCCTCGTAGGTCCCGGTGGTGCTCAGATGGCGGTAGCGCAGGGGCTCTGGCTCAAGGGGCTCGACGCCCAGGACGAAGGCCGGTAGTTCACCCCGGGTGGCCAGGTCTTGGGCCTGTTCCCGCTTTTCCGCCGCTCGTCCCAGCTGCCAGAGCCCCAGGGTGACGAAGCAGGCGAACGCCAGTCCCAGGATCAGGGTCGGTAGCCAGCGGGGATGAAACACGGATTCGTCAAATTGCATAGGGATGCTATATTCAATTAAATGTCGCGCGGGCGAAACGATGGCCGCGGACATTAGCAACCACCAACAAGAACATAAGGGGGAGTCGTCATGGAACTCATTTTCAAGATACCGGTACTGCTGATCCTGGTCTTCATCGTCTTCTCATTGGGCCAGGGTATGTTTTACCTGGCCAAGGATGATGGCGAGGAGGACAAGACCCGGGTAGTGCGCGCCTTGACGGTACGCATCGTTCTCTCGCTGACCCTGTTCGGCCTGCTGATGCTCGGCCATTTCACCGGTCTGCTTCAGCCCCACGGGGTCTGAAGCCCCGCCCTTGGGGGGCGCCGTCCGGCGCGCCCCTGCCCCGGTTAGAGCCAATACACAAAGATAAAGAGGCCTAGCCAAACCACGTCCACAAAGTGCCAATACCAGGCCACCGCCTCGAAGGCGAAGTGGTT
>JADZBU010000190.1 GCA_020851955.1 Chromatiaceae bacterium | reverse complement strand
GCGGCCAGCCGTTGCAGGCCGGAGACGATTACGCCGGTAAACCAGGGCGCAGGGGTGGTGCCCATTTGAGGTCCTCCAGGGCCAGGATGCCCCGCATGGTGGGTGAATCGCTGCGTTGGGGCGGGGCTTGGGTGAGCTCGTCTTCCCAGCGGGCGCCGCGCAGGTAGGTTTGGGGCATGGGGGCATAGCCGCGCAGCCAGAAGTCGTCGTGGTCGCGGCGGTTTTCGACATCGGCGACGATGGCGGCGGCCTGGCTCTCGAGGCGCAGGGCGCGCCAGGCGGCCAGGGCGGCTTTGCGACCGCGTTTGCGCTGGCCGGCGGGCCAGGCGGCCCAGAAGCGGGTAAAGCCGAGGGGTTCTCCCGGTCCCCCCGTGACACTGCGCTGCACTTCCGCTCCCGCCGTGCGCGCAGCGCACACTGTCTTTTCTTTTTCTTCCTGACGTTCTTTACTAACGTTAGGCGGAAGTCCTGGACTTCCGGTTGCCCCCCCTAAACTTCCGGTTGCCCCCCCTTCCGCAACCGCGGTTTTGCTGCGCCACACTTCCGGTTGCCCGGCGCTACACTTCCGGTTGCCCTGCGCTACACTTCCGGTTGCCCTGCGCTGCACTTCCGGTTGCCCCCCCGGGCGCACCCTGCGCCACACTTCCGGTTGCCTCCTGCCAGGGGGTGACGGTGTGCGCCGCACTTCCGGTTGCCCTGCGCCACTCAGTATCAGGGTGCGCTGCACTTCCGGTTGCCTCGCTGTCCACAATGGCAACCGGAAGCACACTTCCGGTTGCCTCGCTCACGTCCAGCACCTCCAGGCGCAATTGATAGGCGTTGGATTTACGGCCCTCGCCATCGCCGGGGCGGTGGAAGACGTCCACCAGGCCGAGTTTGGCCAGGGCGGCCAGGTTGGAGCGGATCTGGCGCTCGCTGCATTGGACCAGTCCGGCGATGCGCGCTTGACCGGGATAGCCGAAACCATCGGCGTTGCAGGCATCGGCCACGGCCAGGAGCGTTAACCGGAGATGGGAGGGCAGGCCCCGCACGGCCCAGGCCCAGGCGGAGGCTTGTACGCTCATGGGCGGCCCTCTCAGCCGGCGGGTGCTTTCGGGCGGGGACGGCGGGCAAGGGGGGTCATGGCCTGGCTGGCGGGGGGCGGACTGGCGGCCGGGGTGGCGCGGGGGCCGGTGCGGTGCCGGGGGGCCGGGGTGTGCACGCAGCCCGCCAGCAAGTCGGCGGCGGTGGCGCCGAGGGCGTCGGCCAGGATCAGGAGTTGATCGACGGTGGGGGACGATTTGCCGGTCTCCCACTTGGTGATGGCGCCCTGGCCGATGCCGATCTGGCGTCCCAGGGCCGTTTGGTTGAGCTTGAGCCGGGCGCGGGCGGCTCGGAGGTTGTCGGCGAAGCGGATGGGCGGCATGGGATACCCTCGGTGGCGGCGAGACCGCGTGTCTCTGTCATGGGCGCTAGTATAGCGCATTATGCGCTAAAGATTGTTAGGGCGCCAGCGGGGTATCGGCAGCGCGCAAAGTGTTAAACTAATGCTAAACAAGCATAAGGTGGCGTTAGGCCATGGCCAAAATAGCGACGAAGACGGGCCAGCGGGTCGCCAAGATCCGCAAGGCCGCGGGGTTGACCCAAGCGGAGTTGGGCGAGCGCAGCAACTTGAGCCAGCGGCTGATCTCGAATATCGAGTGCGGCCAACGCGAGGGGACGATCGATACCCTGATTAAGATCGCCAAGGCGTTGGATGTGACGGTGACCCATCTGACGGGGGAGGCTGACCCGGAAAGCGCCGAGGAGCAGGTGATCCGGGACCGGGCGATGCCGGCGGGCCTGGTGGCCCTGGCGCGGAATGCGGCATGGTGTCATTTGCTGGGTATTACGCAGGAGGAGTGGGGGGTACTGCGGAGCATACCGGCGACTTATGAGCTGACGCAGGAGGGTTATATGGCCATCTTGCAGGTGTTGAGGGTGGCGCGGGTGGGAACGTGATATGAACGTGATATGTTCCCGTCGTTTTCAGGTCCGCACTGTCACTCCTAGTCCCGGTATCACGGGGCGCGTGGTTCTAAGTAACAGAAAATAATAGCGAAACTGACAAGGCGCTGTACTCCGAAGGCAGGGGTCGCACGTTCGAATCGTGTCAGGCGCGCCAATTTCTAATAGATCCAGTTGGATAGCCCGCAATTCAGGGTTTTCCGCCTTGCCCTGAACGGGTCCGGCGCGTAGGGCAATCTGGCTCGCCTCCCACGAACTCAGGCCAACCCAGCGCCGGGCCTGCCCCTTGTCAGGCCCAAGCTCGGCGCCCTCCCCGCCCTATCCTTCGCGGCAAACCGCATCGACCCGACGACACCTCCCGCCCTACGCTAAGATGCGGGTATGAAACACGAGATCGGCATCGTCATGGACCCCATCGGGGCCATCAAGATCGCAAAGGACAGCAGCTTCGCCATGTTGCTGGCCGCGCAACGCCGTGGCTGGCGCCTCCAATACCTGACCCTGGACGATCTTTCGCTGCGGGGCCAGCGCGCCTGGGGCCGGATGCGAGAGCTGGTGGTGACGGACGACCCCTCCGGCTGGTACCAGGTGGTCGGGGAGGCCTTCCGTCCCCTCGATGAGCTGGACCTGATCCTGATGCGCAAGGACCCGCCCTTCGATACCGAATTTCTCTACGCCACCCTCATCCTCGAGCTGGCCCAGCGCCAGGGCGCCCGGGTGGTCAACGCCCCCCAGGCCCTGCGCGACGCCAACGAAAAGCTCTTTGCCCTGGAATTCCCCACCTGCTGTCCGCCGAGCCTGGTGACCCGGAGCCAGGCCGACATCCGCGCCTTCCTGGAAGAGCAGGGGGACCTGATCCTCAAGCCCCTCGGCGGCATGGGTGGCTTCTCCATCTTCCGGGTCCGGCGCCAGGACCCCAACCTGGCGGTCATCGCCGAGACCCTGACCGCCAACGGGACCCGTTACTGCCTGGCCCAGCGCTTCATCCCGGAGATCAGCCAGGGCGACAAGCGCATCCTCATGGTGGCCGGCGAACCCGTGCCCTACGCCCTGGCCCGCATCCCCCAACCCGGCGAGACCCGCGGCAATCTGGCGGCCGGCGGGCGTGGCGAGGGTCGCCCCCTGAGCGACCGCGACCGCTGGATTGCCGCCCAAGTGGGGCCCGAACTCCTGCGGCGGGGCATCTATTTCGCCGGCCTGGACGTGATCGGCGATTGGCTGACCGAGATCAATGTCACCAGCCCTACCTGTATCCGTGAACTGGATGCCCAGTTCGGTCTGGACATCGCCGGCGATCTGCTGGACCGGCTGGCGGAGCGGCTCCTTGCCCCCTGAGTTCCGACCGGATCCCCTCAGGCCGATGGCGCCTGGGTTTGGACACCCCGCCCCCTCGGCCGGGGCTGTCCAGTTGATGGCCTGGATCGCCGTCCTCCTCTTGCTGCTGCCTCTGACGGGCTGCCGGGACGAAAGTCCCGTCTATAATTTCCATTTCAACGCCGACCAGGGCCCCGTGGACCTGGCCATCGTCGGGGTCAAGCGTCAGGAGGCGGAGTTGGCCTACCGTCAAATCGAAGAGGATTTCAAGTCCATGTGGGAGTCCTGGGGCGCCCCGGGCGCGGCCCCCCTGGCGCGCGTCAACGACCTGCTCCCCGGGGGCAAGCCCTTCGCGGCCCCGCCCTGCATCCTGCCCCTGGTGCGCAAGGGTCAGGAACTGGCGACGGCCAGCGGCCACCTCTTCAACCCCGCCATCGGCAAATTGATCGACCTCTGGGGCTTTCAGGCCGGCGAGCCGGGTCGGCGGCGCGTCCCGCCGGAAAAAGCCAGGATCGAGGCCCTGGTGAAGGCTGGACCCAGGATGGACGACATCCTGATCGACGGCATCCAGCTAGCGGGCGGGAATCCCAGCGTCAAACTCGATTTTGGCTTCATTGGCAAAGGCTACGCCATCGACCAGGCCATCGATCAGTTGCGCGAGCTGGGCATCCACAACGCTATCGTCAACGTGGGCGGCGATCTGCGCGCCATTGGTACCCGTGGCGGCCAACCCTGGCCCGTGGCCCTGCGCAATCCGATCGGCGGGGGGGTTCTCGCCATCCTCCAGGTCTCGGGCGACGAGAGCGTCTTCACCTCGGGGGATTACAAACTCAATTTCACCCACAAGGGCAAGACCTACCACCACGTCATCGATCCCCGCACCGGCTGGCCGGCCGAGGGGGCCCGTCTCGTTACCCTCATCCACGAGGATGCCACCCGCGCAGAGGCCGCCGCCACCGCCCTCATGATCGCCGGCCCCGAACTCTGGCACCAGACCGCCGTGGCCATGGGCGTCCGCTCCGTCCTGCTCATCGATCCCCGGGGCCGTATCCACATGGACCCCTCCATGGCCGAGCGGATTGAACTCCTTGACCGCAATGCCGAGATCATCCCGGTCCCGCCCCTGGAACCGGGCGATGCCTGGACGCTGCCGGGGTCATGAGCGCGACGACAGCGCCGGCCTGGCCGCCGCGGGGCGCCATGCGCCGGGGAGCCGGGTCCCCGCGGCCCCTGACCGATCCCTTCTGGCCCGCCCTGCTGGTGGCCCTCGTCCTGCATGGCCTGCTGATTCTTGCCCTGGGTTTCCAGGCCCCGGAGCCCGCCCGCGCCCCTAGCCGTACCCTGGAGGTGCTGGTCCTGCGCCAGCCAGAGGCGGCTCGCTCCCCGCCCCCGGCAGCCGAGGCCCTGGCCCAGGCGAACCGGGAGGCCAGCGGCACCGCCAGCGAGATCGCCGCCACGGATCGCCGCCCCGGCGAGCGGAGCGCCGAGCCGAGCGATCTGCCTGCCCTGGCCGAGGAACCCGACCCCTTGTCCCTGCCGGTTATGCCCGAGGCGGACACCCCCGCGCCACCGCCCGTGCCGGGGGCGAGTCTTGCCCCCCCGACCGAGGCGGCCTCCTTGACCGCCACCTTGCCGGAGCCCCTGCCCACCGAGCCCGCACCGGCCCTGGAGAGACCGGCGGAGCCTGAACTGCAACCCAGCCCCCAACCCGCCCTGGTCCCCAGGCCTTCCGCCGCCCAGATCCTGGCGAGTCGCGGCCAGGAAATCGCCAAGCTCAACGCCAAGATCGAGGAAGACACCGCCGCCTACGCCAGCCGGACGCGCCGCAAGGCCATCAGCGCCAGCACCCAGGAATACAAGTACGCCAGTTATCTGGAGGCCTGGCGCCGCAAGGTGGAGTCCATCGGCAACCTCAACTACCCGGAGGAGGCCAAGCGCCGCCAGCTTTACGGCAATCTCATCCTGCGGGTCGCCCTGCGCGCCGACGGCACCCTGGAAGAGGTCCGGGTCCTGCGCTCCTCTGGTTCCGAGGTCCTCGACCAGGCCGCCGTGCGCATCGTCAACCTCGCCGCCCCCTATGCCCCCTTCCCCCCCGACATCAGAAAAGAAACGGATGTCCTCGACATCACCCGCACCTGGCAATTCCTGAGCAACAACCGCTTCGGCGAGAAGAAGTAGGTCCCAAGGGGCGCCGGGCTGTCATGGTAGAATCCGCGCAAAGTTCACCCGAGGTCCCGCCCATGTCCGACGACAAGACCACCCACTTTGGCTACAAGCAGGTTCCGGTCGAGGAAAAATCGAGCCATGTGCGCGCGGTGTTCGACTCCGTCGCCTCGCGTTATGACCTGATGAACGACCTCATGTCCCTCGGCATCCATCGCCTCTGGAAGCGCTACACCATTGAATTGGCTGGGGTCAGGCGGGGCCAGCGGGTATTGGACCTGGCGGGGGGCACCGGCGACCTGGCCAGCCGTTTCGCCCGGATCACGGGTCCCGAGGGGCAGGTGGTGCTGACGGATATCAACGCCGCCATGCTGACCACCGGCCGCGACCGGCTTCTTGACCAGGGCCTGGCGGGCAATCTCCTCTTCTGCCAGGTCAACGCCGAGACCCAGCCCTTCCCCGATAACCACTTCGACTGCGTCACCATTGGCTTCGGCCTGCGCAACGTCACCCACAAGCAAAAGGCCCTGGCGGAGATGTGCCGGGTACTCAAGCCGGGCGGGCGCGCCCTGGTCCTGGAATTCTCCCACCCGACCAGTCCGGCCCTCTCCAAGGTCTATGACCTCTACTCCTTCACCATGCTGCCGATTCTGGGGCGCCTCATCACCAATGACGCCGACAGCTATCGCTACCTGGCGGAGTCCATCCGCATGCACCCGGACCAGGAGACCCTGCGCGGCATGATGCTGGAGGCCGGTTTCGAGCGGTGTGAATACTTCAATCTCACCGGCGGGGTCGTCGCCATTCATCGGGGTTTCAAGCTGTGAGCCAGTCCCCGCTTCCGGACGCCGCCCTGGCGGTCCTCGAGACCGCCATCAATCATTACATCGCCCTGGATCCCGAGGCCGCCGGTCGCCTGGCGCCTCTGGCGGGCTACATCATCGCCTTCGAGTTCAAAGGCTTTGGTAGCCGCCTCTACTTCATCCCGGGTCCCGAGGGTTTTCAGATTTATGGCGCCTACGACGCCAACCCGGACTGCCTGCTGCGCGGCACCCCTCTGGCCCTGGCGCGCCTGCGGATGAGTCGTCGCAAAGAGGATGCCCTCTTTTCCGGTCAGGTCGAGATCGAGGGCGACGCGGCCCTGGCCCAGCGCTTTGGCGACTTCATGGCCGGCCTGGAGATCGACTGGGAGGAGCAGTTGTCGCGCCTGACCGGCGACTCGGTCGCCCACGCCGTCGGCACGCGGCTGCGCGCCGCGGGCCGCTGGGGTCAAGGCTCCCTGGATACCCTGGGCCAGGACCTCAAGGAATACCTCCAGGAAGAGGGCCGCCTGCTGCCCACCCGTTACGAAATCGATCAATTCCTCGCCGACGTGGACCGGTTGCGGGATGACGGCGAGCGCCTCGCCGCGCGGGTCGAGCGGCTGCGTCAGCGCCTCCCCTCCGGCGCCGGGACACCCCCCGCCGAGGACCAACCATCGTGCTGACCCAGTTGTCGCGGCTGTGGCGCCTGATCCACATCAGCCTGGTGCTGGTGCGCCACGGTCTCGACGAGGTCCTGCTCGCCACCCACCTCTTCCGCCCCGTCTATTTCCTGTCCTACCTCTCCCCCTGGTATTGGTACCGGCGCACCCACCCCAAGCCCTACCCGGTGCGCATCCGCGAGGCCCTGATCGCGTTGGGACCCATCTTCGTCAAGTTTGGCCAGATCCTCTCCACCCGGCGCGATCTGCTGCCGAACGACCTGGCCGACGAATTGGCCAAGCTCCAGGACCAGGTGCCGCCCTTCCCGGGGACCCAGGCCCGCGCCATTATCGAGAAATCCTGGGGCAAGCCCATCGAGGCCGTCCTGGACGGCTTCGACGAACAGCCCCTGGCCTCCGCCTCCATCGCCCAGGTCCACATCGCCCGTCTCAAGGACGGCCGCGAGGTGGTGGTCAAGGTGGTGCGTCCCGGGATCGAGCGCATCATCCGGCGTGACCTCGGCCTCCTCCTGACCCTGGCGGAGTTGGCCCATCGCTACTGGAAGGACGGTCGCCGCCTGCGGCCGGTGGAGGTGGTGAAGGACTACCAGAAGACCATCCTCGACGAGCTGGACCTGCAGCGCGAGGCGGCCAACGCCAGCCAGTTGCGCAAGAACTTCCTGGGCAGCCCTTTGCTGTATGTCCCCGAGGTGTATTGGGATCTCTGCTGCCCCAGCGTCATGGTCATGGAGCGCATCCATGGTACGCCGGTGGGGGAGGTCGACCGGCTAAAGGCCCAGGGCGTGAGCATGAAGCTCCTGGGCGAGCGCGGCGTCGAGATCTTCTTCACCCAGGTTTTTCAGCACAACTTCTTCCATGCCGACATGCACCCCGGCAACATCTTCGTGGAATCCAGCGGGCGCTACATCGCCGTGGATTTCGGCATCGTCGGTACCCTGACCAGCGAGGACCAGCGCTACCTGGCGGAGAATCTGCTCGCCTTCTTTCATAACGACTACCGGCGCGTCGCCGAGTTGCACATCGAATCCGGCTGGGTCCCGGCCCATACCCGGGTGGACGAGTTCGAGTCGGCCATCCGCACCGTCTGTGAGCCTATCTTCGGCAAGCCCCTGGCGCAGATCTCCTTTGGCTATTTTCTGCTGCACCTCTTCCAGACCGCCCGCCGCTTCGACATGGAGGTTCAGCCTCAACTCGTCCTGCTGCAGAAGACCCTGCTCAACATCGAGGGCCTGGGCCGTCAGCTCTACCCCGAACTGGACCTCTGGACCACCGCCAAGCCCTTCATGGAAAAGTGGATGAAGGACCAAATCGGTCCCCGCGCCCTCTGGGCCAGGCTCAAGCGCAATCTCGGTCCCTATTCCGAGGGCATGCCCGAGCTGCCGCTCCTGGCCTATCGCGTCCTCCAGGGCCTCGACCGCCAGAGCCTCCCTATTCGCTGGCGTTCCGATGAACTCGATCGCCTGCGCGGTGAAATCCAGGTCCACCAGGCCCGGGTACAGGCCCTCATCGCCGGGGCTGGCCTCGTCGCCAGCGGCACCCTCCTGCTGGTTTTTGGTCCTGGCCCCCTCATCTCCATCCCCGCCGCCCAGGTTCTGGCTATTGGCCTGATCCTGGGCGGGGGCTTGTTGTTAGCGGGGCGGTGGCGCTAGTTCGCTCTCCGCTCGGCTTGCCCTATTCCCGCACCCTTTTGGCTATAGCGAGGTAACCTGGATGGCGTACCACCATCTCGGCGAAGGGTGACGGCGCGGCCGTGGAAACCAGTCTTAGCTCGGGTTTTCCAGGGCCGACGGGAACCCAGGCAACGATACGGTACTTGTCATTCAGTAACTTGATTACCCTTTTCTCAAACACTTTGCTGGCCCGGCCATCCCAATCCAAAACCAAGGATGTAGGTACATTGGTGGCAACGATGTACTTGGGTTTGGAGACGACCAATTCTTCCCAGGCCGTGGCCTGGAACTCTTCATGCCTTGAAAAATCCTGGAAAAGGGGATAAATCGGCACGAATTTGCTCGCGCTTTGGCGCTCCGCCAGAAAAAGGATCTGGGGCTCCGAGCCGTAAATAAAAATACGATCTGTGGGATCGCTATTTGCACGGAGATAGTCCGCGACGGGAATCGACTCCGGAAAGGGGTTTGTTCCAAAGAATACGCGTGAAATGGATGTGGGGGTGGCCCCCCAATAATAGCCGCGATGGGTCAGGAACGGCATTCCCACCAAAAGAATACCGACAACAAAAATCCCCGCCTGTCGCAACCTCGCCAGGGCAATCCAGCCGAGCAGACCTTGCAAAGACCAGCCAACCGCCAGGGCAACGGCCGGGCCGAGTTGAATGAAATAATGCTTATATTGGTATCCCGGCACCATGCCAAGCAGTGAAAGCCAAAGGAAGCCCGTCACGAACAAGGTTTCCCTCCGGCCTTGCCGAAGGAGAAACCAAGGGGCAATCAACCCGAATACCAGCGGCAGCGTGTCCCCGGGCAGACCCTCCCATATCCATTGGGCGACATTTTGGAGGTGGTGCGCAAATCCCCCACCCTGCTGAACATAGGCCGCTCCATGTAAAAAAACCCAATAAAATAAATCGGGTATCAGGCCGTTGATGATAAAGGGCATCAAGAGGAGCAACGAGGCGATCAGCCCACCGAGTAGCCATATCAACAGGCTGAGAGCTACTTTTTGAAAGCTGCGGCTTATCGGCCTTGGCGCACCGAACCAGGCGTCAACGAGGATATAAAGCAGAATGGCCAAGACACTAAAGGCCGCGACCTGTTTGGTCCAACAGGCCAGTGCCCCAAAGGCCCCGCTGAATCCTACCCAGAAGAGGTGCTTCTTTGACGTTGCCAATACGGCACCCCAGAAGCAGAGTACTAGCGGCAATAGCATGAAAATCTCGGTGGTCGCCGCGAACCCCTCCACGCTCCAGGTGCTGGTATAGACCGCAAAGGTCAGCCCCGTCCAAAGGGCGGCGCCATCAGACTGGAAGAATAGCCGGGCGGCGGCAAATAAAATTAATAAGGTCAGTAAATTATAGCCGTGGGCAAACAGATGGACGTTGCGAGCGGTTGGTTCCATATACTGTAGCGCCGCCGCATAGAGGTAGAATGTGCCTGGGGGCTTATTATCCAGGGCATCGCGATAGGGTAGCCCGCCGTCATTAATGACTTGGCCAAAGTAGCCAAAAGTTCCCTCGTCTCTTTCCAGTGGAATATCGACAAGATTAATCCTCAGCAAAATGAAGAGGGCGATAATGCCAAGCAGCCCAACGACAATGTGTATGCCAGGCATGCCTTGGGCTTTTGTAGAGGGATTCATGAAGAGGCTTCCTGTTGAGTCTCGACCAATAGAGGGGGATCGGCAATGGGGACGCAGCGGGATGGAGGGAGAATCTGGGTCGCCGCTTGAGACAACCAACCCACGGTGGGCTCGCATGGTATCCGATTGCCAGGCGGCTTGCTGTACAATCCCCCCCTTGAAGCGGGCTAGGGCGGATGGTCAGCTAAGGCTGATAAGAAGCGCCAGAATAGGTTGCCGGTTTCTTAAATCATTTTTTATTTTAGGGCGATAACGCCGAGATCCCCAAGGAGGAATGATTGATCGACTACAAGACATCCTGGTCACCCGGCACCAACGCCTTCGGATGGTCAGGAGCGCCCGCCATCACGCTCGACCCACTGCACCGAGGTTTCGCCGCCCATCAAAAGCGTGATTGGCGCACGGCCCTGGCCGCTTACATCGAGGCCCTGCGCGCCCGTCCTAACCGTGCCTTGGCGGCCTACAATTTTGGCTTGCTACAGATCGATCAGGGCATGGGGCTGTCCTCCATACCCTTTTTACTACGTGCCTCTCTGCTGGAGCCCGGATCGGCCACCTATCAAGGCGCCATGCTGTTCGCCCGCCTGCGCTCGGGCGATCTTACTGCCGGCGAATCCCTCCTCGGCCGTTGCGAGCAAACTGGCGTCCCCGTCGACGCAGAGCTCTGGGCACATTATTTTGCCCAAGTGCGCGATGGCATGGATGCCGCCGCCTTAAACATCCCCCCTCTGCAGCCCCTTGATCCGCTGTCGGTCAGAGAGCCACCCGATCATCCGCTGGCACTCAGTACGCAAAGCCCTTCTCATGCCAGCCTGGCCGAATCCTTCGCGCGCCTACAGCAGCTTTACACCTCCCAGCGTCTGCCTGAGTTACTTGAGGAATTGGCGAACCTGCTCGCCCAGCATCCGGCTTGGGGCGAAGGCCACCATCTGCGCGGGCGGACACTCTCCGCCCTGCGGCGTTGGGAGCCTGCCGCCGAGGCCCTGAGCCAGGCCAGTAAGCTATTGCCGGGTCGCCCGGATGTCTGGGATCATCTGGGCAATGCCCTGGATGCCATTGAGAATTTTCAAAAAGCGCACCATGCCTACGAACAGGCCCTAGCCCTCAACCCGGCCTGGCATGTGAGTTGGAACAATGCCGCCGATACCGCTATCAGCAATGAACAACACAGTTACGCCTATCAGTACGCCTTCCTGGCCTTGGCCCTGGCACCGGACAACGAGACCTGTTTGTTAAATTTCGCCCGCTCTTGTCTGGGCAGGGGCGATTTTCCCCGGGCACGACAGGCGCTAGCCGCGCTCATCGGCATCCACCCGGATCACCCCCATGCGGAGCGAGAGTTCGGCGACCTTTGCCTCGAAGCCGGGGATCATGACGAGGCCAGGATGCATTTTGACCGCGCCATCGCCATCGCCCCGGATGACCTGGGTATCCAGGGCAGTTTGATCTTCACCAACAACTATCTGGGGGTCGAGACTCAGGCCAATATCCATGCCCGGGCCCTGCGCTACGGCGAGATCCTATCCCGGGGTCTAGAATCCCATACCTCCTGGCCCAACGATCCGGACCCCGACCGCCCCCTGCGCATCGGTTTCGTCTCCGGCGATCTGCGCCAACACCCGGTCGGATACTTCTTTATCTCGGTCGCCGAGGCCCTGGCCCTGTCTCCCACCCTGGAGCTTTTCGCCTACCCCACCACTCGCGCCAGCGACCCCATGACCGAGGCCTTTCGCGCTGCCTTCCATCACTGGGTACCCATTCCCGGTCTGGACGATGACGAGGCCGCCGCGCGCATCCTGGCCGATGGCATCGACATTCTGGTGGACCTCTCGGGTCATACCGGCAAGCATCGTCTGGGCCTTTTCGCCCGCAAACCGGCGCCCGTTCAGGTCACCTGGCTGGGTTATTTCGGCACCACGGGGCTGAGGCAAATCGATTATCTGCTCGCCGGCCCCTGGGACGTCCCCGCGTGCGAGGAGCCGGAATTCTCCGAGACCATCTGGCGGCTGCCCCATACCCGCCTCTGCTTCTCGCGCCCCCAGGTGGCGGTCCCCGTTGCCCCCTTGTCCGCCCTGACCGCCGGACACCTCACCTTTGGTTGCTTCAACAACATCCGCAAAGTCACCGATCGTGTGGTTGCCCTGTGGGCCCGGGTGCTTAAAGCCCTGCCACATGCCCGCCTCTTCCTCAAGACAAAACAATTGGAGGGCGAGGCGGGTCGCGCCGCAATCGAGGCGCGCTTCCTCGCCGAGGGCGTGACGGCGGATCGCTTGATCCTGGAGGGCACCTCCGCCTTCGCGGACTACCTGGCCGCCTATGGCCGCGTGGATATTGCCCTCGACCCCTTTCCCTACACCGGCGGCACCACCAGCATTCAGGCCCTGTGGATGGGCGTCCCCGTCCTGACCTTGGCCGGCGACCGCCTGCTGGCCCGCCAAGGGGAGAGCATGCTCCGCGCTCTGGGCATGGAGGAGTGGGTCGCCGCCACCGAAGCAGACTATGTGGAGAGGGCGGTCCGCCTGGCCCAGGCAATCGAATCCTTACAAAGCCTGCGCGCGGGTCTGCGCGTACGCCTGGAGGAGTCTCCGCTCATGAACGCCCCCCAATTCGCCGCGGATCTGGAGGCCGCCTTCCGGGGCATGTGGATAAGTTGGTGCGAGGGCGGCACCGCCCAACGGGAGGCAAGGATATGACCAGGCAGCAAGCACCCATGGGCGCCAATACCCACAAGCCCGAACCGGCCTCCCGCTTGCGCCGGGGCATCGAGGCCTTCCAGGCTGGGCGTCTCAACCAGGCCCAGCGTGTTCTGGCCAAGGTGCTTGAGCGGGACCCGAATACCCTGGAAGCGCTGCTCATCATGGGCCTACTGGCCGCGCGGCGGGGCCGCATGGCCGAGGCCGAAGGCTGGCTGCGCCGTTGCGTCGCGATCGCTCCCGGCCACGCCGCCGCCCAGGACAACCTGGGTAACGCCCTCCTGGCCCAGGGTCGGCCCGCCGAGGCCGAGGTCTGTCACCGCGAGGCCGCCCGGCTGGCGCCCACCTATCCGCCCGCCTGGTACAACCTCGGCAACTGCCTGCGGGCCCAAACTCGCCTGGATGAGGCGGAGGCCGCCTATCGCCGCGCCCTTGAGCTCGCCCCCGGCTATCGGGAGGCCTGGATCAATCTCGGCAACCTCCTGCGCGAGCGCGAGGCCTATCCCGAGGCGGAGCGCATTTTTCGCGACCTGCTCGCGCGCCAGCCAGATCTACATGAGGCGCGACTCAACCTCGGCACCCTATGCCGGCTTCAATACCGCTACCGGGAGGCGCGGGCCCAGTACGAGATCCTGCTGCGCGCCGTGCCGGGTCACCCGCGCGCCCTTCTCTCCCTGGCCCTGGTCGGTCTCGAGGAGCGGGATGAGGCCGGGGCCCAAGCTCTGATCGCCCAGGCCGAGGCCTCGGGGTCGGCGCCACCCCGGGAGTTACACGCCGCTAGGGTGGGCCTCTTTTCCCACCTGGGAGACCCGCAGGCCCTGCGCGCGGAGATCGTCAAGGCCGAGCGCTCCGGCGCCAATATACTGGAATACGAGCATATTCTGGCGCAGTCCCTGGCCCGGCTTGGCCAGCACGAGGAAGCGGTTGCCATTTGGGAGCGGATCCTGCCGCGCTTTTCCTCCCCCCCCGGGGATCTGCTCGGTGCCCTCGCCGCCAGTCAACGCCATCTCTGCGATTGGCGCGCCTGGGATGAGCGAGTTCCCGCCCTGGTCAAGCGCATCCAGGTGGGCGAGGGGGACGCGATGGAACCCTTCGATGCCTTTGCCCTACCGGGACTTAACGCCACCGACCTGCTGCGGGTGGCCCGCGCTCATGGCCAACGGTATCGCGGCTGGCAGGAACTGGGCCCTCTCCATGCCCAGGGGCCACGCCAACCCCACGACCGGCTGCGTATCGGCTACCTCTCGGGCGACCTGCGGGACCATGCCACGGCCCGGCTGACGGCCGGCGTCTTTGAACTGCACGATCGAAACCGGTTCGAGGTCTTTGCCTATTCCCTGGCCCCGTTGGACGACAGTGCCCTGGGTCAGCGTCTCGTCGCGGCCTTCGAGCACCTCACCGAGGTCCACACGCTCTCGCCAGCCGAGGCGGCGCGCCGCATCCGCGCCGACGATATCGACATCCTGGTGGATATGCATGGCTACACCCGCTTTTCGCGGCCCGAGATCCTGGCCCAGCGCCCAGCCCCCCTCCAGGTCTCCTGGCTCGCCTTCCCCGGCAGCATGGGCGTGCCTTTCATCGACTACCTGATCGCCGATCCCCGAGTGGTCCCCTTGGAGGAGGCGGCCGCCTACGACGAGGCCCTCGCCTATCTGCCGAATTGCTATCAGCCTCGTGACGTGCGTACTCCCCGAGCGCCGGCCCCGACTCGCGCCCAGGTTGGCCTGCCCGAGGATGCCTTCGTCTTTTGTTGCTTCAATCACACCTTTAAATATACCCCGGAGCTTTTCGCCCTCTGGTGCGACCTGCTGCGGGCCGTGCCCGGCGCGGTCATCTGGTTGTTTGCCCCCGGGTCCGTCGCGCGCGCCCATCTCCTCCAGGATGCCGCACGACTTGGCATTGACCAGGATCGCCTTCTCTTCGCCGACCATGTCCCCCAGGACCAGCACCTGGCCCGGATCAGTCTCGCCGACCTTTTTCTGGATACGGCGCCCTACAACGCCCATACCACCTCCTCCGATGCCATCTGGGCTGGCGTACCGGTGCTAACCTGTCCTGGCCAGACCTTCCCCTCCCGGGTTGCGGCCAGTATCCTGACCGCCGCGGACCTGCCGGAGTTGATCGCCGGGGATCGGGATCAATACCGGGAATTGGCCCTGCACTGGGCCAGGCATCCCAATGACTTGCGGGACTTGCGCCGCAAGCTCGCCGCGACGCGGGATCTGTCCCCCCTGTTTGATACCCAGGGCTATAGCCGTGACCTGGAGGCGCTCTATCTCCGGATGTGGCAAAGGCGCCAGGCTGGGCAGTCGCCGGCAACCCTAGCGCCGATATCCTTCCGCGAGGGATAGATCCCTGGGCGCCGCCAAGCCCTGATTTGTTGTAATTGCGATACAATTAGCGGTCGGCGCTTCATCCTTGAACGGGCTTGCTCTAGAAGAGACTGATTTTTAGAGCTTAACTAGGCGGTTACCAAAATGATGCAAAAAAATCCATCTTGTGGGTTGACAACAACAACCTGTGGTGTAAACTCCTTCTCACGTTAGGCTACTTTAGGCTCTACGCGGAAAGCTGCTGTTTACAACGTAGGTAAATCCAGTTCAAGTAATAGAGTTTAGGAGTTAGGCCAACCCCCAGAATTGGTTGTTGGGATTGACACCGTGAAGCTAAGGTGTAAACTCCCAGCCAAGGTAAACTATGAGCAAGAACCCCTTACACCTGGATAATCAGGTAGCGGGTTTTCGGTCCATAACCTAGTGTCTACATCCCTCGGCTAACATGAACGCAACAGGAGAACATCTAGCCATGTTTAATCAAAAGAAACTTGCCGTCGCCGTCACCGTCGCCCTCGGTGCCTCCGTCGGTTTCATGTCCTCGGCTCAGGCCACTTCCTCCCTCTTCTTCCCCCATGTTGTGGGTAGCCAGACCGTTGCCTCCGTTGTAACCGTCATCAATACCGCTGGAGGCCGGATCGCACAGTACACCAATGGTAATCTTCACCAGACCCTGTGGACGAAGAATATCGAGGGCACTGAAGATGCCGCCAACGCCAGGGTTTGCAAGGATTACAATCAGTATGTGACGACCAGCTTTAACGACATCACCACCTTCGATGTCTATGGTGAGTTTGGGCAAGACACGAATGGTATCATGTTTGAGAACCGGGTGACCACCAACCGGGTTGATAACTCGGACGATCCCAATTGGTCGGTGGGTCTTGGTGCCGACGTAGAGTTGCCGCAGCGCGGTTTCCTCCTCGTCAGCAATGAAGATTTTTCCTCAATCACTGACGAAGGCGTGCTGAGGGGCGAGGCCTTTATCTTCGAGTTCGCCGCTGGTGCTACCTGGGGTTACCAGGCCGCCAACAGAAATCCTGATGTTGCTTCTGGTGATTCCATACCGTTTTACGACTACGTAGGTGCGGCCTCGGCGGATAATTCCGCGCTTGCCATCATGCCATATGATGAATTCGCCACCGCCCTCATGGTAACCCCTCTTCCCAATAGAGCTCTACCTGTAGGTGACGCTGCCAGAACGCAGAATGTTGGCAATCTGAGTACTAATATCAGGCTTTCTCAGCGTGCTGGTGGCATTGGTGGCTTCTTTGATCGCGACGAGAATCCCTTCTCCCGCACCAATGGTAAGTCTGTGGTGTGCGTCGGTCGCATTGATATGCAGAATCTGCTGTTTGGTGCGAACGGCCCTGCTGGCCAATTCCTTGACGGTGGTTGGTCCACTCTTGAGATCAATGCGGGTGGAGCTACGGTTACTGGCACCGGAAGCACTGCGAATTCAAGCACTGGGAATTCCAACGCTGTCGTCTTTAAACTTGAATACAACATCAGCGACACCATTAACGGCGAGCCTGTTGTAGGGACCTTTAACAACGCCATCCACATTCTGCCCCCGGGCCTTGGCTGGGTTACACCATAATTCCACCTGGTGATGGATACTAATCCATCCGATGCATAACCTTTAAGGGATAATTAGTATCCCGTAGAGGGGAAAATGCCGCCGAAAGGCGGCATTTTTTATAAAATAATTCTAGATTCCTAACCAGCTGATTGAGGCTGTCTTTGTGATGGGTCATGACGATGAGAATGGGTGTAATGAAATTTAATTCCATGTCCCTAAAGACGCGAAAATATACGCTTGCTACGGCATGGCTCCTCCTTTTGGCCTGTGCCGGCGAGCTTTGGGCGGACGTTACGGCCCAGCAGGTCAATACTTCCCACCTGGAACGCACCGCTCAGTGGCGATATCAACTGGATGGTGCTGCGGGGCTATGGCTTGGCTATTACGACACTAAACGTGCCTTGCATCTTCGTGACCCTAAGGGCGGAGACCGCATTCTGGTGCAACCCGAGAAAGACCAGGCCCCATCCGGGCTAGCCCTCGCCGGACTGCCGGAAGGTGTTAATGCCCTCTGGCGGCAAAAGTTTCCAAACAAAAGTCTCTATTTGGCGAACAGTAACTTTCCGGAAAGTGCCCCCCTGGTAACCGGGGAAGGGACCGAGCCATTGACCCGCCTCAAGGGCGTCAACCTGGATGGCACGCTGCATTTGCTATGGTATGGGGAGGCGGGTGATCCCTTGTTGGATCAACAATATTTTGTTTTTTATCAAAATATAAATCCGCTTAGCGGCGAGAAATCCCCGATCGAGCGGGTTACCCCGGGCATATATCCCGTTTGGGCTTATGACAAAAAAGGAAATATTATCGTCATTAGCTGGATTCAGGATGCTAAGGTCAGCCAGATAATCGCCAAAACCCGACTTCCGGATGGGGGTGGCTTTGGCCCGGCGGTGGTAGTCGCCGAGGTGCCAACTATTTCCCATTACTTTGCAGCCTTTCGAAGCGGAGAGCGGTGGTTCGCGGTTTGGGAAACCCGCTATGAAAAAAATCGACTGGAGGGCGCCTACTCCGATGACTTGGGACAAACTTGGGAACGGTTTGGCTTTGATGACCTAGGAGATTTTCTCTTGGGTAGTCTGGTGGTGGATGCCGATGACGAAGGGCGGATTTACATCGCACTGAGTGGCAGCGATTTAGCTAATCCTAGCCATAAGCAGGATGTTCGCTTCATCAGTTCCACCGACCGCGGCGAGACTTGGAAGCTGCACCGGCCACGCCCTCAGGCCATTGGCGAGAAATTCAGGGGGCGCAACCCTTCGGTCGTTGTTGGGCCCTCACCCGGACAGGTACTCTTGGTCTGGGAGGACTGGCGAAATCTGCGGGGTCAACTCTACGCCAGTCTCTCCTATGACGGTGCCCAAACCTGGGTTTATGACAACATTCCTCTGCCACAACCACCGGGTATCAACCGTGGGTTGACGGACGAATTCTCCTCGGCCTATTTCCAAGATCAGTCTTACCATGTCATGGCGCAACAACCCACCGATGATGGCTATACCGCCTTGAATCTGTATGAGGTTATCTTTAATCCGACGGACCTGAAAGAGATCGCGGCATCCATACAACAACCTAACCCCTCCTTGACAGAGACTAAGGTGCCTGAAAATGTACCTATCGGTACAGCCGACCAGACAACCTCATCTCCATCAGTGCCGCAAGGCGGTGAGCAAATCCCGGCTTCGATTGAGGACACCCTGAAAAAACGGGTCGAAGGCTTCTGGAATACAATGATCTCTAAGGACTATGTCGGTGCCTATGGGTTTCAGGATCCGTTTTATCGTGCCAAAATCAGGCCGGATACCTATTCGCAGCAAATGGGGCGCATCAAATACACTGAAGCCAAAGTAGAATCCATCCGGATTGATGGGCCCATTGCTACGGTAAAAACCCAAGTAAAGGCCAGTGTCCCGCCGTTTCGTGCGGGCACAGGCGAAACCATTTCCAGACCAGAAAAGGAAATTAACATAAATGAAACCTGGTTGTGGATTGATGGCGACTGGTATCGGGAGTTTTACAGCGAATATCTGGATAAAAAGTTCACTATTCATTAAAGACGGTGCGCTTGCTGATCCTCCATCAGGCCGGTGTTTTTGGCGGCGCGGAACGCACTACCCATAATCTCCTGTCCCATCTGGACCGCCAGGTCGTCAGTCATCTGACCCTGGCAGCGCCGGTTGCCTTGCGCGCCTTCATGCCCGCGCGATTCGATGATTTTATCGATACCGCAGGTTTGATCCAGCATGGCTGGTTCCACGACATTCCCAGCCTGCGCGCAGATGTGAGGGCCACGGAGGCCCTATTACGCCAGGCCCGTCCGGATGTGGTGCTGGGGATGATGCATTACTCCGCCGCCTTAGTGACCTTTGCGGCGCGTCGACTAGAAAAGCCGCCAAAGGTAGTCGGCTCCTTTCGCGGTCCCATTTTTGAGTATATCCGGCGATATGAAAGAGGCTTTTCGCGCCGCCTCTTTCTACATACGGCAATCACACTGACGGCCCGTCTCGCGGATTGCATCCTCGTCCCCTCCCAGGGTACCGCACGGGATACGCGTTGGCGCTTTTTCGGCGCGGCCAAGCGCATCCAGGTCATTCCCAATGGCATCGATGGCGCCGCAGTCAGGCAGGCGGCGGAGGCGCCCGCGCCGGGCATGGAGCAATTACCCCTTGATATGCCGAAGTTGTGCGTGGCGGCGCGACTCTCGGCGGAAAAAGACATTCACCTCGTCATCGAAGCCATGGATCGGATTCGCGATCAATATCCCTGTTCCCTCATCATCGTAGGGGAGGGCTGGGAGCGCGAGGCCCTGGCCAGCCGGGCTCGCGACCTGCGTCTCGCGGATCGGGTCGTATTCGCCGGCTATCGGGAGAATGTCTTTCCCTACCTCAGCCGGGCGGATCTCTATGTCCACACCTGCCAGTTTGAGGGCTTTGGTTACGCCATGCTGGAGGCCATGGCCTGTGGTACCCCCGTGATCGCGACGGATTGTCCCCACGGGCCCCGGGAGGTCCTGAGCGGGGGGCGGGATGGTGTATTGGTCTCGCCAGGCAGCGCCGGGGCCCTGGCGGAGGGCATCACCGCAATCCTGGGGGATCCGGAACGCCAGCAGCAGCTTGTTGAAAAGGGCTTGCGGCGGGCGGAAGAACTCTCGGTGCGGAATATGGCCGACCGCTATCAAAGCCTGTTCCAGACCTTGGTGGCTAACTGAATTCAAGGAGACTCCCACCGAAATAGGCTCCAATCATCGGAATGCCGATGCTGGGGATAATGGCAATCTTAGCTGACTGTATCCTCGTATCTGCCCTGCCCACGAAAGCCGCAAGGCGAGAGGGCTGTATTTGCTAGCCCGCCCACCTGATAACCGGCCCTGAGCCGGACCATGGCATAATACCCCTAGTAAATATGAATACTGCGGCGAGCTATCTTTCTCGTCAGCAACGCACCTCTTTTTCTCTAGTTTCCCCTTTAGACATGACTAGCCAGTTGAAGCCACTGTCCACCCATAACCTGGAATTTGCCTTGGGGAAGGGACCTGTTTTGATGTTGGCTGCCACACCAGGGGATGAGGTGCGGGGTTGCGGCGGTGCTGGCCTCCGTCACCGCAAGGCTGGGGATCGGGTTAAGGTTCTTGTTATTTCCCGTGGGGATTGCGTTTCCCAGGAAGCCTTGGATCAGGGGCGCGTGGGTGGCAATCCGGCATTTGCGACGGGCGAGGCAACTCGCCTGTTGGGCTATGAGGAACCCATCCTTTGGACAGAACCCGAAGCCAGCCTGGGGTATGGAGAACGCCTGATTCACCGGCTGGGTGAAATCCTCTCCGCCTTGGGTCCATCCCTCGTCTATGCCCCCTTTGTCACCGATCCCGATGCCAATCGGGCCAACCTGGGCCTTGCCGCCCTGGAGGCAGTTCGTCGCTACCCGGTACCCTGCCTGCTGGCCATGTATGAGACTGGGGTACCACAAGCGGCGGATACTTACCTCGATATTTCCGAGTGCCTGACCGAGAAGCGTGCCGCCTTGGCCCTATTTGACTTGCCATCCGATCAAGGCATGGGCGGAGAGGTGATTTTGGCATTGAATAAGGTCCGGGCCGGCTCCCTGGGAACTGGGTGTGTGGCCGCGGAAGCCTTCAAGGTGATTTCCTCTCGCGACTTGATGGAACCCCTAAGATCCCTTGGCCTTGATACCGAGCGCCTACTCATGACCGATCCCATCGGACCCTTGGTCTCAATCATCATTCGCACGACTAACCGTGTCGAATTAGCGGATGCCCTGTCCTCGGTTGCCGCCCAGACTTACCGCCACATTGAGGTCATTCTGGTCGATGTGGAGGGTCGTGGCGACTTGCCCGGGAGTGACTGGTGCGGACAGTTTCCGGTACGGGTGGTAGCCACCGGCACCCATCTGGATCGCGGTGCCGCCTGCAATGTCGGTCTGGATGCGGCTGGTGGCGAATATGTGGCCTTTCTGGACGATGACGATTGGTTGCTGCCGGATCACGTTGCCTCCCTCGTTGCGGCCTTGCAGAAATCTCCCCATGACAAGGCGGCCTATGTCGGTGTAATTTGTCGTTGTGAAAAAACCGATGGATGCTGGGAAACGGTTCGTATCTATAACGACCCCTACGACCCAACCCGCCTGCTCCTTGAAAATTACTTGCCCATGCATGCGGTCATGTTTGCCCGCTCCTTGCTGGAAACTGACGTACGCTTTGATGAATCCCTGGTGGTGTACGAGGATTGGGATTTCTGGATTCAACTGAGCCTGAATACAGGCTTCATACATGTGGATCGCGTTACCGCGGTCTATCGCATCTCCCAAACCAGCGGATTCGCCGTTCGTGATGGAGAGGAAACGGCCCTACGAGGATTGCAAGCAATACTGGAAAAATGGCGGCCAAGATGGACACTGTATCAATTGACCGCCATTTCGCTGTATCCAAACCTTCAGCTTCGCCTGGCTAGGGCCGCCGCCGATCAGGAGCGAAACGCGGCCGAACAGGAAAAAATTAAAGCCGAACAGGAAAAGATTAAGGCCGAACAAGAGAAGCGCAAGGTTGAAAAAGATCGGGCTAAGGCTGAGAAGGTGCTTGGGGAGGCGGAACAAGAACGATTTAAAGCTGAATATAAATTAAGCGCTACCGAGGAGGAGTTAGCGGTAATAAATAAGGGCGTTGCCATGCGTGATGCCAAAATTAACGAGTTGACCGTAACAAAGGCCACGCTATATTTCAAAAAAGCCGAATTTCAACGGGAAGCCCACGAAGCGAAGGATAGACTGAAGGAACAACAAAACCTCTATTCCTTCCTTGGGATAACTTTAAAGGCAGTTCGGCAAGAAGTGGCGCGCTTGACACAATTGAATAGGTCCCTGGGTTCACGGTTGGGCATGATCCAGGATAGCCCTGCCTGGCCGCTAAGTCGCGGTCTAATTGTAGTAACGGAACGCCTGCCAAGGCCGGCCAATGCCTTGTCTAAAATTCTTAAATATGGCTGGTGGACCGCGACCCTAACCCTGACGTCCAAAATTGCGGAACGCAGGATCGAGGGTCAATTACTGAGCTCGGGCCTATTCGATAGAAACTGGTATCTGGAACAATACCCAGAGGTGATTTTAACAGGCTGTCGACCGACCTATCATTGGCTAAACCAGGGTTGGCGCGAGGGATTCAATCCCCATCCGGCCTTTGATACCACCTGGTATTTGTCGGAACTGAAGGAGAAATTGCCTCAAAATGCCAATCCGTTGCTGCATTACCTTGACCAAGGCACACGGATGGGTATTGCTCCCCACCCCCTGTTTGATCCGGACTGGTATTTGAGGCAATGTCCGGAAATCGCGAATAATGGCATTGATCCACTGCGGCATTTCCTTGAGCAGAGTCCGAAGTCTCTGCCATCGCCTCATCCGCTGTTCGATTGCGCCTGGTATTTAAGCCAGAATCCAGATGTCGCCGAGAATGGCGTCAATCCTTTCCTGCACTATCTGATCAGTGGCTGGCGGGAAGGGCGATCCCCGCACTTTCTGTTCAAGGCTGACTGGTATCTAAGGCAATATCCGGATGTGGCCGAATCGGGAATCGATCCGCTGCGCCATTACCTGGTCCAAGGGGGGCTGGAAGGTCGGTCGCCACACCCCTTGTTCGATGGCGCCTGGTATCTGAGGGAGTATCCGGATATCCATGATCAGCGGGTTAATCCGCTGGTGAATTTTGTGGTTCAGGGGGCTTGGGAGGGCCGCAACCCGAATCCCTGGTTTGATACAGGCTGGTATCTCCAGCAATATCCGGAAGTGATGCTGCAAGGAATCAACCCCTTGCGACATTACATCGAGTTCGGCCGCAAATTGGGGCTCAATCCGGGACCCGCCTTTGATGGTATCTGGTACCTGCGGGAATATTCTGACGTGGACGCCTCCGGTATCAATCCGCTTGAACATTTCGTGCTGCGGGGGATAAAGGAGGGGCGTAGTCCCTTACCCAAGCCAAAGCCCCTTGCCAGCGTGGCGGTTCAGGCCCAGATGGCGGGACTCAACTACAGCCAGCTTACGACCGACTCTGACATCGACGAGTCGGTCCCCGAGCACCCCGCCAGTCTTGATGCCGCCGACCTACCCCTGCGCGCCCTGGCCTTTTACCTGCCACAGTTTCACCCGATCCCCGAGAACGACCGCTGGTGGGGTCCGGGCTTCACCGAATGGACCAACGTCACCAAGGCCCACCCCCAATACCTCGGCCACCACCAGCCGCGCCTGCCCGGCGCCCTCGGCTTTTACGACCTGCGCCTCGTCGAAGTGCAGCGCGAGCAGG